>JAIXWH010000015.1 GCA_027484165.1 Chitinophagaceae bacterium | reverse complement strand
AACCACAAACCACAAACCACAAACCACAAACCACAAACCACAAACCACAAACCACAAACCACAAACCACAAACCACAAACCACAAACATCCAAAACCTTTCAAACCTACAGAACTTATTAAACCTACTAAACTTACATAACGTTTTACTCCTTTTTTCTTATTTTTGATTTATGGCAATATTAAAATTCAGAATCTACTGGGAAGAAGACGAAAGTGTTTATAGAGATATCGTTATTAAGCATATTCAAACATTCTACGATCTACATCTCGCAGTTCTAAAAAGTTATGAGTTTGATAGCAAGCATGCTGCTACATTTTATAAAAGTAACGATGCTTGGCAGGAAGGAAGAGAAATCTCTCTCGAAAAGTATGATAAGTCCTATAAAGTTGATCCATTAATCATGTCGGAAGTGAATATCGGAAGCCAGATAGCTGATCCTAATCAAAAGTTTATTTACGATTATGATTTTGTAAAAAATTGGCGTTTTATGGTAGAGTTAATTAATGTTGATAAAGAAGAAAGTAAAAATACCACTTATCCTTCCTGCGTTAGAACAGAAGGTTTAGGCCCTTCGCAATATGGCACCAAAGGATTGATAGATACACGTCTTGCTGAAATTGAAGAAAAGTACGATTTAGCTCCTGATGCTTTGAGTGATGGTTTTGGCCATGAAGGTGATGATGATGATATTTCAGAAGCAACTGATGAAGATAGCTCTCAGGATGCCAACGAAGATTTTTAATAATTTTGATTTGTTTTAGAGTTCTTCACAAACTCAATAACATCATGAATAAAACTTGCATTATTGTTGCCGGACCAACAGCAGTTGGTAAAACCAAATTGGCAATTCAAATCGCACAACATTTCTCCACATCAATTATATCTGCGGATAGTCGTCAGTGCTATCAAGAATTGAAAATTGGTGTAGCCAAGCCTTCTTCCGAAGAATTAAAAATGGCCCAACATTATTTCATCAATTCACATTCTATTCACAAAAGCGTTAATGTGGTCGACTATGAAAGATATGCATTAGATGCAGTTCATTCTATTTTTAATAATAATGATGTTGCTGTAATGGTTGGTGGAACTGGGTTGTACATTAAAGCCTTTTGCGAAGGCATGGATAGTATTCCTGCTACTCCACCTGAATTAAGAGACCAAGTGATTGATGAATTTAATCAAAAGGGGATGGATTGGTTGACTAAAAAGTTGCATGAAAAAGATCCAGTGTATGCTTCCAATGGTGAAATGCAAAATCCTCAACGAATGATGCGTGCCCTCGAAGTAATTTTAAATACAGGCAACTCAATATTGACTTATCAAAAAGGCTCGAAATTAAAAAGAGATTTCAATATCATAAAAATCGGATTGGAACTTCCCAGACAAATTTTATACGATTTAATCAATACCAGAGTTGATATGATGATTGCTGAAGGTCTGATTGAAGAAGCAAAACAACTTATCCCATTTAAAAACCTTAATGCCTTGCAAACAGTAGGATATTCGGAGTTGTTTGATTATTTCGAAGGTAATAATGACAAACAACGTGCAATCGAATTGATTAAGCAAAATACCCGTCATTACGCAAAAAGACAATTGACTTGGTTTAAAAGAGATTCAGCCATGTGTTGGTTTCAGCCTGAATTAGAAACCATTTTACATCACATCATTCAATCTATATCATAGGTAAGCAATAATGCCATATTTTTGCACAAATTTAAATGGCTATTAAAATATAAATATGAGTAAAGAATTAACATCAAGGGCTACAGATTATTCTCAATGGTACAATGATTTGGTGATAAAAGGAGAGCTTGCGGATTATTCTGCTGTTAGAGGTTGTATGGTAATCAAACCATATGGATATGCCTTGTGGGAAAACATGAGAGATCAGTTGGATAAAATGTTCAAAGAAACAGGTCACGTTAATGCATATTTCCCTTTGTTTGTTCCCAAGAGTTTGTTTGAGGCAGAAGAAAAAAATGCAGAAGGTTTTGCAAAAGAATGTGCAGTGGTTACCCATTATCGTTTAAAGAATGATCCAAACAACAAAGGCAAGCTTATTGTTGACCCCGAAGCCAAACTGGAAGAAGAGTTGGTTATTCGTCCAACCAGTGAAGCTATCATTTGGAATACCTATAAAAGCTGGATTCAGTCTTATCGCGATTTGCCAATTTTAGTGAATCAATGGGCTAATGTGGTAAGATGGGAGATGAGAACCAGATTGTTCTTACGCACAGCAGAATTTTTGTGGCAGGAAGGTCATACCGCTCATGCAACAAAAGAGGAAGCTATTGAAGAGACAAAAAAAATGCTTGAAGTGTATGCTACTTTCGTTGAAGAGTACATGGCTGTACCAGTAATCAAAGGAGTAAAGACAGCAAATGAAAGATTCGCTGGAGCTGAAGATACTTATTGTATTGAAGCGTTGATGCAAGATGGTAAGGCTTTACAGGCAGGTACTTCACATTTTCTAGGACAAAATTTTGCTAAAGCATTTGATGTACAGTTCCTGAATAAAGAAAATAAACAGGAATATGTTTGGGCAACCAGTTGGGGGGTGTCAACTCGATTAATCGGTGCTTTGATTATGGCTCACAGTGATGATCAGGGTTTGATTATGCCTCCAAGAATTGCACCTTTGCAAGTGGTGATTGTACCAATTTATAAAGGAGAAGAAAGTAAGCCGGTTATTGATGAAAAAGTTTCCACATTGGTTAAAGATTTAAAAGCTTTAGGTATTTCTGTGAAATATGATAATAGTGAAAATGCCCGTCCGGGATGGAAATTTGCTGAGTATGAATTAAAAGGTGTTCCAGTACGTGTAGCCTTAGGATTAAGGGATATCGAAAATAATGTAGTAGAGTTGGCAAGAAGAGACACTAAAGAAAAGTCAAGTGTATCAATAGATGGGTTGGCAACATACATTAAAAATTTATTGGAAGAAATTCAGCAAAATATTTTCAATAGAGCCCTTGCTTTCAGAAATGAAAATATCAGAGAAGCAAACACTTGGGATGAGTTTGTTGATTTACTGGATAACAAAGCCGGATTTGTTGCTGCTCATTGGGATGGTAATCCAGAAACAGAAGAGAAAATTAAAGAACAAACCAAAGCTACTATCAGATGTATTCCTCTTGATAATAAACAAGAATCAGGTAAATGTATACTGACAGGTAATCCAAGCTCACAAAGAGTGCTGTTCGCCAGAGCTTATTAATTCATTCTACCAATTAACATATTTTGAGTAAAGGAAGTTATCTTAAAAAACACAGTGCACATCTTAAAGAGGAGGGGTTGCTAAGTCTGAGACCTTCAAGAAAAATAAATATCTCTCCAGAATTGAAAGCTGAACTTGAAGAAGGAAAAGTGCTTCTGTTGGATAAGCCTATTCATTGGACTTCTTTTGATGTGGTAAAAAAAATACGAAGCGCAATTCGAATTAAAAAAGTAGGACATGCAGGAACCCTCGATCCATTGGCTTCAGGATTGCTCATCATTTGTACAGGAAAGTATACAAAGAAAATAAACGATTACATGGCTCAGCGAAAGGAATATACTGGCTCCTTTATTTTAGGAGCGGTTACTCCAACGTATGATCTTGAGAGCTTGCCTGAACAACAAAAAGATATATCCAGTATTGATGAAAAAATGATTCTTGAGGCTTCCAAAAAGTTTATCGGCGAAATAGACCAGTTTCCTCCTATTTATTCTGCATTAAAGCAAGAAGGTAAGCCTTTGTATGAATTGGCAAGAACAGGAAAGGATATTGATTTGAAACCAAGAAGAGTTTCGATAGTTAGTTTTGAAATCATAAAAATTGATTTACCAAAAGTAGAATTCAAAGTCGTTTGTTCAACAGGAACGTATATACGAAGTTTGGCGAATGATTTTGGATTGGCATTAAATTGCGGAGCTTATTTAAGTAGTTTGAGAAGAACTGCAATTGGGGAATTTAAAGTTGAAAATACAGTTGGTGTTGATGAGTTTCTTGATAGTATTAATCAAAATGTATCTTAGAAGGAGTATCCAATACCAATTGAGAAATTGAAATTCTCGTATCTCCATTTTTTGAATTCGTCATCTGTTCCCCTAGAAAAAATTTTATTGAATGCATCATTAAGTCCGATATTTGGGGCATTCCAGCCATCTTTGATATAAAAAAGCTCAGGTCTTTTTATTCTGAAACCTAAATCAAATCTGACTACAAAGTAGTTGAAGTCTAGTCTAAAACCTGTGCCGGCTGTCACTCCAAGTTGACTATAAAAATCCTTTAAACTGATTTGAGAACTGTCGGCTGAGCCGTCAAGTTTGGTGTTATTTAAATTCCATACATTACCAATGTCTGTAAAGAACGCGCCTCTTAAAGTTAGCGTATTAGGAATGATTTTTGCGATATCATATCTGTATTCGGCATTCACTTCAAATTGAATATCGCCAGTTCTGTCATTAAAAATTGTTTTACCAGATTCGAACGGAATAAGTGGTCTTCCACCGGGCCCAATTCCTCTAACAGGCCATCCGCGCATGCTATTACTTCCTCCTGCAAAATATTGTTTGAAAAATGGAAGTGTTTTATTAGTGTCAGTTCCAAGTAATGGAATACCAATCCCAGAAAAACCTCTAAAAGCAAGACTTGATTTTTGATATTTTATGGTGTATTTGACCTCGAAATCTGTTCTAATGAATCGTCTTTTATATTTGGTCAAATATGGTAAAAGCCCCCAGGTTAAACCAGACTCTTCCGCATTTATCTTCATTGAAAGTTCTTTTGATAAGCTATTTTTATGTTTATAATTAGAATTCAATTTTGATAAACTGAAGCTGCTTCCGGCAAATAACGCTGTATTATATGAATAGTTTAAAAAAGGATTTTCAGTTAAAATTGTTCTGAAGCTATCGCTTTGGTTAAGCAAATTGCTGTATCCTAAATTTATCGGAGAAAATATCCATCTCCAATTGAATTTGTTGGTGCCAGACCATCCAAAACTTGCTCCGATTGACTGTTGATTAAATAAGTTTAATCTTGTGTTGTATGCTGTGTTTAAATTAATAAAACTTTCTCCTTTGTTTTTATTTGATTTTCCAATAAATGCATTTGGGATGTATGATAAAATTAGACGAGGAAATGTAGTTGAGTTAGAGTAGCCAATTTCATTTGAATTAATTAAACTTCGCTTTAAGCCTATATTATTGTCTAATTCTATTCCTCCTCTGAAATTGTGAGTCATTCTTATAGCTTCTCTTGCTAAATTTCTGTTTAGGATTGTAACATTCCCAATAATACCAAACAAATTTCCTGCAATCAAATTGCTGGTATTACTTGCTGCAGAATAACTTAGCTCTATCCCGGTTTCAAATCCATATTTTTTTGATAAGGGTAAATTAATAAAAACATCAAGTTGATTTGTGTTTTCTTTTGTTTCAATAAATTGAATTTCTATGCCTTGCCAAATTCCAAGTTTATTGAGGTTGAAAAGAGTATTGTAATATTCTGTTTGTTTGTATAAACTGCCTGGCTTTAAAGTAATGTTATTTTCGAATAATTTTGGATTGATTGATTTTTGATGAAATCCTATATGATAATTTTTTGTTTTCAAAATTGTCAATGTGCTATCATTCCAACTATCACCAATTTTGTAATCGCAATTAATGTAAATATTTTTTATAAAGTATTTTTGGAATTTGCTAGAATCTGATTCTTTATTGAAAACGATTGCTAATTTTATTTTTGGTGAATCTTTTTGTTTTTGAGCATCTGCTAAAATTCTGATTTGTTCAAATGGGTCATCAGAAATTGTAGTTAATGCTTTTATTGTTGTATCTCCGAGTACTTTTAATTCTGTCGCAGTGAATTTATAGTATCCGTTATTTCTGAAACTGTCAACAAGTCTACCTATTTCAGTTATGACCGCAGCTTTTGTAATAGTGGTATTCTTCTTAAGGTAAGAATATCGATCACTTTCAGAAATAAAGCCTTTAGTTTCAATGTTGTTTATTTTGTATTGAACAGCTTCGATGTGAGTCGGTGTTCCGGTTTTAACAATATACCTTACATTGATTCTTTTATTTGAAGTATCAGTGAAAAAAGAAACTTCAGAATTGTAATATCCAATATGAAATAAAGCAGCTTTCATATTTTCGGATGATAATCTACTCAAATTGCTATCGTAAACAAAAGGTTGCTTTAGCATTTTGAAAAATATAAATTTCTGCTTTGCTTTTATTTTTGCATTGTCTTCTATTTGAAGAAATAGTTTTTGTGTAAGCTCTTTCTTATAAGATTTATTTAAAAAGGGATTTATAATTTCAATTTTATTTTGATAAAGATAATATTGATTTTTTGGGGCTTTTCTTACAAAGGGCTTACCGCATGAGGTGAAAATTAATATTATCAACAGGAATTGATTTGATAGTATTAATTTTGATTTGAAAAATTTAAAATATCTCATAAAAACAGCTCAATGTTAAGTAAAGCGAATGTCAAATATATTCAAAGTTTACAGCACAAAAAATTTAGAGATGAATATCATGTTTTTGTAGCTGAGGGGCCGAAATTAATGACAGAACTTTTAGCGAATGACTTTTTTGATTTGGAGGCTCTTTTTTTAATAAAAAGTTGGATGGATGAGTTAGATAATATTTTATTAGAAAAATTTAAAGAGAAGTTGCAGGTTGTAGAAGAATTTGAGCTGGAAAAGATTTCCGCACTCAAATCTCCTAACAAAGTAGTGGGATTATTTAAGAAAAGGACACCTGTTTCTGAATTCGATATTAAAGAATCAATTACTCTGGTTTTAGATGATATTAATGACCCAGGAAATATGGGTACTATTATAAGAACTGCCGACTGGTTTGGGATTAAGAATATTGTATGTTCAATGAATACAGTTGATTGCTATAATCCAAAAGTGGTACAAAGTACAATGTCGAGTTTGTCAAGAGTAAATATTATTTATACAGACTTGATTAAATGGCTCCAAAAAAATAAAAACATTCCGATTTATTGTAGCGCATTGAATGGTTTGAAATTAAATCAAATCGAAAATAAAAACGAAGCAATATTAATCATAGGTAATGAAGCTAATGGAGTTTCACATGAAGTGATGAACTGTGCCGATGAAATGATTACGATTCCTAAAATAGGGGAGGCGGAATCATTAAATGCTGCAGTGGCTACATCCATTATGCTTTATGAATTCAAAAGGTAATGAACTAAGAAAATCTGATAGATTTAATAGGTGAGATCTTGTTAATTAAAAAGGTAGGAAGAATTAAAGACATAAAACAAATAATTAAAGTAGATAAATCTACAAGAATTACTTGCCACCAAACAATTTCCACGCTTGCTTTTGAGATAAAGTAGGCTTCTTCGTCTAATTTTATAAAACCTGTTTTTTGTTGTATCCAACAAATCGCTAATCCAATAATGGTGCCCAAAACAATTCCAATTATTGAAATAATAGAAATGTTGTAAAGAAATACTTTTTGAATCAGCCAGTTATTCGCTCCAATACTTTTTAAAATTCCAATCATTTGTGTTCTTTCTAACAATAGAATTATCAGGCAAGTAATTAAATTAATTATAGCAATGATGCTCATGATGCCAATCAATATATTTTTAATTTGCCCTTGTAAATTGAGCCAATCAAAGATGTTAGGATAAATTTCTCTGATGCTTCTGCTATACCAGCTTTGAGGAAGTTCTTCGTAGATCTGTTTGTTGATAGAATCTGTTTTTTTATAATCGTTCAAATAAACCTCATAACCACCAATTTGATTGGTATTCCATTGATTTAGTTTTCTGATTAAATTGATATCGCAAAAAGCGAAATTCTTATCATAGTCTTCTATTCCTGTTTTAAATATCCCTGATACGATCAATTTTCTAGCGGTTTTGCTGCCGTCTTCTCTAAAGAAAAAAACAATTAAACTGTCACCTTCTTTGATGTCAATTTGATTGGCAGTGTATTTGCTGATCATGATTTCTTTGCTGTATCCGCTGTCTTTGAATCTTAGCCAGTTTCCTTTGAATAAAAAGGATTGCATTCGATTGAAATCAAAACTGCTGTCGATACCTTTTAGTAAAATACTTTCAATATTAGAATTGTATTTTAGAATAGCAGATTTTGTTGCATATCTTTCTACTGAAACAATACTCTGCTTGTGCTTCAAATAATTTTCAACAACGTCATTTTGTTCTATTGGGTATTCTTCTGAAATATCTACTTTATCCTCAAGATTTTGTTGAACTCTGATATGCCCCCAAAAACTGAATATTTTATTACTTATAGCCGATTGAAAACCGTTTACAAAACTTAATGCAACAATCATAACCGCAACACTTAATGTAGTTGCTGTAATTGCAAGCTTTATGATAAAGCTTGAAAAGTTCTGCTTATTCTTTAATGCGATTCTTTTTGCAATTAATAATGATGTGTTCAATCTTCTTTTTTATTATCTTTCAAAAGTAATTCAAGTTTGTTATTATATGAATTTTGTTTCGAAACTAACTAAGGCCAACTTTTTTATTGCAATATTAATCTCATTGCAAAATTTGTACGCTCAAAATGTAGAAAAAATATACAGATCCAATATAAAAACGATTCAGTTGTTTCAATATGGAAATCAGCAGGGCATTCCAGTTTACAATATCGATAATCCAAATAAACTTGAACTGAATTTTGACGATTTGGATGGAGGATTTAAAAATTATTATTACACATTCGTACTTTGTGATTATAATTGGAAACCTTCGTCTTTAAATTCTTTTGATTTTATTAAGGGGTTTATTCAAAACAGAATAACAACATACAGGTTTTCTACTTTGGCATATAAAAAATACACTCATTATCAGGCTTTTCTTCCCGGACAAGATGGTTATCCAGTAAAATCCGGGAACTATTTATTGAAAGTATATTTGGATGGGGATACTTCCAAAGTTGTTTTTACTAAACAAATGCTTGTTGTTCAGCAAAAAGCTATAATCAGTTCTGAGGTGGTACAGCCTTTTTCTACTCAATTATTTTACACCCATCAGCGTTTACGCTTTACAGTTAATAATAAGGTTAACAATACCTTTAGTGCTGCTCAGCAATTTAAGGTTGTGATTTTACAAAATAATAGGTGGGATAATGCTCAAAGAGATATAGCTCCAACATATGTAAGGGGAAATATGTTAGAGTACAATAGCGAAAATATTGGAGTCTTTCCGGGTGGGAAAGAATGGCGATGGCTGGATATCAGAAGTTTCAGACTCTATGGCGACAGAGTTGATAATGGAGTTTATAATGATAATATCGCAGAATTTAACCTAAAGAATGACATAGACAGAACTACTCAACAGTATATCTACTTTCCTGATTATAATGGTTCATATAATATTTCTACTTATGAAAGCATTAATCCATTTTGGCAGGCCGATTATGCGAAATTCAATTTCAATTTTTCTCCTCCTGATGGGATACCCTATCATAATAAGGATATTTACATAGCAGGAGCCTTTTCAGGATACAATCTTACGGATCAATGGAAAATGACTTACAATAGTGAAAAAGAAAGGTATGAAGGAAGTGCTTTTTTAAAACAGGGATATTATAACTACACTTACATTCTTGCAGATAAAAATGACCCATCTCTAAAAACAGATTTAGAAGGTAATTATTGGGAAACAGAAAATGATTATACCATCTTGGTTTATTACAAATCTTTTACCGACAGAAATGATCAATTGATAGGAGTGTCCACAATCAATTCAAGAAAAACGGCAGTTGCAAGACCAATGGTGAATTAGGGGGGGGTGGTTGATTGGTTGATTGGTTGATTGGTTGATTGATTGATTGGTTGATTGATTGATTGGAGTTTTTTGACGAAAATTAAACCCTTTAAACAAATTCAACCTTTTGAACATTTCAAACCTTCCAAACTTATTGAACCTTTAAACAAAACCCCTATATTTGCAACGGCAAGTCTTATACGACCAGCTCCTGTTGAATTCCCCCAGGATCGGAAGATAGCAAGGGTAGATGGTTGAGCGGTGCGATGTAAGTAACTTGCCATTTTTTTTTAATAAAGATTCTAAAATTAAAATAATAAACTTATTCTGTTTCTTATATAAATTTTTGAATTTTACTTTTTACTTTTTACTTTTGATTTTTAACTGTTGAATTAATATAACATCATGAAATTTTTTATCGATACTGCAAACCTTGCTCAAATAAAAGAAGCTAATGAATTAGGTATTTTGGATGGCGTTACAACCAATCCGTCGTTAATGGCTAAAGAAGGGATAAAAGGTGAAGTAGCAGTAATGCAGCACTACAAAACTATTTGCGAAATGGTAGATGGTGATATCAGTGCAGAAGTAATTTCAACTGATTTTGAAGGTATTATTGAAGAAGGTAAAAAGTTAGTGGCTATTCATAAAAATATCGTAGTTAAAGTGCCAATGATTAAAGATGGCATCAAAGCTATAAAATGGTTTACTCAAAATGGAATCAGAACCAATTGTACTTTAGTATTTTCATCAGGTCAGGCAATACTTGCTGCAAAAGCAGGAGCTACGTACGTTTCGCCATTTATAGGTAGAGTAGATGACAGTGGTTGGGATGGAATGGATTTGATTCATCAAATGCGTCAAATATTCAGTATTCAGGGATTTAAGACAGAAATATTAGCAGCTTCTATTCGTAATCCAAATCACATTATTAAGTGTGCAGAAGCAGGAGCAGACGTTTGCACTTGTCCATTGGATTCAATCTTAGGATTGTTAAAGCATCCACTTACAGATATTGGTTTGGCGAAGTTTTTGGAAGATGCAAAAAAGTTTGCTTAATTAATCAAATAAACTAATTTTCAAGACGGATTATTTCCGTCTTTTTTATTTTTATTATGACGAGAATTTTAGTTTTCGATAATTACGATTCATTTACATATAATTTGGTGCACATGGTGGAGAAAATTCTTCACACTAAAATAGCCGTGTGTAAAAACGACGAATGGACGCTGGAAAAGATAGTAGAGTATGATAAAATTATTCTCTCTCCAGGACCAGGTCTCCCAGATGAAGCAGGGATGCTAAAAAGTGTGATTCAGGAATACGCTTCATCTAAATCAATTTTAGGTATATGTTTAGGACATCAAGCTCTAGGTGAGTTTTTTGGTGCTAAGCTAAAGAATTTAGATGCAGTTTTTCATGGCGTGGCAACTCAGTTTAATATTTTAGAAAGAGAAAACCCAATATTTGAAGGGCTGTCTGAAATTGAGAAGGTTGGAAGATATCATAGTTGGGTAGTTTCGAAAGATGGATTTCCTGATTGTTTATCTATCACAGGTGTTGATGATTGGGGGAACATAATGGGACTTCGACACAAAAGCTATGATCTAAATGGATTGCAGTTTCATCCTGAAAGTATTTTGACACCAAAAGGGGAAATAATGTTAGCTAATTGGCTTCACATATAGCGTATTTGATTCCTTAAATTTAATATTATTGTCAATAATGATTAACTTTAACTTCATAATTTTCTAAAGTAATAAATATGAAAAGAATTCTGATTGCAGTTTGTTTCATTCCTGTACTCGCTTTTGCACAAAAGCAAAATAAATCAACCCAAAATAATTTAAAATCATTAGAGCTAAAAAATGGGTTAGATAGTTTTAGTTATGCTATTGGTATCGATATTTCAACTCAATTGTCAAACCAAGGGGTTAAGGATTTAAATTTAGATGCTTTGTCGCAAGCATTCAATGATGCATTTAAAGGAAATCCGAAGTTGATATCCAATGAACAAGCAGGCATGGTTATTCAACAGAAGTTTCAGGAATTAAGTCAAAAAAAGGCTCAGGAACCTAAAATTGGAGATATTGGTACAGTGATACCTGATTTTGAGCAAAATGATGTTGATGGCAAACCAATTAATATAAAGTCATTCAGAGGAAAATATGTTTTGATAGATTTCTGGGCGAGCTGGTGTGGCCCCTGTCGCGGTGAAAATCCAAACGTAGTAAATGCTTACAAAAAATACAGCAGTAAGAATTTTACAGTGTTAGGTATTTCATTAGACAAATCTAAAGATCCATGGATACAAGCCATTAATAGTGACGGACTGACTTGGACTCATGTAAGTGATTTAAAGGGTTGGACAAATGCTGTTGCTCAAAAATTCGGAATTAATAGTATCCCCCAAAACTTTTTAATTGATCCAAATGGAGTCATTATTGGTAAGAATTTGAGAGGTCCGGATTTGGATTCAAAATTGGAAAGTGTAATTAAATAATTAAACTTATCCCTTCGATATTATTTTACCGCCTGTTTATAGCCGGTTGACACCTTCCCGCTTGTCTCTCACTACTGTTCGTACAGAACAGGATTAGTATTTGACTAATGAATTTAAAATCTATTTCAACTGACGTTTGTATAATTGGACTGTATTCTCCAATCCAAAATATATTGCATCACTAATTAGCGCATGCCCAATAGAAACTTCTTTTAGCTCTGGAATCATATTAGCGAAGTAAGTAAGATTGTTTAAGTCCAAATCGTGTCCTGCGTTTATGCCTAACTGTAACTCATTCGCTTTTTTTGCTGCATGGATAAAGGGTTCGATTGCTTTTTTTTTGTCAATTGGAAATGCTTTAGCGTATGATTCTGTGTAAAGCTCAATTCTGTCGGTGCCAGTTTTTTTTGCTCCTTCAATCATCTCAATAACAGGATCAACAAAAATAGAAACACGAATTCCTTTTGATTTGAAAAGCGAAATGATATTTTTTAAGTAGTCTAAATGTTCAATAGTGTTCCATCCTTGATTACTGGTAATTTGTTCAGTTGTATCAGGCACCAAAGTAACTTGTGTAGGTTGGTTGTCAATAACTAGCTTTACAAATTTTTCTTCAGTTGGATTTCCTTCGATATTAAATTCAGTTGTCAATATTTTTTTCAACTCCATTACATCTGAATATTTGATGTGTCTTTCATCTGGTCTGGGGTGAACAGTAATGCCATCTGCACCAAACCTTTCAATATCCATTGCACATTTAATAAGATTTGGGTTGTTCCCTCCTCTTGAATTTCTGAGGGTAGCAATTTTATTGATATTTACAGATAACTTGGTCATAATTTATTTAAGTTCACAAAGATATGCCCGCTTTTTTTATTCACTGATTAAATCTCTGATAACAACAGAAGCAGTTACGGCTCCAAATGTTGCTGGTAAATAGGATATTGTTCCATAAGCTGATTTTTTATAATTCTTTCCATCAGTCATCATTAAGCTTTCTTTGATCGGCATCTCTGTTGAAAAAACAGCTTTGATGCCTTTGTAAATTTTATGTTGTTTTAAAACTTTTCTTACTTGTTGCGCAAAAGGACAGATGATTGTTTTTGATATGTCCACCACTTTTAATTGAGTTGGGTCTAATTTTGCGCCTGCACCCATACTGCTTACCGTTGGTATATTTTTTTCGTAAGCGAGTTTAAGAAATGTGACTTTTGGAGTGATACTGTCGATTGCATCAATGATATAATCAGGATTGAGCTTCAGAACTTCTTCAACCATTTCAGGGTTTACAAATTCTTTTATCACATTCAACTCTAATTCTGGGTTAATTGCTTTTAGTCTTTCAGCCATGATGTCGGCTTTTGAAACGCCATGATTTATAGCAAGTGCTGGAAGTTGTCTGTTTCTATTTGTGGGATCAACAAAATCACCGTCAATAATCGTCATTTTACCAATACCGCTTCTACAAATAAATTCTGCGGCAAAAGATCCAACGCCACCCATTCCAACAACCATTACATGTTTGTTAGATAAATGTTTTACTTTTTCATCACCAATAAGTAGGGTAGTTCTGCCCAACCAAGAGAAATCTTCCATCATTTTATCAAATTTTAAAAACTGTTTTTAAATTCTTGTTTGTTTGCAAAATTAACTGAGATAGGGGTATGTTTCTAATTCTAGAAAATTCTTTATAAATAAATTCTATGGGCAAATCACTCTCATCCGTTTCAAGAAAAATTTTGTCCAGAGGTACTGATGCAATTACTGTTTCTAATTCAGATTTACTTAAATCTTTTCCGAATGATATATAGTGACCAGATGCTATTATTTTTTGAGCGATAATTTTATTCTTATTGAATCCATGAAAAATTACAGGCATGATATTTTTGTTGTCTTTAAGTGTTTGCAAAACATCGTCATAAGTTCTTACACTATGAATGATTAATGGTTTTGCAATTTCATTTGCCCAAATAATTTGTTGTTTGAAAATCTCTTGTTGAAGTTTATAAGGTGTTTCACAAAACCTGTCCAATCCACATTCGCCAATAGCAAGTATGTTTTGTTTTGTGCTATTCATTTTCAATTCGATGATCTCCTCTGATATGGGTTCGTTTTTTATATACCAAGGGTGAATGCCCATTGAATAATAAGATAGGGAGTTGAAAGTATTAAAATTCTTATGGATGTTGAATAGGCTCCAATTGGTATCATGGCTGATACTAGGAGCTTGATGTGTATGAATGTTGATGTACAAATTTGTATTTTATAAAACAAAATTAAAAAATAATACCCTCTAAAAAGAGGGTATTGTATTATAGATTTGAAATCTGTATTAATAACGATACATGTCTGTTTTATAAGGGCCTTCTTTAGGAATCCCTAAATATTCAGATTGATCATTGGTTAATATATCTAATTCAACTCCAATTTTAGCTAAGTGTAAACGAGCTACTTTCTCATCAAGATGCTTAGGTAAAACATAAACTTTGTTTTCGTACTTGTCAGTATTAGTCCAAAGTTCAATCTGAGCTAGAGTTTGATTTGTGAATGAATTACTCATTACAAAGCTGGGGTGTCCAGTTGCACAACCTAAATTAACTAAACGGCCTTCAGCTAATACAATTACATCTTTTCCTTCGATAGTATACATGTCAACTTGAGGCTTGATGGTATTTTTTGTATTGCCATAGTTGTCATTCAGCCAAGCCATATCAATTTCGATATCAAAGTGACCGATGTTACAAACAATAGCTTTGTCTTTCATTGATCTGAAATGGTTTTCAGTAATCAAATCTCTGCAACCACTAGCAGTAACAACGATATCAGCTTCTTTTACTGCATCAATCATTTTTTTAACTTCAAATCCGTCCATTGCTGCTTGTAATGCACAAATAGGGTCAATTTCGGTAACGATTACACGAGCGCCAGCTCCACGTAAACTTAATGCAGATCCTTTGCCCACATCTCCATAACCACCAACAACAGCAACTTTACCAGCCATCATTACATCAGTAGCTCTGCGAATAGCATCAACCAATGATTCCTGACAACCATATTTGTTATCAAATTTTGATTTAGTAACTGAATCATTAACGTTTATAGCAGGGATTGGTAATGTACCATTTGCCATCCGCTCGTATAAGCGATGAACACCAGTTGTTGTTTCTTCACTTAATCCTTTAATATGAGGAATCAATTCAGGGTATTTGTCAAAAACGATATTAGTTAAATCTCCTCCGTCATCCAAAATCATGTTTAAAGGTTTATCAGAACTTCCGAAGAATAACGTTTGCTCGATGCACCAATCTGCTTCTTCGATAGATTGTCCTTTCCATGCAAATACTCCAATACCAGCAGCAGCTATTGCAGCAGCAGCTTGATCTTGAGTAGAGAAGATATTACAGCTGCTCCATTTTACTTCAGCGCCAAGTGCAACTAAGGTTTCAATTAATACGGCTGTTTGAATGGTCATGTGTAAGCATCCCGCAATTCTTGCGCCTTTAAGTGGCTGACTTGCTCCAAATTCTTTGCGGAGACTCATCAATCCTGGCATTTCAGCTTCTGCTAATCTGATTTCTTTACGGCCCCATTCTGCGAGGCTCATGTCTTTTACCTTGTGTTTCAAGGAAAAATCAATTGAACTTAATGTGTTTGACATATAATTTGTTTTAAGATTCAAAATTAATTTAAAAAGATGGTTATTCTATATAAATAATAAAAAATAGGATAAAAGTATAAAAAACATTAGATTTGAAGAATAAATATATATAATATGCCTTCAAAAGTAGAAAAAAAAGAACAAATAGCTAATTCAATTCCGAATTTAGACAAAACAGATCTAGCCATCCTGAGGATTTTGCAGGAAAACGCAAGAGCAACCGTGAAAGAGATTTCAGAAAAAGTACATCTAAGTACAACACCTGTTCATGAGAGAATAAAATATCTTGAACAGTCTGGCGTAATAAAGCAATATGCAACATTAGTTGATCATACAAAAGTTAAAAAAGGTTTGATGGTTATTTGCTACGTTTCATTGAAGGAGCATAGTAAAAATGCAGGGATGAAATTTATAAAATCAATTAATGCATTGAATGAAGTGATTGAATGCTATAATATTAGTGGTGAGTTTGATTTTATGCTAAAGGTTGTTGAAGAGAATATGGATAAGTATTATGATTTTCATGTAAATCGACTAAGCTTGATTGAAAACATGGGAAATATTCAAAGTGTTTTTGTGATGGGAGTAATCAAGCAAACACATCAGTTGGTGTGGTAAGATATTCGAGAGTTATAAAGTTTCAATTTTAAATTGCTTCGCTTGTTTAAGGGCTGAACTCGTTGCTCGGGTTCAAAAAGTTTAAAAGGTTGAAAAGGTTTAATAGGTTCTGTAGGTTTGGAAGATTTTGGATGTTCGTTGTTTGTAGTTTTTGTTCTAAGAATCTTCAAATCTTCAAATCTTCAAATTTCCAAATCATCAAATATCTTCTCCATCACATAGTCATTCATAAAATAACCATTTCCAATATCATTGTCTTCTTCTTTAATTATTTTGAAATTTTGTTTCAAATAAAATTCAACTGCTTTGTTATTTCGATTAACGTTTAGGGTTAAACGTTTGGCGTTTTTATTTTTTAAATCAGATAAAATAAAATCCAACATGAATTTACCAATACCTTTCGACTGAGATTCAGGTAAAATATATAATTTATCGAGTTTGTAATGTCCGTCTGAGGAAATTATAGAGTATATTGCAAAGCCTACAGAGTTGTTGTTTGTAAGTGAAATGATGAAAGAAAAACTATTGTCTTCAAATTGTTTTTGTAGTGCATCTTTATGATAAAACAAATTGAGCATGTATAACAATTGCTCATTACTTAAAATATTTTTGTACGTAACTGGCCAGGTTTGATAGGCAATATCCTGAATGGTTGAAATATTCTCTGAAGATGCAAATTTAATCTGCATTTATTTTGTGATGATTTTAAAATTGGGAGCATAAAATATATGCCCCTCTTTGTCTTTTGCTACAATATCGAAAAAGTATAGTTCTTCACCAGATATCAATTCGTCTTTGATGAGTTTAATCCATTTCTCAGGCAGAGGAGTGCTTGTAAAATAATCTGCTGCCATGCTTGAAGTTTGTTTGTATTTTCCTGTTTTTTCATCTTGAACGACGGCTTTACTCTTATAATAGAATTGATAATATGTAACAGTTAATGTAATATTGTTATCATCAGTTACTTTTAATGGCGCGCCTAACAAGGCTTTTACTTGATCAAGAGGAGTTGAGTTAATGCTATCTTTTAAAACTCCCATTGATGTTGTCAAATGTGGGGGCTTAATTTTGATTGTTTTTTTTGTTTCGTTGGTAGCGTTTGTTTTTGTTTGTGAAAAACAGTTAAAGCATAGTAAAATCAATGCAAAAGAAATGATGTTTTTGTTCATATTTTATGTTTGAGTTCAACAAATGTAAAATAACTGAGTTTACGCTGTTTTAAATTAACAGTTAATTAATTCAAAAGCTCCAGACTATCGTTGATGGTTTTTATTTTGCTTTCAGCATCTGCTTTTTTCTTTTGTTCTATTGCAAGAACTTCAGGTTTTGCATTTTGGACAAATTTTTCATTTGATAATTTCTTTTCTACAGAAATTAAAAATCCTTTCAAATGGTTCAATTCCTTTTCAAGTTCAGCTTTTTGATTGGTACTATCAATCGGTTTTTCAGTAACGACATAAAATTTATCTCTGTCAATAATAGTAGTGAAAGAGCCTGCGATATTTTCTTTAGTAAAGTTGATTGAGCTTGTGTTCAATTGTTTTGAAAGAATACTTTCAATGGATTTGTAAGTATTTTCATTATCAGTTTGAATAAATAATTGAATAGTTTCTTTTGGCTTTAGCTGTTGTTTATTTCTAACATCTCTGATTCCTGAAATTGTATTTTTTAAAAGTTGCCCAGTGCTAAGTGTGAATGAATCGAATGGCTTAGAATTACTTAATTGCTTTATGCACAAGTCATCATTTCTTTTTTCAAGATGGTGATAGATTTCTTCAGAAACAAAGGGCATAAATGGATGAATCAATTGCATTAATTCGGTAAAGAATGTTACTGTTTTTTTATAAGTTGACGAATTGATTGGATTTTCAAATCCAGGTTTTATCCATTCTAAATACCAACTGCAAAAATCATCCCATATTAAAGAGTAAATTGTTTTTAGGGATTCACTCAATCTGAATTGCTGCATCATGTTATCTACATCTTTGCTTACTTCATCCAATCTATTTTCAAACCAATTAATTGCAAATTGATTTTCTTCCTGATAAGTGTCGGATTGTCTGGGTTCCCACATTTTTATTAACTTGAGTGCATTCCAGATTTTATTATTGAAATTTCTTCCTTGTTCCAAAGCGGTTTCATCAAACAGAATATCGTTTCCTGCAGGAGAAGCAATCATGATTCCAAAACGGGTTGCATCTGCCCCATATTGATCTATCAATCCAAGTAAGTCTGGAGAGTTACCTAAACTTTTACTCATCTTTCTGCCCAATTTATCTCTTACTGTTCCAGTGAAATAAACTTCTTTAAATGGAATTTGTTTTTTGTATTCCAATCCAGCCATAATCATTCTTGCCACCCAAAAGAAAATAATATCCGGACCTGTAACCAAAGTATTGGTAGGGTAGTAGTAGTTGATTTCATCGTTGTTTGGATTGCTGTAACCTTTAAATACCTCGAATGGCCACAACCAGCTACTGAACCAGGTATCCAAACAATCCTCATCTTGCTTAATGGTAAGATTTGATTTACCATATTTTTTTGAGAATTCCTGAATGGCTTCTTTTTCATTTTCAGCAACTACATAATTGCCTTCTTCATCATACCATGCAGGAATACGATGTCCCCACCATAATTGTCTGCTGATGCACCAGTCTTTGATGTTCTCCATCCAATGGCGGTAAACATTTTTAAATTTAGGAGGATAGAATTTAATTTCTTCTTCCATCACTACTTTTAATGCAGGCGTTGCAATGTCTTTCATGCTAAGCCACCATTGTAAACTCAACCGAGGCTCAACTACCACATCTGTTCTTTCGCTATATCCAACCTCACTTGTATATTCTTCTGTTTTTAAAAGGAATCCTTTTTCTTCCAGTTCTACAGCTATTTTTTTTCTTACTTCAAAACGATCTTGACCAATATAAATTTGTGCTGCTTCGCTCAATGTTCCATTGTCGTTGAAGATATCAATGGTTTCAAGATTGTGTTTCTGCCCCAGCGCATAATCGTTCACGTCATGTGCGGGTGTAACCTTCAGTGCCCCAGTTCCAAAATCCATAGATACATACTCGTCAGCGATAATTGGAATTCTTCTGTTGATTAGTGGAACGAAGGCAAATTTTCCATGTAGATTTTTGTATCTTTCATCGTTAGGGTGAACGCAAATGGCAGCATCTCCCATAATGGTTTCAGGTCTTACTGTTGCTATAATAATAGGTTCGTCGCTGTTTTCTAATTTGTATTTTAAATGATATAGTTTTTGTTTGGTTTCTTTACGTATCACTTCTTCATCACTAAGCGCTGTTAGTGCTTTTACATCCCAATTGATCATTCTTTTACCTCTGTAAATAATTCCTTTTTTATGAAGGTCTACAAACACTTTGATTACAGAATCATAGTATTCTTTATCCATGGTGAAAGAAGTTCGATCCCAATCAAGACTGCAGCCTAATTTTTTCAATTGTTGTAAAATGATACCGCCATATTTCTCTTTCCATTCCCATGCATAAGATAAAAATTCCTCTCTGCTAAGTGAAGACTTCGTTATACCACGTTCTCTAAGCATTCCAACTACTTTTGCTTCAGTAGCGATAGAAGCATGGTCAGTACCGGGAACCCAGCAAGTGTTGTATCCTTTCATTCTTGCTCTTCTGATAAGAATATCTTGAATGGTATTATTCAAACAGTGTCCCATATGAAGAACACCTGTCACATTAGGAGGAGGCATAACAATCGTGTATGCTTCTCTGTTATCAGGAGTACTTTTGAAATAATTTTTATCAAGCCAATGGTTATACCATTTGTTGTCAGTAATCTGAGGCTCAAAATTTTTAGATAATTCCATAATTATAATGCAATTGTGCAGGTTGGCGAAGTTACAAAAGGAGGTTGATTATTTTTGCCTGTAAGTTGATATGGCAATGATTTAGGCGACGACTTCGATAGTAGCATTAATAAGTCTGTCATTGATTGCATCGCACTGAGGTTTGAGTTTTTCGTAGGAATCTTTTTTTACAGCATATTTTCCTTTATAATGGATCAATAATGCACATTGTTCTGCTTGCTCTTTAGTGTGACCGCAAATCTCAACAAGCGTATCAATAACCCAATCAAAAGTATTTACGTCATCATTCCATACTAGGAGATGATAGGTCGTTTCGATTTCTTCTAACACTTCCAGTTCGTAATCTGAGTCAACTAATGGGTTATATATTCTTTGTCTGTTCATAATTCAACACAAAATAAAAGATAAATACTTTAATAAAAGAGAGGATGATTTTTTTTATTAGAAAAGTAATTAAAATTTTTTGATTATAGATAATACTCCTATATTTGCACTCCCTAATTAAAAAAAAGGGAGCTTAGCTCAGTTGGTTTAGAGCATCTGCCTTACAAGCAGAGGGTCACAGGTTCGACTCCTGTAGCTCCCACAAAAAACCTCACTAATTGGTGAGGTTTTTTATTTATATCCACCCAACCCTGTAGGGATGAAATTACTCCAAATGAAAAAGAAATCCATCCAACCCCATCGGGATGAAACGATAAAAGAACCATTAAGAAATTATACCAGCATTTTAAAACATAATTACCTAAAATCATTTGTAATTATTAAAAAAACATTAATTTTATTTTGAAATGTTAATTACGTATTGCAAAATAAAATAATCTGTATATTTCTTTTATTAAGCTAGATAAATGATTTTTCAGATTGTATTTATTATTACTTATAAAATTGACTCTTAAATTTTTAAAAAAACAATAAAGCCTCTGCATATGAAATTTATAACGCAGTTTAAATTCATAATTTTAGTTTCATTTTTACTCCTGAATTTGGATGCCTTGTCGCAGCAATATGTTAATGGGAACTTATCAACTGGAGGTATCAATGGAGCAGGTGTTGCAGCACCTTTTGGTTCGTCATGGAGCGAGGTTCAATCTGGTAATACCCAGTTAGGTTATACTGCAAATTCGAGTACTGTATTGTTGGCTGATGATTTTGATGTTTGTACAAATTGGACATTGTCAAAAATTACTTTGTTCGCTTATGTTAATGATGCAGCAATAAGTGATCCTAGCAACACTTCATCACCATTCAATAAACTGGTAATTGCAATCTACGATGGAGATCCACAAAGTGGAGGATCTTTAGTGTATGGAGATACTGATCCTAATTCAAATTTTTTCTCTGCTTCCTCATCCGCAAGTTTATATAGAATTCAAAATTTAGCTAATAATCAAAATTGCAAAATCTGGAAAATTGAAGTCAATTTAAATCAAGTATTAGGCCCAGGAACTTATTGGGTTGTTTTTTCATTGGGTAACTCAGCAGGTATTACCTCATTTGTACCCCCAAGTACAGTTACAGGAACAACAACTCAAAGCGGTAACAACGCTAAACAAAAAAATGTTGCAACAGGAATATGGAGTGCATTAACAGATGGTGGTGGAGCTCAAGATTTACCTTTCATTATAGATTATACTTCACAAAATTGCTCCGGCCAGCCTAGTCCAGGTGCTACCAGCTCAACATTAGCCACTGCCTGTCCAAATCTTTCTATAACACTTACTATAGATAATCCGAATTGTGAAAATGGTATTTCAAATCAATGGCAATTTTCAACAAATAGTGGAGCTACTTGGACTAACATTTCAGGTGCAACATCAAGTTCCCTTACAACAAGTCTTGTTGCAGCAGGAGTTCCATCCTCAGCAACAACAGTTCTTTTTAGAGATTCATTAAGGTGTGCAAACAGTGGACTTACAAATAAATCAACTCCAGTATCTATCACGCAATCCAATTTTTTAAACTGTTATTGTATTCCAGGAAATACAAATTGTGGTGCTTCAGATGACATCTTAAATGTTACTTTTGGAGGAATTAATAACAACTCTACTGCATCAACAGACTGTCCAACTGGAAGTAATGGATATGTCGATTTTACGGGTACTCCCACAGGTAATGTATTCTCTGGAATTAATAACCCGATAAGTATTACCGTAAACAATGGAGGGTCAGAAAATGCAGCCGCGTGGATTGATTATGACCATAGTGGCACTTTTGATCGTACAGAATTTATTTCTTTTGGTTCAGGTGTTTTGAATTCAAATAATGATTATGTATTCACTGGAAGTGTTTTTATTCCTCTAACAGCTGTTAATGGTATAACACGAATAAGAGTAAGGTCAAAATTTGCAGTTGTTGGTTCTGCAAACTCATTGTCATCTTCTGATGCTTGTTCTGCATATACTTTTGGACAAACAGAAGATTATCTCATAAATATATCTCCTGCACAGAACTGCTCTGTATCGCTTATTCCTCCCGGCACAATTACTTCTTCACCATCAACGGTATGTCCTTCAGCATCATTCACGTTAACACTTGGTAACTCTACAATTCTTTCCTCCTTAATAGGAGTCACTTATCAGTGGTACTCTTCAAATAATGGAATTTCTAATTGGAACGTTGCTGCAGGAAATTCAACTTCAATTTCTTATACAGGTACACAAACAGATACCACATATTACAAAGTCAAAGTGAATTGTATTGATGGTAGTTCAAAAGAATCTGGTGTAATAAAAGTGGGCATGAATTCTTTTGTAAATTGTTATTGTATTCCTGGTTTTACAAGAAGTGATGATAATGATATTACAACAAACGTAACTTATGCCGGTATAAATAATAACTCAACAAATTCTCCAAATAATGGATACAGCGATTATACGTCAACGGTAGCTCCTGCAGTAGCATACAGAAATTTAACTTCACCTATAAGTGTTACAATTCCTTCAGGTTTCTCTGAAAATGCTGCTGTATGGATTGATTACGACCACAATGGTATTTTTGATGCCTCAGAATTCAAATGGTTGGGATCTACAACCAACACAGGTGGTGTTATTACTAACACAATCACAATTCCTTCTAACGCACTTCTTGGTACAACGAGAATGAGGATAAGGATCAGATTTGCTACAACTCTAATAGCCACAGACGTTTGTAATGGTTATAGTTTTGGAGAGACTGAGGATTACCTAGTGGATATAAGAGATGTCACCAATTGTTCAGGAGCTCCAAATCTTGGTACATTGGTTCCCAACTTTACGTCTTTATGTAGTGGAGAAAATGTATCAATAACCTCAAGTAATGCTGCTGCATTAAATGGAACTTTGGGATTGAATTTACAATGGAATTCTTCACCCACAGGCAATCCTGGTTCATTTACCCCAGTGCCATTACAAATATCACCAAGTGTAACTCAGCCAATTACTGCAAATACTTATTTCCAATTAGTTGGAACATGCGGTGCAGCAACCTCAACAAGCGTAGTTCTGATTTCATTGAATCCACAAACATCTTGTTATTGTGCTTCAAATGCAACATTATCAAACAGTTCAGATATAACCAATGTAACCATTGGCACACTAAACAATACATCAGATTGTTCAAGTGTTGCACCCGGTATAGGAACAATACCTAACAGATATTCAAATTATACTTCAGGTGCAGCAGCTCCTGCGCCGGCAGTAATTTACTCTGGAACATCAAATGCATTTTCAGTATCACTAGGTGTTTGTGATGCACGAACCAATGCAAATGCTATTGCCATATGGATTGATTTAAATAAGAATGGATTGTTTGAGGACGCAACAGAAAAACTATATGTTTCAACAGTTACAAGTTCAACTTTCCCAAGAACTGAAACCGGTACATTAATAATTCCTGCAACACTAACAAATGGTGGTACTGATACCATCAAAGGAATCACCAGGATGAGAATTGTAAACAGTAATCAAACTCCGTCAAGCATAAATTCTTGTGGAACATATCAATATGGAGAAACAGAAGATTATTTGGTAGACATACAATATGCACCAGCATGTAACAGTTCTTTTGTTCCGCAATTGTTCTCAACTATCGATACAATATGCGCTAGTATTCCTTTTACTATTTCAATTCAAAATGCTGTAGGTATTTCAGGTTTAACTTTTCAATGGCAATCCTCTCCGGATAGTTCAATTTGGACCAATATTACAGGTCAAACCAGTACAACATTGAATACTACACTTACTGCTACAACTTTCTACCGCATTAGAGCTACTTGTTCGGTTTCTTCTACTTCAAATTTTTCAATTGGATACAAAGTGGTTTTAGGGAATTTAGGATGTTATTGTGTTCCAAGTACTACGGCAGGAGCAAATGATGCAATTACAAACGTGAAATTTGGTGGTATTAATAATACATCCGGTTACACCACCGGAGGATTTACAAACTATTCAAGTTCGGTTGCAGCAGGGTCGGGAACCATAGGAGGTACCGATTCTATTTATGTAACAGTAACTGGAGGTAGCGGAGGAATAGAATATGTAGCAGCATGGATTGATTATAACCAAGATGGAACATTCCAAAGTTCAGAATATACTGCAATTGGCAGTTTCAATTCCTCATCTGCAACAACTTTATCCAACGTGATAAATATCCCTGCAACAGCTTTGCCTGGATTGACAAGAATGAGAATCCGAGTAAGAAAAGCAACAGCATTGGCAGCATCAGATGCATGTACAGTTTATACAAATGGCGAAACAGAAGATTATCAAGTAAATTTAATTCCTTGCTCTCCTGTAACCTTTGATATTGCTCCAGTGAACACCTCGGTTTCTTGTGGAAGCAATACTTTTTTCCCAGTAAAAGTAATCTCTATAAATACTCCAACTTACAGATGGCAATTCCGAACTTCTCCAACAGGGGCTTGGAGTTTTTTAAGTAATGGAATCAATTACAGTGGTGTAACTTCAGATACATTAAGAGTTTTAAATGCTCCGCTTTCATTCAGTAACTTCGAGTATAGAGTAGTGGTGAAAGGAAACTGTGTGCTTTCAGATACTTCAGTTTCAGGAAAACTTACAGTGGTGCCATCAGTTGTAACTTCAATTACAACACAACCTTCAAATGTTACAGTTAGTTGTAGTTCTACAAATTCTGCAAATTTCAATTTTACGGTCACAACCGGATCTAATCCTGTTTACCAGTGGCAAACAAGAGCAAATGCATCTGCAGCTTGGTCTAATTTATCTAACAATGCATCTTTCTCAGGAGTTAATACTGCATCATTAACAATTAATGGGTTGTCAAATGCATTGAATGGATCACAATTCAGGGCTTATCTTTCAGCAGATTGCTCATCATCAGATACTACAACTGCAGCAACATTAACTGTAACTCCATTAGCATTATCAGTAATCATCTCTACACCAAGCACAACAGTATGTAAAGGAAGTGATGTTATATTTACAGCAACACCAACCCCAAGTTCTGGTTTGGTTGGGGCCAATTATAAATTCAGAATTGATAGTATAACTATGCCTAGTGCCAATGCATTAGCCAACAGCACAACAATTTTAACAACAAATACTTCACAGCTAACTGTAGGTATGGAAATTGGTATCACAAGAGGAAGGGGTTCTATATTACCTGGTACAACTATTACAGGTATTAATCCTGGTGTTTCTTTTACTATTAGTAACCCAATAGCAGTAAGTGTGCCTTTTAATAGTGTTTTATTTGGTGTTCTACAAAATAGTTCATCACCTACTTTAATTACACAGAATATTCAAACTGGAAATCAAATCAAATGCATTTTAACCGTGAACGATGCGTGTGCTGTGCCTCAAACAGCTACAAGTAATATTTTGTCAATGACGGTAACTCCAAATACCAAAGACAGTTTAATTATTGCAGCATCTGCCAATCCGATTTGCGGTGGAGATAATGTAACTTTTACAGCTTCTCCTTATAATGGGGGAGTTAACCCAACTTATCAATGGTTTATAGGATCAACTTCAGTTCAAGGTCCTTCTGCTTCTGTTACTTATCTCAACGCCGGAACACTAACCAATGGTCAAATTGTAACCTGTAAAATGGTTCCGGATAATACTATTACTTGTCCTTCTGCAAATCCTGCAGTTAGCAATGCTGTAACAATGACTGTAAATACATCTTTTCCTGTATCTGTTAGTCTTACCGCAAATCCAACTGCAAATCCTGATGTAGCTATTTGTTTAGGAGCATCTGTTACATTTACTGCAACAGCAACTAATGGCGGAGTTACACCACAATATGTTTTCCGCAAAAAAAATGGGGCAAGTGATGTTTTGCTTCAGCAAGGTTCTTCTAATGTTTACACTACAACTTCATTAGTTAATAATGATTCTGTATACTGTATTTTGACTTCAAGTATTACATCATGTGCACCTGGAAATCCTGCAACTTCAAATAAAATTAAAATTACGACTACAGCAGTAGCGCCAAGTGTTACCATAACACAATCACCAAGAATCGACAGTGTTTGCGCTGGTGTATCAGTCACTTACACAGCTAATCCTCAATCAGGACAAGGAACTTCGCCAACATATCAGTTTTATGTTAATGGTCAAGCGGTAACTAACTCCGGAAATACTTATACATATGTCCCAGGCCCAGGTGATAGTATATCTGTGGCTATGACTTCGTCCAATTCATGTGCTTCTCCTAATCCTGCAACTGCATATGTTATTCAAACATTAAAAACCAAGCCTACAACAATCATATCATTATCTTCATTAACCTGCGGTTCTAACTCTGCAACTTTAGATGCTGGTGCATCTGCTGGTAGTGGAACGATTACAGCTTATCAATGGTACCTGGGTGGAGTTGCACAATCAGGTGGAACTCAATCTACTTTTTATGTTACAACTGCAGGAAATTATACAGTTCAAATTACCAACTCTATTGGCTGTTCTGCAACCTCTTCAGCATATACTTTCACACCATCTACAGGTGCAGCTTTGTCAGGGACATACACAATTGGTGCAGTTAAAGGAAATGTGGTATCATGGCCTGCAGGTTCTTCAACAAAAATAAAAGTATCGGGCTCAACACTTGCTGTTGGAGCAGTACTTTCAGTAACCACAGCACCTGGAAGTTTCTCTACCAATACAGTAGTTACAGCAATTTCAAATGATACGATAACCGTTAATATTGCTCCAACTGGATTAACCTCTTCATCAGTTATTTCAGGTACAACTTGTTCAAATTACATCAGTTTTGCATCAGCAATTACTGACTTAAATACAAGAGGTATTAGCGCGTCTTGTGTATTTAATGTAAGTAGTGGTTTCGCAGAAACTCTAGATAGTAATTTAGTACTAGGTAGTGCTACATTAAATCCCCAATCAACATCACGCACTATTATTTTCCAAAAATCAGGGTCTGGTTCAAATCCTCTTATTAGAGCTTACAATAATGGTACAACCATACCAGGAAATCCTACGCCTAATGGTATGTTTGTTCTTCAGGGAATTGATAATATAACTATCGACGGAATCAATTTTACTGATACCAATACAGTCAGTTCTGCAAAAATGATGGAATACGGAATTGGTTTATTTAGACTTACTAACGCAGATGGAGCTCAAAATAACACTATTAAGAATTGTACTATTACTCTCAATAGAAATAATATAGCAGCTTCAGCTCAAACTTTTTTCCCTTCTGGATCTACTGGTATTTTGGCATTAAATGCTATATATAACACTGCAACAACTGCCTCAGTGATTGCTTCCAATGCTTCAAGCACTAATTCGAACAATAAATTTTATTCAAACAACATCAGTAATTGTCATGTAGGAATTTTCTTGTCTGGCTTTGGAGCTGCAACAGGTGGTATACAACCTACAGATGGAGACATTGGTAATGATGTTGGAGGTAGTTCTTCTGCTACAGCAAATACAATTGTTAATTTTGGAGGCGCAACTACAGCAATTATTTCTTACGGAATATTTGCAAAGAATCAATGGGGTGCTAATTTGTCTTTTAATACAATTAATAATAATAATGGAAGTGGGGTTAATCATCCCGCATCTATTACAGGAATACAAATGGATGTAGCTGCAAGCGCCAATGTTACCATCAACAACAATACTGTTACGCTTACACCGAATTCCTCTACTGCTGCAGTAATTGGTATCAATAATACTGCAGGTGCAACAGCAGCATCAAATACTGTAAACATAAACAACAACACCATTACTGGAGGGCATCCAGCAATGGCTGCTGGGTCATGGAGTGGTATTTTAAACAATGCAAATGCTACTAACACGAACATGAATGGGAACACAGTACAGAATGTAATATTGCCTAACACAGCAACAGGTACTTTCACTGGAATACAAATGGCTTCAGCTGGAATTACATCATTGAATTTAAACAATAATACTGTTGTAGGGAATACCTTGCCAGGTTCTGGTACTTTCTTGGCAATTTCAAATGCAGCTGCTGATTCAACAATTTTGAACATCAATGGAAATACAATCAGAAGAAATACAAAATCTGCTGGGAATTTAAATAATGGAGGCATTATGCGTTTAATTGCAGTGGGATCTCCACAAAAAACACCAACTGGCAACACCTGTATTACTTCAGTAAATAACAATACTATAGATAGTAACACTGTGATAAGTGCATCTACAACAGCGGTAACACTAGATTGTATACAACAAGCAGGGTCATCAACTTATACTATCAGTAACAACACCATCAATAATAATTCAGTTGTTGGAATTTCCGGTTCGGTAGTTGCTACCATTTCAGGATACACAAATGGTGGTGGTGGTCAAATTGAAACTATAAATAATAACACCATAAGTAACTTGTTTGTTTCAGGTAATTCAACAGGGTTACATATTGTAAGAGGTATAATAAATAACACAGCTACAACCTCAATTAGAAATGTTTCAGGTAATACAATCTTTAATCTTTATTCAGCAAGCAATTCAAGTGCAGTGGTTTCAGGTATAATCTCACAAGTTGGTGGTACAATCAATGTTTACAAAAATAAAATTTATAACCTTTTTGCCGGACAAAGCGCTACAGTAGGTTCCTATGTAAGAGGTATAGCTACAACCAGTGGAACTACCACAAATATTTATAATAATATGATTGCATTAGATCTGTCTAAAGCCGCTTCTTCTACCAATAATATCGCTAGAGATACAGTGTTGAATAATCTAGATGCAGTTCGAGGTATAGAGGCAGCACCTACAACACCTGCAACTAGAACTATAAGTTTATTCAACAACACTATTCGTATTAAAGGTACTGGAGCTACCGCGTTTGGAACTAGTGGAATTTATCATAATGCTAATGCAACATCAACTAACGATAGATTGGATATGAGAAATAATTTAATTTCTAATGTTGCTACTCCTGTAGGGGCTGGTTTAATCGTTGCATTAAGAAGAAGTGGCACATCTCTACTAAATGATTCGACCATTTCCAATAACAACAACTTCTATGCAGGCTTTCCTCAGGCAAGTCCAAGATTGTTATATTATGACGGTACAAATAGCGATGCAACTTTATCAGCCTTACAAACAAGACTTGCTCCAAGAGAAAGCAATTCTGTTTCAGTAAATGCATCTTTCGTAGACTCAACCGATTTGCACTTAAATGCATGCGATGTCAATAATTCAAATAATATTGATGGAAAGGGAACTCCAATTACAACTCCTATTCCTATTGTTGAAGATATAGATGCTGAAACAAGAGATGTATCCACACCAGACATCGGAGCAGATGAGTTCTCTGGTCAAAGTGCAGCAGGTTCAGTGAGCAATAATGCGACTGTTTGTTCAGGTAATAATTCCGGTACATTGACATTGTCAGGATATTCTGGAACTATTCAAAGCTGGCAATCTGCATCAGATATCAATTTCACAGCTCCTGTTTCAATTACAAATACTAACACAACTTACAGTTATTCCAATATTACCGCAACAACCTATTTCAGAGCGGTGGTAATTAGTAGTTGTGGAGGTGCAACAGTAAATTCTATACCTGCATTAATTACTGTTAATCCAACGCCTTCTGTAACATCTCCGGCAACTGGCAGTATTTCGGTTTGTCAAAACAGTACCATACAATTAACCGCATCTAACCCTAGATTGACTAGTCCTTGGGTATCATTAAGTCCAAGTGTTGCTTCAATAAGCAACACAGGTTTGGTTTCGGGTTTAACTGCTGGTTCAACAATCATAAGGTTTACGAATACAAATGGTTGTTTCAAAGACACGCTAGTAACTGTAGCTGCATTACCAACACTTAGTGGTACTTTATTTGCATGTGTGGGTGCTACCACTCAATTGTCAGGATCTGGCACAGCAGCAGGTTCAAATCCATGGGTGTCATCTAACTTATCAATCGCAACAGTAAGTAATACAGGATTGGTAACAGGTGTTACCGCAGGAAGTGTTACTATTAATTATACTAACAATAATACATGTACAACAACAAGTTCGTCATTAACAGTTTCAGGTAAGCCTACTATTACAGGAACTACTACATTGTGTGTGGGAAGTTCTGTAACCTTAACTGGAACTCCAGGCACAGGAACTCAATCTGCAACTTGGTCAGCTTCTAATCCTAATGCAACTGTTAATGGAAGTGGTTTCGTTACTGGTGTTAACGGAGGTTTAGATACCATTAGATATACCAATACTTTTGGTTGTTTCAAGGATACTGCTGTTACTATTAATGCATTGCCAACAATAAGTGGAGTAGCTGGTGTATGTGTTGGTGATTCTTCTTTACTTACAGGTAGCGGAACCAATGCTGCATTAAGTGCAAACGCCCCTTGGTTTACAGCAAACAGTAGCATTGCTTCGCTCACAAATTCAGCATCTACTACAAGATACATTAAGGGTATTGCAACAGGAAGCACTAATATTACATTTACTAACAGTAATGGATGTGCGAAAACAATCACTTTTGACGTGTTCGCTCCTCCGGCAGCTCCAACCGCAGTATCGAGTGGCATATTTTGTGGTCCGGCATCAGTAACCATACAAGCTACTCCTCCTTCAGGTCTAACAATTGACTGGTACAGCGCTGCTTCGGGTGGCAGTGTATTGTCTGGTGGGTCGGGAGTGACTTCTTTTAATACTCCTGTAATTTCTGCAACAACAACTTATTATGCACAAACCATTAATTTATCGGGTTGTAAATCAATTACAAGAACACCGGTAATTGCAAATATTACTGCAAGAGGCACATGGTTAGGAGTTGATACTATTTGGAGTAATACTGCAAATTGGTGCGATGGAATATTGCCTACTGATACGGTTAACGTTACAATACCAACAGGGTTATCTAAATATCCATTTGTTTCTTCAAATGCTTTGTGCAAGAACATAGCAATTAATTCAGGGGCATCAGTAACAGTATTGGGTAATGGTAAGTTGGCGATATATGGCACCATAACAAATTCAGGTACATTTGATGTAACTAGAGGTTCACTTGAAATTGCAGGAACAACTGCTTTGTCTTTAAATCCTGCTGCCTTAAAAAATAAGAGAGTTAGAAACTTTACGATAAATAATAGTGGTGGCGTTAGTATCATTACAGATACATTGCAATTATTAGGGAAGTTAAGTTTTGTGGGAACCGGTAAAACATTTACAATCAATGATAGACTGGTGTTGAAATCTTCAGATACTTTAACTGCAATGGTTGATAGTTCTGTAAATGGCAACAGCATTTCTGGAAATGCAATCGTTGAACGATATATTACCAATAAAAGAGCATGGAGATTATTATCTATGCCTACCTCACATAATATTCAATCGATTAGGCAATCTTTCCAAGAAAATGCTTCAGCTATTGTTGGATTTGGAACGCAGTTAATAGGAGGTAGTAATTCTGCGAATGCTGGAGGAGAAGGTTGGGATGGATTTTCAAGACTGCCTTCTTTGAAAATACTGGATTCAACCGGTTCAAAATGGAATGCGGTTGCAAAAACTACAGATAAAATGATTCCAGGTAAAGCATATATGACCTTTATTAGAGGTGATAGAACAACCATATTCCCTAACACTAGTGCTACAGTATTAAGAGAAAGAGGTAAGTTGATAACTGGAGATTCTACATTGAATTATCCTTCATCTACAATTTCTCAATATTTTGGAGTGGGTAACATGTATGCAGCTCCAATTGATTTTAGAAAATTGTTGTCAAGAGGCTTAATGAATAACATCAGATCAAGTTATTACTTATGGGATCCCAAAGCGAGTGATTTTGGTGCTTATATAACATGTAGTGTAATTTCTAATAATATTGTTGCAACACCTTCGGCAACTAATAGTTATGCAAATGGTAACTATAATATTCAATCTGGCCAAGGTTTTATTGTTCAACAAATCAATCCTGGAACAAGCTCTATCACTTTCAAAGAAACAATCAAAGCGGATTCTTTGAATCTGGTTTCTCGACTTGGTATAAAAGAAGGAATGTTTAGAACAAACTTGTATATAGTAGCAAACAACACTAGCCAAATTTGTGATGGGGTATTGAATATGTATGACAGTGCTTATTCGAATGATTTGAATGATAATGATGTTTTAAAATTGCTTAACCCATCCGAGAATTTAGGAATCAAACGCGAGAATACATCATTGGCGATAGAATTTAGAAATGGAATGAATGATAATGATACCATTTTCTACAATTTAAGTCAAGTTAAAGTTGCCGATTATCAGTTTGAATTCATACCTATGAATTTAAATGCTAACAGTTTAGAAGCTTATTTGGAAGATACTTATTTAAATACAAAATCACAGGTGAGTTTATCAAGTTCAACTTTAATTAATTTCAATATCAGTAATGATTCAGGGTCATACAATCCAGATCGTTTTAGAGTTGTCTTCAAAGTATTAAGGCCTTTAGTCACATTTGTAAATATTAAAGCTGTAAAAGAAGAAAGCAGAGTAAGAGTTAGCTGGAATGTTGCAAATGAAATCAACATCAAAGATTATAGTATTGAAAAATCATCAGACGGCATTCGTTTTGAAGAAATTGGAAATGTTTTATCATCCAATATTTCATCCTATTCTTTTATAGATGCAACTACTTTTACAGGTGTGCATTATTATAGAATAAGAAGTAATGGGTATAATGGTGAGGTCGCCTACAGTAATATTGTTAAGCTTAACAATATTCAAAACCAATCTATAACGATGTTCCCTAATCCAGTTAAAGCAAACGAATCAACTTATTTAAGATTTGTGAACATGAATAAAGGGACATATCAAATGAGAGTTTTAAACAGTTTAGGACAAGTGATTATGAAAAAAGTGATCACTCATAATGTTTTAGATGGACAATACTCACTAGATTTTAAAAAGAAATTAATCCCAGGAAATTATTCTTTGGAAATTATAAATGAAATAGATGATTTCAAAACTATAATTAAGTTTTTATTTTAAATAAATTGGTATTAATTTTACAAAAATAAAGAGATATAAAATGAATAAAATAAATAAAGTGCAGTTGGTTTTAGTGGTTTTGTTTGGTTTGACTTTTCTATTTCCTTTGATTTCTTCAGCTCAACCCATTGACCCAGGATGTGATCCTGCTGACCCTGCTTGTCCAATTGATGGAGGATTAAGCATCTTGATTGCAACAGGTATAGGACTAGGAGCAAGAAAGCTGGTTAAAAGAAAATAATTTATTCTCAAAATTATATTTTACAAGGGATTGATAAGTCAATCCCTTTTTTATTTTATCTCTTAAATATTTTAAAAATTTACATATTTTAAAAATGTGTCGACAGGATAGCAGGAATTGACTGAAAAAATGACGCAAACACATCTCCAAATACTGACAATCCTTGATTTTTTATGTCAAGTATGCTTTTATTTTTAATTGGTATAGTATTAGCATACTCAAAGCAACCTCGTTTTATTGAGGTGTTAAAAATAAAATAAACTAAAAATAAGTATTATGGCAAAAAATTTAAACATTACTCCATTACACGACAGGGTTATTGTAAAACCTGCTGCTGCTGAAGAAAAGACAGCTGGTGGAATTATTATCCCAGATACAGCAAAAGAGAAACCTCAAAGAGGAACAATCTTGGCTGCAGGGCCTGGTAAAAAAGATGAGCCAGTAACAGTAAAGCCAGGAGATACTGTTCTTTATGGCAAGTACGCTGGTACAGAAATCTCAATAGAAGGAATGGATTACCTGATTATGCGTGAAAGCGATATTTTAGCAATCGTATAATGTTGTTAAAAGAAATCTTTTTTTGATTTTTACTTTTGAATTTTTTATTCCTATCAATCACAATCAAAAATTAAAAACTAATACTAATGGCAAAAATGATATACTTCGATATCGAAGCAAGAAACAAAATGAAAAAAGGGGTAGATACCCTAGCAAATGCAGTTAAAGTAACATTAGGACCCAAAGGTCGTAACGTTGTAATTGACAAAAAATTTGGAGCACCTCAAGTAACTAAAGATGGCGTTAGTGTAGCTAAAGAAATAGAATTGGAAGATCCAATTGAAAATATGGGTGCTCAAATGGTTAAAGAAGTTGCTTCAAAAACTGCAGATATTGCAGGAGATGGAACCACAACGGCTACTGTTTTGGCACAATCTATAATTTCAGAAGGATTGAAAATGGTTGCAGCTGGGGCTAATCCAATGGATTTGAAACGTGGTATTGATAAAGCAGTTTCTTTGGTTGTTGAAAATTTAAAAAGTCAGTCACAAACAGTAGGAAGCGACAGCAAAAAAATTCAGCAAGTAGCTACAATTTCTGCTAATAATGATGAAACAATCGGTAAGTTGATTGCTGAAGCTTTTGCAAAAGTGGGTAAAGAAGGGGTGATTACTGTTGAAGAAGCTAAAGGTACTGACACTACTGTTGATGTTGTAGAAGGTATGCAGTTTGATCGTGGTTATGTGTCTCCTTATTTTGTTACTAACAGCGAAAAAATGGAAGCTGAATTGCAAAATCCTTATATCCTAATATATGATAAGAAGGTGTCTGCAATGAAAGATATTCTTCATATTTTAGAAAAAGTAGCTCAAACAGGACGTCCATTATTGATTATTGCTGAAGATTTGGAAGGCGAAGCTTTAGCAACATTAGTAGTAAATAAATTGCGTGGCACTATCAAAGTTGCGGCAGTTAAAGCTCCAGGATTCGGTGATAGAAGAAAAGAAATGTTGCAGGATATTGCAATACTCACCGCAGGTATTGTTGTGAGTGAAGAACAAGGTTACAAATTAGAAAATGCAGATTTAACTTATTTAGGTCAGGCAGCATCAGTAACAATTGATAAAGACAATACCACTATTGTTGGCGGTAAAGGAAAAAAATCAGACATCACTGCAAGGGTAAATCAAATTAAAGCTCAAGTAGAAAATACAACCAGTGATTATGACCGTGAAAAATTACAGGAGCGTTTAGCAAAATTAGCTGGTGGTGTTGCTGTATTGTATGTTGGTGCTGCAACAGAAGTTGAAATGAAAGAAAAGAAGGATAGAGTTGATGATGCATTGCATGCTACACGTGCAGCAGTTGAAGAAGGTATCGTTCCTGGCGGAGGTGTTGCTTACATTCGTGCGGTTTCTAGTTTGGATGCAAAAGTAAAAGGTCAAATTGCAGACGAACAAACTGGTATGCAAATCGTTCGTCGTGCATTAGAAGAACCCATGCGTACATTAACCGCAAATGCTGGTATCGATGGATCAATTGTGGTTCAGCGCATTAAAGAAGGTAAAGGAGATTTTGGTTTCAACGCAAGAACAGAAACTTATGAAAATTTGTTTAAGGCTGGAGTTATTGATCCAACCAAAGTAAGTCGTGTAGCATTGGAAAATGCCGCTTCAATTGCAGGTATGTTATTGACAACAGAATGTGTAATTGCAGATAAGCCTAAGAAAGAAGAACCTCATATGCATGGTGGTGCACCTGATATGGGTGGAATGGGTTACTAAAAATAAAAAAGTAAATTAAAGATTAAAGTCTGTTGATTTTATCAACAGACTTTTTTTATTGAATATGATTTATAGTATCAGGTTTTTTTGTTGCTCCAGAATCGGAAGATAAATTCAATGAGTCGGGATTACTGAAATGTGCAGAGTCTTTTTTGTTGATGTTTATCTTTGAGTTGATGTCGTTTATTTTACTGTTATTGGAAACTAAATTGATACTATCATTGTATGATGCACTATCAATAACTGGAGTTAGATTGTTTATTTGAGTATTGTTTCGATTGGAAATAAAATAGTAGAAAACTGAAATGCTAAAAATGATCATTATCAGAATAGCTACAGGTAAAATAAATATTTTGTTTGATTTCTTTCTTACTGGAGATGCAAAACTGATTACTTTTTCATTTTGATTAGTATCAACTTTTTGAGGGGAGTTTATATCTAATTTTATTGGAACAGATAATCCTTGAGTAAATAGATATTCGTTGTTTTGGTTTTTTTGTATAGAGCCAAGATCACTTAAGAATAAAGTCTTTCCTATGTTTAAGAATTGTTTGCTTAAAACGATGTAGGATTCAAGATCTGATGCGGCTAATGGTTTTATTTTTCCTGTTTGCAACATGATGTATTGTATCAAGTCATCATCTTGTGTTGCTTTTGGATTAAAAGTAAATTGAATTGAATTTTCAGGAAAGTAAAAAGTATCGTCGTCGGAAACTTCCGTAGATGATTCAGATAAAAAAGTAAACTCTCCAATGCTTTGTAATTTTACTTTTTTCTTTTTGAAAAGAAACTGAACTATTAGTTGTTCAATTTTCATCTGTACGATTTGTTGCATAACTATATGCAATATATCAATTTATCTGCTATATTTAAATTGTTTTCAGCTAATTTTATGTCATGTTATCAAAAAAAGAAGAGGATTTTATAATGTATTGGGAGTCAGTAAGATTAACTCAAAGTCGTTTCTTGAGTAAGTTAATGAGAGGGATGCCTATGTCAATCATTTTTACTTTCCCTGTATTACTATCTGTTGCATTAGTATATTTTTTGTCGCCAGAATGGTATACTAAAATCTCACAAAATTTAAACGGTTCTTTTGCTCCTATATTAATTGGTTTGTTTTTGTGCGTTTTATTTTTTTCGTTTTTTAGAATGCATTTTAAATGGGAGATGAATGAACAAATGTATCAGGAGTTAATCAATAAAAAGAAAACGATACAAAATAACCTGTCATCTAAATAAATTTAAATTGAGTCAAGAATCAATTTCTGTATTTGATATTTTTAAAATCGGAATAGGGCCGAGTAGCAGTCATACTCTTGGTCCTTGGAGAGCAGCGCAACAATTTTTAACTTTTTTAAAAGAAAAAAAAATATTGCAAGATGTCAATCGAGTATCCATTTTGTTTTATGGATCATTGGCAAAAACCGGAATAGGACATGGAACAGATATTGCAGTGCAATTAGGTTTAAGTGGAGAAGATCCAGTTACTTTTGATGTGAATAGTTTAAAAGCAAAAATTGAAGATATAAAATCAATGAAGAAATTGATTCTTGCTGGGATTCATGAAATTAATTTTGAGCCTAATGATCATATAGAATTTTTATATAGTGAGTCACTTCCATTTCACCCTAATGCACTTACTTTTTTGGCGACTTTAAAAAATGAAGATAATTTATCAAAAACATATTACTCAGTTGGTGGCGGATTTATTGTTGAGGAAGGAGAAAGTGATTTAAATAATTCAAAAACAATTTTGCCATTCCCAATTGATAAAGCAGAAGACTTATTGCATTGGTGCATCAAAACAGGAATGAATATTCATGAAATTGTTATGGAGAATGAAATGTCATGGGCTAGTGAATCTGAAATAAAATTAAAATTGTGGAGTATCTGGGATGTTATGAAATCTTCATTTTTTAGGGGATGTCACACTAATGGGTATTTGCCTGGAGGGTTAAATGTAAATAGAAGAGCGTTTGAGCTTAATAGAAAGCTTCTCGCAAACAAAGAGTATACTAACTATGATGAATGGGTGCTACAAATAAAATCAACTGGTAATAGTTTTAATAATATTCTGGATTGGGTTAGTTGTTTTGCATTGGCTGTAAATGAAGAAAATGCTTCCTTTGGAAGAATTGTTACAGCCCCTACAAACGGAGCGGCTGGAGTTATACCTGCAGTTTTACAGTATTATCTAATTTTTTGTAATCAAGAAAAACAAGAAGAAAAAGTAATTCAATTTCTATTGACTGCATCTGAAATTGGAAGTATATTTAAAAAAGGGGCAACGATTTCTGCAGCAATGGGTGGTTGTCAGGCAGAGATAGGAGTGAGTAGTGCAATGGCAGCAGCAGCTTTGACTGAATGTATGGGAGGAACGCAAAGACAATCTTTAATGGCAGCAGAAATTGCTATGGAACATCATTTAGGTTTAACGTGCGATCCTATAAAAGGGCTTGTTCAGATTCCATGTATTGAAAGGAATACAATGGGTGCAATAAAAGCAATCACAGCCAGTCAGCTCGCATTACAAAGTGCTCCAGATTATGCAAAAGTTAGTTTGGATAATGTAATCAGAACGATGTGGAATACAGCCCTCGACATGAACAGTAAATATAAGGAGACATCGGATGGTGGGTTGGCTGTAAATGTTCCTTTAAGCTTATCTGAGTGCTAAGTTAAATCCCATATTTTCTTTTTACTTCTCTTGTTGCTTCTCGTTCTTTGATGGTATTTCTTTTATCAAAATGCTTTTTACCTTTTCCTAATCCAATTTCCATTTTAGCGATACCTTTTTCATTGAAGAAAATTCTGATTGGGATGATGCTGTATCCTTTTTCCTTAATCTTTAAATGAAGTTTTTTTAGTTCCCTCTTATTTAGAAGTAATTTTCGTTCCTGAAGCGGTTGATGGTTAACGATGGTGCCAAATGCATATTCCGAGATGTGTAAACTGTGTACAAATAGCTCTTCATTATGAAAAATACAGTAGCTATCATTGAAACTGATTTTTCCATCTCTCAGTGATTTTACTTCTGTACCAGCAAGTACAATTCCAGCAACATAAGTTGCTTCAAAAAAGTAGTCGTAATGAGCTTTCCTGTTTAAAAATTCCAATAGATGTTTTTTGCAAATTTAGGTTGTTAAATGTTGCGTATGATTTTTGTTTTTGTGAATGTGAAAAAGTGGTAGGGGTGGATAATTGTTAAACAGAAGTAGTATAAAAAAGAAAACCAGGGTAGAAACCCCGGTTCGTTTTTAATCCGTACCCTATGAAAACTAGGACAAATGTATATTTCATAATTGAAATCATCAAAAATTTGTTAATAAATTTTTTAGACTTTTTGAAAATGGAATCTTTTTTACTGATATTACGTATTCGTATGTATACTGAATAATATTAATACTAAAAAAGTCCATTAAAATTGAATATTAATGGACTTTGAAAATAAATAATCTTGAATTAGTTTCTAAATAAGATTATAAGATCAGCTATTTTATTTTTCAAATCTTTTCTGTGAATGATTAGGTCTAAAAAGCCATGTTCAAGCAAGAATTCACTTCTTTGAAAGCCAGGAGGTAAATCTTTCTTAATCGTTTCTTTTATAACTCTTGGTCCGGCAAATCCAATGAGGGCAGCAGGTTCGCCACATATAATGTCGCCCAACATTGCAAAAGATGCGGTAGTTCCACCAAAAGTAGGATCAGTGCATAGTGAGATATAAGGGATTTTAGCATTGCTTAATTGTGTCAGTTTTCCAGATGTTTTTGCTAATTGCATCAATGAAAAAGCACTTTCCATCATTCTTGCGCCACCACTTTTATTGATAATCATGAATGGAATTGTATGTTCAATGCAGTAGTCGCATGATCTAGAGATTTTTTCTCCCATTACACTGCCCAAACTTCCGCCAATAAATTCAAAATCCATACAAGCAACTACTAAATCATATCCATTTACCTTGCCATGTGATACGGTTATTGAATCATGAATGTCGCTTTTGGCGTAGGTTTCATCCAATCTTTTTTGATAAGGTTTTAGATCTACGAAACCTAAGTGGTCTTTTGATATAACATTGCTAAACAATTCTTTAGACGTTTTTGCATCAAATAAAATATCAAAATAATCATCACTTCCAATTCTGTGATGGTAGTCGCATTTTGGACAAACAAATTTATTCTCAGATAATTCCTCAACGGTACAAATATGGTTGCAAGAAGGACATTTAGCCCATAAGCCATCGGGGGCGTCTTTTTTATCTTTAGTATCAGTTAAGATGCCCTGTTTTTTTCTACGAAACCAACTGCTTTTCTCTGCATCGGCCAAAGATTCATCTCCACCTAGTTTTGAGTCTATATCATCATCTAATCTCATCGGTATTGGTTTAGATTTTATAAATGGTTAAGCAATAGTTATTGAATTGTCTAAATAAACATCCTGAATGGCATTTAATAGCTCAATTCCTTCATTGATTGGCCTTTGGAATGCTTTACGTCCGCAAATCAATCCCATGCCACCAGCTCTTTTGTTTACTACAGCAGTTGTCACTGCTTCACTTAAATCAGAAGCTCCTTTACTTTCGCCACCACTATTAATCAAGCCCACTCTGCCCATATAGCAATTAGCCACTTGATATCTGGTTAAATCGATTGGGTGATCTGTTGTTAAATTGCTATAAACAAGTGGAGAAGTCTTACCATGTTTAGTAGCATTGTATCCGCCATTATTGGTAGGAAGTTTTTGTTTAATAATATCTGCCTGAATAGTAACGCCCAAATGATTGGCTTGTCCAGTTAAATCGGCAGCGGTATGGTAATCAACTCCATCAACTTTGAAAGCGTTATTTCTTAAATAGCACCATAGAACTGTGGCCATCCCCAATTCATGTGCCATTTCAAAAGCAGTTGCTACTTCTTGTAGTTGTCTGGTGCTGTTATCGCTTCCCCAGTAAATAGTTGCACCAACCGAAGTAGCACCCATATTCCATGCAGATTTAATTTGACCAAACATCACCTGGTCAAATTTGTTTGGATAGCTTAAAAATTCATTATGATTGATTTTAACCATCATTGGAATTTGATGAGCATATTTTCTGCTTACAATTCCAAGTACACCAAAAGTAGAAGCAATGCCATTGCATCCGCCTTCAATTGCAAGCTTTACAATATTTTCAGGGTCGAAATAAATGGGGTTGGGAGCAAATGAAGCACCAGCACTATGTTCAATACCTTGATCTATTGGTAAGATGGAAACATATCCTGTACCTCCTAATCTTCCATGATTTAATAATCCTTGTATGCTATTTAAAGTTTGATTGTTTCTGTTGCTATTAATCCATGTGTTTTCAACATGATTTGGAGAAGGTAAATGAATCTGATGTTTAGTGATGGTTTTACATTCGTGGTTCAGTAAGTACTCGGCATCTTTGCCTAATAGCTCTTTAATATTTGCTGCCATATTTTTATTTTTTGCAAAAATAAGGAACTCAGCTATAATACTGAAAAGAAGGAGAGATTAGTTTGATTCTTCTCTCAATTTTTCAAAATAAACAGCTGATTTTAGTAATCTGCTTCCGTACCAACTGAAGTATTCGCCATCTACTAAAATAACTTTAGCATCGGGGAGTAATTTGTTGATATCCAACATGTGTTTTTCTTTGAAAGGATAGGGCTCACTCGAGAGAAAAATAAAATCACATTTCTTTTTCGCAAATTCTTCCAGATTAATTGTAGGGTATCTTTTTTTGTTTTTCAACATATTGTCGAAGCCTGCTCTTGAAATCATGTCATTGATGAATGTTTCATTCCCAACACCCATATATGGATTTCTCCAGATGAGATAGATGACTTTCTTTTTTACTTTTTGAGATTTAGATTGATCTGGAAGTGATTTTTTTATTTGAGATACAATTTCTTTTGCTTTTGTTTTCCTGTTTGTTAATATGCCAATATCATTAATCATTTTTAATGCATCTTCTAAACTATTTACATCTGTAAGCCAAACTGGAAATGATTTCGCAAGTTCTTCAATTTGTTCTTTGATGTTTTCTTCTTTGTTTGCTATGATTAAATCAGGTTGTAGCGAAATTATTTTTTTTATGTTGATTGTTTTAGTTCCACCAATTCTTTCTTTGCTGCGGTACCATTCTTTTGGATGATAACAGAATTTGGTTATGCCGATAGTTTCTTCTTCTAAATCTAAATCATAAAGTAGCTCTGTTTGAGAGGGGACAAGAGATATGATTTTTTTTGGGATAAGACCTAATTTATTTGGATTTTCTAAAAACATATCTCAAAGATAAATTATCAACAAGTATTAAATGCGAAGTTGATTAAATATAATTATAACGAATGTGTTGTTTTTTTAAATAAGTGTGATTTTATAGAGTATATGAGTGTTTGAAGTTTATTTTTTGTAGTATTTATTGATGTTTTATTTGTAGTATTAATCCTACAATATTAGGGGTGATTTAATTTCATGTATTAGTGATTTTGATTTCATCATATAGCCCACCACTTAAATGGTAAGCAAATTAGTTTAAATGGGGAAGCTATAGAATAAAAAAACTCCTACTAAAAAGTAGGAGTAAATCTTTTAACCGATTTACTCAATTTGGTTTTTCAGGGTTGGATTTTACTGTATTTTAGTAAAAGTTTCCTGGTTTGAGTGGTTAATTAATAACCCGGTTGTTTTTGAACAGGTTTGGATAACGCTGTTGGTTTTCGTGGACTATCTTTGCTTTTTAGCATAAGTCCGGATATTGGATTTTTTTGGTTTTTCACCATTATCTTTTCAGATAATGATAGGATTTTGGTTTTTCTTAGGGTTTGGGTTTTGATTTTTGTTTGCCATCATCGCTTTTT
>JAIXWH010000048.1 GCA_027484165.1 Chitinophagaceae bacterium | reverse complement strand
TTTTTGAATCGATGATTGTATAATAAAGTCCCTGAAAAATTCGGACTATTAGATAAACTGTTATCAACCATTGTTCCATCTGAAATTTTCTTCGAATCAATTTGAGATAAGAAATCTGAGTTGTAAACAGCATTGGTTTTATTATGACTGAAAGAAGGATTGAATTTGATATAATTTGCACTATCAATTTTATATTCAATGTTAAATGATGCTCTGTTGTTATATACCGAATTAAGATTATTTGAGCTTTGAATATATGAATTGGATTGATTCTGAAATACATTTTGTTGTGTAGAATTTTTGATAGTGCTTGTTTGTTTATTGGAGAAGCTATAACTACCATATACCTCAATTTTACTTCCCCAATTATCGCGATAATTAACTCCTATTGATTTGGTGGTGTTTATTCCATCATTGTTTCCCAGATTGCCTATGGCCGCACCTACTCCTCCTCCACCCCTACCTACACCCATTGAACGAGCCATACTTCCCATCATATTTCCCATAGTCCCACCCATTGAACCAAAATTAAATGAGTTTACATTGGTGTTATTCAAATTGCCCAACAATGAAATTTGCTGCTCATTATTAAACTTGTTCAATGATACAGACCCTAAATAACGACCATCTGTACCTGCTCCTGCAGACTGATTGCCAAAATATCCTTTATTTTTATCTTTCTTCAACTGAATGTTCATTGTTTTTGTGGGATCTCCATCTTTTATCCCTGTAAAAGCAGCTTGGTCTCCATAATCATCAATAATTTGGATTTTATCAACCATATCTGCATTCAATTCTCTTGTTGCAGTTGTAACATCTCCATTGAAAAACTCTTTGCCATTCACTTTTACTCTGGTTACCTGCTTTCCTTGAGCGGTTACATTCCCATCCTTATCAACCTGGACGCCGGGCAAGTTTTTTAACATCGCCTCCACATTATCATTCTTTCTGTACATCGTACTGTCAACAACATATGAAACTGTATCTTCTTTTATTTGTATTTTTTGTGACTCCAATGTAACGTTACCCAGCATATTGCTACCGGGGGTTAAAACAATATTATCTACAATTACATCACCTGAGCTTGTTGAAAAATCCAGATTTTTCACAAAATTATCGAAACCAATAAACGAAACTACAATTGCATATTTATCAGCTTTCAAATTTGAAAATCTAAAATTTCCATTATCCTGTGAGGTGACTTTAAAACTATCTTTTGTACTCTTATTTAAAAGCATGACAGTAGCATGAGACAATGCATTACCCTCATTACTTTTTACAGTTCCATTTATAGAAATACTTTCTTGGGCGAAAGAGTTGATTGAAATAGAAATCAAAGCAATAAAAAGAATAAGAAAATATTTCATTTTTAAAATTTTTAATCATTGCTGCAAGGTGCCTTTTAATTTGCAGACGAAACTCAATTAATTGTTAACTAAATGCGAAAGCTCCTTTTTTTGTTCGAAAGATATAATATATGCTTTCAACAGCTTGACAAATTTCAACTCCTCATTAAATAAAAACTGATGTTTGATCGGTAACACATAAATTGGAAAATCCATTAACTCATCTTTAAATTTCTCAAGTCTTACAGCATCTTTTTCAGTAGTAAGAATAAACTTCTTATCTGACAATATTTTTGTAAACTGACTTTTGATTTCTTGCAAATCATCAGTTGTAAAAATATGGTGATCCGGAAATTTGATCATTTCATAGCTGTAAACAAAATTCGAAATAAATTTTTTGATTTGTCCTGGATTGGCAATTCCGCAAACCAATAGTACATGATCTGATGCGGACAAACTCATTTTTTTTTGACTATCAAACAAATGGTAAGGATTGCCGTAATTTATTGATGTGAAAAAAACTTCCTGTTGAGGTAAAGCTTTCAATTCTTTCAAAATACTCATTTTCTTTTCGGCACTCAAATCAGCTTTACATTTAGTCACCACTATAACATCTGCCCTTTTACTGCTGGATTTCATATCTCTTAAATCTCCTGCAGGGAACATCAAATCTCTGGTATATAAATTATTGTAATCGGTAAGAATAATATTCAAACCTGATTTTACACTCCGGTGCTGAAAAGCATCATCCAAAATAATGGTTTGTGTTTCTGGAAATTGGGAAAGTATTTGTGGTATGGCAAACAGTCGTTCTTCTCCAACTGCAACTATCATATCCGGAAATTTTTTATGAAACTGCATGGGCTCATCGCCTATATCAAGTGCAGTTGTATTTGCATTGGCAACGGCAAAACCTTTTGTTCTTCGCTTATAACCCCTGCTTAATGTTGCAATTTTAAAATCACCTTTTAAAAGCTCAACAATCAATTCCGTCATCGGCGTTTTTCCTGTTCCCCCCAAAGCAAGATTGCCCACGCAAATTAAAGGGAAATTAAAACTTGCCGACTTTATAATGTTGTAGTCAAACAATTTATTTCTGATCCAAATTACTACTCTGTAAATGAGCGCAAAAGGAAAAAGCATGTATCTGAAACTCTTTAGCAATTCAATTGATTTTTATTCCTGAATAAAGATTGAAAAAATGGTTGTGCCGTAATTTCTTTCTGTTTTATAATGTTCAAATTTTTTATAATCATTTCTAGGTGTGTGTTCTAAAACAAACCAACCACCCTTTTTTAAAAGCTTGTTTTTAAAAATTAATTTTGGTAACTCATCGATGGTAGCCAACGCATATGGAGGTCCCGCAAAAATAAAATGATATTGATTACTGCAGGTGTTGATGTAGCCAAATACATCCTGCTTCACCACATGGAAATTCTTAAACTCTAATTGCTGAGAAGTATTTTTGATAAACTCGTACATTTTAGGATCTTTTTCAACAATAGTCAATTGTTGTGCTCCTCTGCTTGCAAGCTCATAACTGATACAACCTGTACCTCCAAATAAATCCAATGATTCTATTGAAGTAATATCGATATTATTTTGAATAATATTAAATAATCCTTCTTTGGCTATATCTGTTGTAGGCCTGGTATAAGGCATTTTAGCAGGTGGAGAAATCCTTCTGCCTCCATGTATTCCACTTATAATTCGCATGATACCAATTCAGTTAGGTGACTGAAAAAATGATTAGGCAGATGACTGAGTTGATCTGCTATTTTTATTTGATTAGATGGAGCTAAAAAATCAATATCTAAAAAACAATTGTATAAAGATTGATACAATTGAGAATCCTTTACTATCATTCCAGATAATCTTAATGGTATAGATGAAGGATTCAATTCAAATTGTTTGCAAATATTCAATACATGATAAGCAACGTCGTTGGGTCCTGTATATTGATATTGCTGCACTAATTGCAAATGAGATTTCTTATACACCATCACTTTGATTATCTCCTGATATACGATACAATTGATTATATCTCCATCAACTTCATTTTTAATTTGTAAACTTGTTGAATGAACTGACGAATAATTGTTAAAACAATTTTCAATACTTGTTTTATGATTAGCAGGAACCCTGTAAATATTATGTATAGCTTTAGTATTAACAAATTCACTGTTTTGAACTGAACTAAAATCTTCACCATAGATTAATGATAGCATCTCATTATTTAAATTGGAATCGTGATGCTTCTCAGGTACCAATATCGATTCCTTATAATTGTAGCAAACCTTAACACTTGTGTATTTATTATTAGATGCATTTATTGATTTGAAAATTTCTTCTATTGTAGTTTTATGGTTGTCGTTTTCTTCAAAAACATAAACTGCATAGCCTTCTGATTTTTTGGATTGATCTGAAGTCCAATATAGAATAATCCCATTGTTGCTGAGCTCAATCAGCAAATCAATATCATCTTTTGAATTAGAATTAAATGGTATATTAAATACTGTTTTCAAATATATCTTTTGAGGTAGCAAAATAACAATATTTTTGTGGACTTTATGGAAAGTAATCAAACAATAAATGATTTAAAAGTACATGTTGATAATAGGCAAATTTTATCCATTGCACTTCCAATCACACTCGCCATCTTAATTCCGCAGTTAAATATGCTCGTAAACAGTATATTTTTGGGGCATCTGAGCAATGATGCACTTGGAAATGCCGGAATTACAGGTGTATTTTATCTGATTTTTGCCGTTGCAGGTCATGGGTTAAATAGCTCTATGCAGTCTGTTTTTTCAGGTTATGCAGGCAGCGGACGACCAGAATTCTTCAAAGTGGTATTATCTCAGGGTATCAGAATCAGCATCCTATTTGCTGTAACTTTTATTTTATTTACCTGGTTTGTTGCACCTTCTATTTTAAAACAAGTTTCCAATCCCAGTTCCTATCCTGAAGAAATGAGTTTTTTAAAAATCAGGATTTTAGGCCTCCCCTTTCTTTACTTGTTTCAGATGGGAAACGCATTTTTGATAGCTTCTTTAAATAGTAGATTTTTAATGATTGGCTTTATTTGTGAAGCATTGGTAAATGTACTGTTCGATTATTTTTTAATTTTCGGGAAATGTGGATTTCCTGAAATGGGTTTCAATGGTGCGGCTGTAGCTTCTGTATTATCTGAGTTTGTTGGAATGATTGTAGTTTTTTCTGTCATCTTTATATCGGGACTTAAAAAAAGATACCAACTCTTTCAATCTTTTTATAAAGACAAGGACATCAGCGCACAAATATATAAAATCGCATTACCCTTAGTGTTGCAATTCATTTTAAGCTTGACAACCTGGCTTGTATTTTTTCTTTTGATTGAAACCAAAGGGCCTATGGCAAAGGCAATCAGTAATACCATGAGAAATGTGTTCGGATTGGCTGGAGTTTTTGTTTGGGCATTTGCTGGCACGAGCAATACCATGGTATCAAATTTAATTGGACAAAAAAGAGAAGAAATGGTTATCCCAGTAATCAAGAAAATTAGTTTATGGAGTTTGGGTTTGTGTATTTTGATGATTTCAATTTTAAACTTGTTTCCGGAAGTATTTTTTAAACTATTTGGTCAATCCACT
>JAIXWH010000110.1 GCA_027484165.1 Chitinophagaceae bacterium | reverse complement strand
GTACACGACGAAGAAGCAATGAACTATATCATTAAAGTGATGGGGGAGGATAGTATTTGTTTGGGTAGCGATTATCCTTTTCCGCTAGGTGAGCATCATCCGGGAAGTTTGATTGAATCAATGAATTTGAGTGAATCCACTCAAGAGAAATTATTGTATAAGAATGCAATGGATTGGTTGGAAGGTTGATTAGTTGAGGGGTTGATTGGTTTCTCGTTTGTTGTTTGTCGTTTGTTGTTTGATGAGAACTAACTTAAAATGATTGCACTTATTAACCTTTGAAACCCAATGAACCTTTTTAACATCCTGAACCTACCAAACCTAATAAAATCAGTCATCCTCCTCCAATTCGAAAATTTCATTCACCGTTTTCTTAAACAAGTTTGAAATTTTAATCGCCAGTGTCGTGGAGGGAATATATCTGTTAGATTCTATGGAATTAATCGTTTGCCGTGAAACCCCAACCTTATCCGCCAGTTCCTGCTGTGTGATATTCATAATGGCTCTTTCTATTTTTAATCTGTTTCTCATGTTTAGCGAAAGTATTTTAAAGCTGAATACCAAAACAAATACATAATCAACATCTGAGTAAATAATGAGAAACCTTCAGAATGAATCGACACATTTGTCGAATATGATAGCAATGGATTAGATATGGTCATGACCAATCCATATACAAAACTTGAGATGATTGATTTCATTCTGATTAACATACTCATTTCATCTTCAACTTTATCTCTTGAAAATCCAATAAGTGCTAATCCGGTTATAAAAAAATCTTGTAAAATAATTTTAAATAATTCCTTGTTTGAAGTGAGTATTATAGAATGTGAGAGCTTGATACCAAGAGGAACCACAAACGTCAGTATGATAATGTACCAACCAATTTTCTTAAAATAAAATGGTAATAATCTTATTGGTGTGTTGTAAAAATTAGAATTTTTCATGTCAAGTATAATTATTAATATGACAAATATACTTTACATTATTTAATTAAACAATTTTCTAGTGATTTTTTATTTTTTTGATTTTAAGGAACAACAAATGGAGTGCGCAAAGACTTGCTATGATTGGTTTTTTAACAATAAACAATTAAACATTAAACCTCAAACCAGCTCAGCGAATGAAACCTCTTGAACTCATTGAACGTATTAAACCTTTTATCCCTTATACTCACGCCGGGATTCCTGCATTCTGAACCGCAATTCCTCTAACTGCATTTCCTGCAAAATTCCTGAAAGCTAGTTTTGAAATTTCATCTTCACTAACCATGATGGGTACGCCAGAATCGCCACCTTCTCTGATGCTTTGTACCAAAGGAATCTGACCTAAGAATGGAATTTCAAATTCATCCGCTAAATTTTTGCCACCGTCTTTTCCAAATATATAGTATTTGTTTTCAGGTAATTCTGACGGAGTGAAGTAACTCATATTTTCAACTAAACCAATAACAGGCACTTTCAGTTGTGCTTGTCCAAACATAGCCACTCCTTTCTTTGCATCTGCAAGGGCTACCAATTGTGGTGTAGTAACTACTATTACTCCTGTTACCGGAACAGTTTGCACCATCGTTAGATGGATATCGCCTGTTCCCGGAGGCATGTCAATAACTAAATAATCCAATTCGCCCCAATCTACATCACTTACAAACTGTCGAATAGCACTGCTCACCATAGGGCCTCGCCAAACTACTGCTTGCTTTTCATCAATCAATAATCCTATACTGATTACTTTGATGCCAAATTTTTCTATCGGTACAATTAATCCTTTACCTTCATTTTCTTTCATCATTGGTCGCTCGCCTCTTATGCCAAACATGATATGTTGACTGGGTCCATATATATCTGCATCCATCAAACCCACTTTAGCACCGCTTTCGGCAATAGCTAAAGCCAAATTAGCGGCAACTGTACTTTTTCCAACTCCACCTTTTCCGCTCACAACAGCAATGATATTTTTTACACCACCTAAAATGGTTTTGGGATCCATTCTGTTTGTTGAAGTGTTGCTTGTGAAATTAACAGTAACAATCGCTTCTTTATTTACCAACAATTGAACAGCATTGATACAGGCATTTTTAATCATGTCTTTCATTGGGCAAGCAGGTGTAGTAAGCACGACAGTGAATGCGACATCATTTCCTTCAATGATTACATCTTTTACCATATTTAAAGTGACTAAATCTTGTCCCAAATCAGGTTCCTGAACATTACTCAATGCATTTAATATGGCTTCTGTTGTCATCATTCAATTATTTGTTAAATCAAAATTGTGAAGTGCAAAATTAATCAATGATAGCCTTACTTTGTCACGCAATAAAATAAAAACATCATTATTAGATCACTTTGATATTGTTATTAAAAAAATATTTTCACAATCATTAAAGGGTTAATTTTGACTTCGACACGATTAAAATACAAAATGATCAGATCAAAGACACTTATTATAATATTAATTTTCTTTCTTCCCACATTTGCAAAAGCTCAATTTGAGTCTTTTAAAGATTCCGTGGTGCAATTGTATGGTGTTGTAATGACCGCTGATAGTCTAAAGGGACTTCCAGGAGTTACAGTGATGGTAAAAGGTCAAAACAGAGGAACATTTACTAATGATGCCGGTGTTTTTAGTATCGTGATTTTAAAAGGGGATAAAGTAGAGTTTACCAGTATTGGCTTTAAACCTAAATTGGCGGAAATTCCAATTGATTTGAAAGGAAATCAATTCAGTATAATACAATTGATGGTGAATGACACTGTTTTTTTGCCTGCAACAATCATCAAACAAAGACCATCACGTGAGCAGTTTGAAAGAGAGTTTTTGAATACAGAAGTGCCTGATGATAATATTGAAGTTGCCAGAATTAATAATAATGCTGCTGTTAGAAGATTTTTAATGTCGAGTTTACCTGCTGATGGAAGAGAGGCCTCTGCACAATACATGCGTCAGTACTCTCGAAAATTATATTATTCTGGGCAAATAGCTCCACAAAATATTTTTAATCCAGTAGCTTGGGCAGAATTTATTCAAGCATGGAAAAGAGGAGACTTCAAAAAGAAAAAGTATTAACCAACAAACCCCGTAGGGGTGAAATTATTCTAAAACAAAAAATTAAGAATACCAACCAACCCCGTAGGGGTGACATTATTCTAAAACAAAAAAGTAACAACAACCAACAAACCCCATAGGGGTGACATTATTCTAAAACAAAAAAGTAACAAAACCAACCAACCCCGTAGGGGTGAAATTATTCTAAAACAAAAAAGTAACAACAACCAACAAACCCCATAGGGGTGACATTATTCTATGAGAG
>JAIXWH010000059.1 GCA_027484165.1 Chitinophagaceae bacterium | reverse complement strand
GTTCTACAACATATGGACCAAGTACAACAAGGCCATCAAATGCTGGAACCTATCAGGTGATAGCAACTGTAGCTGCTGATGCAAACTATAGTAGTGCAAATTCAGCTGCATTAGCATTTACCATTGGTACAGCTACTTTGACTATAACAGCCAATAACGTTAATAAAATATATGGCACATCACAATCAACACCAATAACTGGTTCAACAGCATTTACAGCTACGGGATTGCAGAATGGTCAAACTATTGGAAGTGTAACACTAGCTTATGGTACAGGAGCTTTGTTGGCTACTGATATTGCTGGAAGCACATCTGTGATTACACCAAGTGCAGCAACTGGTGGAACCTTTACTGCAAGTAACTATACTATTTCTTATGTTGCTGGATCATTAACTGTAATTCAAAGAGCATTGACCGTAACGGCTTCAGCTCAAAGCAAAACTTATGGTTCAACTTCTGCTACATCAGGAACATTAAATACAAATTATACCGTAACTGGATTACAAGGAACAGATGCGGTAAGCGGTGCAATATTATCATACAGTGGTTCACCATTGGGTAATTTGGCAACTGCTGCTGCAGGATCTTATGTAATTACTCCATCAGGTTTAACATTATCGAGTGGTTCATTAAGTAACTACAGCGTGAGTTATGTAACCGGAATTTTAACAGTGAACCCTGCTACCTTAACTATTACCGGATTAAGTGGGGTGAATAAAGTGTATGATGGAATAACTGATGCCAACTTTACAGGAACACCAGCATATTCAGGTTTGAAAAATAGTGAAACTTTTAGTGTTATAGGAACTCCTGCAGCATCATTTGCAAATGCGAATGTAGGTACAGGAAAAACGGTAACCATCAGTGGTTATCTTGAACCTAGTGCAAACTATATATTGACAGATCCTACAGTTGCAGCAAATATATCTGTAGCTACTTTGAAGATCTATGCGTTGAATTTGTTTAAAGCGCCAAGTACAACTATAGCTTCTCCTGGAGCAGGATCTTTAGACTTTTCTGATTCAGGATTAGTAAATAATGAAGTTATAGGAAGCGTTACCATTACTTATGCAACAGGAACGGGTAGTGGTAATGGGGCAACGGATGGGGTAGGTACCTATACCGGAAAAGTGACAGCAAGTGCAGCAACTGGTGGAACATTTACTGCGAGCAACTATAATATTACTTATGTGTTAGGGAATATTATAGTAGGTAATTTAAGATATGCTGTTGCGAATGGAAATTGGAATACTACCTCAACTTGGTCTACTTCATCAGGAGGTGGATCTGGGGCATCAGTTCCAGTATCTGGAGATATCGTGTTTATTGGTGAAGGCTCAAATGCGAGGACGGTTACTATACCAACAGGATATAATGCTGCTTGTGGAAAATTGACCATAGGAAATGCTGGACAAGCAGTTGCAGGGGTATTGAATTTTACAGATGCAACCAGTAGGCTTACAGTAAATGATGATGTTGTGATGAACAGACCTGATAGAAACACTACTTCAACAATAGGCTTGGGTGCAGGTACATTAACAATCGGCGGAAACTTGCAAATGGCTTACCGTACTTCATCTAGTAGTTCTAGTAGCAGAATCAATAAAGTTACCCTATCTACAGGTACGCTAAATATAGCAGGGAATTTAATCAGTGATGCAGAAGATGATGCTCAAGCTGAAATTACTTTCAGTGGCGCAGGTGCAATGAATATTGGTGGCGATTTGATTTTAAATTCTGGATCTGGAACCTTAACACCGGGTACAAGTACCATCAATTTTAATGGCACAGGAAACCATACAATTAACTTAAATTCGGCAACAACTTTTAATAATCTTACTCTAGAAGGGAATGGTATAAAATCAATCACTGCAAATGCTACAGTTGGAGGTGCGCTTGTAGTTAGAGATAGCTCTGTATTAAATTTATCAACTTTTACATTAGGTACTCCAACAAGTGTAACTCTTGAAGGAGGTGCATTAATTGGATCATCTATAACTGGTACGGGTAGACTAACATTAGGTGGAAACATAATTGTACATGATGCTGCTAAAGGTACAGATGGAGCAACTATTTCTTGTCCTATTGCATTAGGTGCTAACAGAACAATCACTGTTGCTGATGATGGAACTACTTCTGCAGAAGATTTAACGATTAGTGGTGTGATTAGTGGTGCGTTTGGAATTCATAAATTAGGTGCAGGTAAAATGGTTCTGTCGGGAAACAATACTAACACCGGAATTGATTCGGTTAAAGCAGGTATATTAAATGTACAGCACGCGAATGCATTAGGTTCAACAGCTGCAGGTACAGTTGTATCGAGTGGTGCCGCTTTGCAATTGCAAGGAGGTATTTCAATTGGAGCAGAAGCTTTAACAATTGGGGGTACAGGTGTTGATGGAAATGCGGCTTTGGATAATGTTAGTGAAAACAATCATTTTGGCGGAGTCATTACATTAACAGCAAATACAACCATCAGAAATCAATCGGATAGTTTTAAATTAACCAATTCATTGAATGTTGGAACTTATCAGCTTACCTTGGCAGGTGCCTCACAAAAAGGATTAATCAGTGGAGCGATTTCTGGAACAGGTTCAATTACAACAAGAATTGTTTCAGCAGGAGGGGCATGGACTTTAAGTGGTACAAATACATACACTGGTGCAACTCAAATCCAAGCGGGTGATTTGGTTATCGCGAATTCAGAAGTAATCAATAACAATTCTAATTTGAGTTTGTCAGGGGGTAGATTTTTATTAGGTAGAACAAATGGTTATACAGAAAATTTGGATACTTTAGCTTTAACAGGCTCTTCAACTATAGTATTAGGTTCGGGTTCACATTCTGTGATATTCCCTAATAGCAGCAGTGCTTCATGGACTACAGGAGCTACTTTAACCATTGGAGGCTGGACTGGAACTGCCGGCGCATCAGGTACAGGCGGTAAAGTTTTCTTTGGTAATTCTACATCGGGTTTAACTAGTACACAATTAGGACAAGTGAGATTTGATGGTTATACCAGTGCTGCAAAATTATTGTCAACAGGTGAGATTGTGCCATCTGGTCCAACTTTATCAGTAAGTGCAGGTTCAACCAGTCATGGTTCAGTTTGTTTAGGATCTGCTGGCTCACCTATAACTTATACCATCAGTAACAGTGGAGTAGAAGCAACAGGCGTTACCGTTAGTTCAAATAACAGTGAGTTTGTGGTTTCAAGTGTTCCTACAACAATTCCTGCAAGCGGAACAGCAACTTATGTAGTAACATTTAGTCCGTCTGCTTCTGGTACAAGAACTGCAACTATTACAATCAATTCAACAACATCAAATGCAAATACACCAATCAACAGTTCATTAACCGGAACAGGATTGGCGAAAACAACCAGCACAACAACTATCTCAAATTGTGTAGACTATACTTGGAACGGAACGACATACACTGCT
>JAIXWH010000062.1 GCA_027484165.1 Chitinophagaceae bacterium | reverse complement strand
TGAAAATACTATAAATTTGCAGGGTGAGAAAAAAACAAAAAAGCATCATCCTAGAAAACATTCTGATTACAGATTACGCTGCTGAGGGAAAATCTTTGGTAAGACATGATGGTAAAGTAGTCTTCGTATCGGGAGCCATACCCGGAGATTTAGTGAACATCCAAATTGGAAAAAGCAAAAAAGACTGGGCTGAAGGCAGGACTATCAAGATTGTTGAACCATCGCCAGACAGACTAGTACCTTTTTGCAAACACTTTGGGACCTGTGGAGGCTGTAAATGGCAAATGCTACCTTATGAAAAACAAATGCAATTCAAGCAGCAGGAAGCGGAGCAAAACTTAAAACGCATAGGCAAAGTAGAAATCCCAGAGATAATGCCCATCATTGGCTCCGATAAAACGACCCAATATCGTAATAAGCTCGAATTCACTTTTAGCAATAAACGCTTTCTAACAAGTGAAGAAATAAACACTGATGCGGCCCTTATTCAACAAAACGCTTTGGGCTATCATGCTCCTCGCATCTTTGATAAAATCATCAACATCACAGAATGCCACTTGTTAAATGGAGTGAATGACAGTATCAGAAACACCATCAGATCATTTGCTGAAGAAAAAGGATATGAATTCTACGATATTAGAAATCATACGGGATGGTTGCGTAATATCATCATCAGATACACCACGACCGGCGAATTGATGGTTAACCTCTGCATTAATCACGAAGCAGAAAATGACAGAATTGCTTTGCTTGACCATCTTTTATCTAAAGTTCCTTCAATTACCACATTGCTTTACACAATCAATCCGAAATGGAATGATAGTATTTACGATTTAACACCTGTTGTATATTTTGGAAAAGGATATGTAGAAGAAAAACTTGGCGACTTGAAATTTATCATTAGTCCGAAATCATTTTTTCAAACCAATACAAAACAGGCAGAAAAACTGTATTCAGTAACCAAAGAATTTGCAGGTTTAACCGGAAATGAGATTGTTTATGATTTGTATTGCGGAACCGGCAGTATCGGAATTTTTGTAAGCGACAAAGCTAAAAAAGTAGTGGGTGTGGAGGTTATTGAAGACGCTATAGCAGATGCTAAAAAAAATGCGGCACTAAATAATATTAATCATGCTGAATTTTTTGCAGGAGATGTAATCAAAATTTGCAATGATGATTTTTTTGCAAAACATGGTAATCCTGATGTTGTGATTACTGATCCTCCGCGCGCAGGCATGCATGAAAAATTGGTGTTGAAATTACTGGAGATGCAAGCTCCTAAAATTGTTTATGTAAGTTGTAATACTGCCACACAAGCGAGAGACTTGTCGCTTTTGTCAGAAAAGTATAAAGTGGAAAAAATGCAAGCGGTAGATATGTTTCCACATACACATCATATCGAATGTGTAGTGTTATTAACTTTAAAATAATCAGATAAATCTTATCTTTAAATAATGGAATTCAGAAATACTTTTAGAAGTACCCCAACCATCGTTTTAAATCTTATTATCATCAATGTTCTTGTGTTTTTAGCACAAGGGGTTTTTGGCGGGTTAAATAATGCAAGTCCAGTTACTGACTTATTTGCTTTACATCATTACAAATCTCCTGACTTTAAACCCTATCAGTTAGTTACGCATATGTTTATGCACGGAGGATTAACACATCTTCTTTTTAATATGATTGGTTTGTGGATGTTTGGAAGTACGATGGAAAAAGTTTGGGGGCACCAAAGATTTCTTACATTTTATTTGATTTGTGGCTTGGTTGCAGGCTTTTCGCAAATGGGTAGTTATGTTTATGACTTCTGGAATATTGATCATGCTGTATTGTCTCCTGAAGACATGGAAAGATATGCTGAAATTATGCGTCTAAACGCTACCGTTGGTGCATCGGGTGCTATCATGGGTATACTTGCTGCTTATGGATATACTTTCCCGAACACACAACTATTTATCTTCCCTATCCCATTTCCAATAAAATCAAAATGGGCAATCATGGGAATAATCGCACTGGATATTTTTGGAGGTATTACAAATACTGCGAATGACAATGTTGCTCATTTTGCTCATGTTGGTGGTGCACTTGCAGGATTTTTGTTGGTATTATATTGGAATAAAACCAATAAAAGCAATTTTTATTAATTGATGATATGGGAGAATCTGAAAGATATATCGAATATAAAAATCTGAAGAATAAGAAAAAATCTTTTTCATTAGGACAATCCGACAATGCTGTAATGGCTGTTGTTGCACTTAACGTGATCTTTTTTTTATTACTCTTAACGCTTCAGGTAGTTTATTATTTTTATCAGCAATCTACAGAAGCCTACAATCAGTCTGTTGTGCAATGGTTTGAATTGCCTTCAAATCTGTCTCGCTTTATTGAAAGACCATGGACCCTGCTGACATTTATGTTTAGTGATACCAGTGCGGGATTGATGCGACTGATTAGTAACATGGTTTGGTTTTGGGTCTTTGCTAGTATCTTACAAAAAGAATCCGGCAACGAGAAAATAATTCCTGTTTACATTTATGGAGGTTTGTTGGGTGGTTTGTTTTTTATTATTGGAAGTCACTTCTTTTCTACGCTTTCAGTTGATAACAATACTTTTTCGTTGATTGGAGCAAATGCCTCTGTTCTGGCTGTTGCCACTGCAACCACATTACTTGTTCCTGAACATCGTTTTTTTACACACATCAGAAATGGAATACCTCTTTGGGTTTTACTTGTACTCTATTTTATTATCGACTCTTTCAGCATCACTTCCTCAAATAGCATAAATGCAGTTGTTCATTTAGGAGGAATTGTTGCTGGTTTAGTATTTGTTTTATTACTGAAAAAGGGCGTAGATGCTAGTGTTTGGATGAATCGATTTTATTTCTGGATTACTCAGATTTTTACTCCAAAAGAAAATATTCAATCTTCTGTAAAACAAAAACATTTTTACAATACAGGAAATCGAGAACCTTATAACAAATTAGTTAATCAGCAAATGATAGATGCGATTCTTGATAAAATAAATACCAACGGTTACGACTCATTAACTGAAGATGAAAAAGAGTGCTTGAAAAAAGCAGCCGAAGAAGATGACTTACAATAGTTATGTGTATCTGAACATCAGCTTTATTTTGATGTGTTTTAGTTTTTTAGAAAATTATTAGCAACCAAAGATGCGGCGTTTTACAAAATTTATTTTTATTCTCTGTAACTTATTATTGAGTATTTGCTTGATTTTAGGATGCTATGGCAGTCGCATTAATGAAGGTGATTATTGGTTTCTCGGATTATTTACTTTAGCTACTCCGTATTTAGTGCTACTTAACATGTTGTTCATTCTTTTCTGGTTATTTATAAAAAAAATATTTTCTTTGATAGGAGTTATAACATTTTTAATTTGCTTTTCTCCATTAATGAACGTCATTCAAATCAGAAAAACAAACTTTAAAAAAGAAAGGTCGAATACAGCTGCAATCAGAGTAATGAATTGGAATGTAGAGCACTTCGATATCGTAGAGTACAAAACACATCCTGAAGTAAAAAACCAAATGATTGGTTTGATCAATGAAACCAACCCGGATATTGCTTGTTTTCAGGAAATGGTTGCCGGAGAAGATGCTAACAGGTCAATAAATTACCTTCCTGATTTTTGTCGCGATTTTAAAATGCCATATCATTCTTTTTCTTATAACAAAAAGCACGATTTCGACAAGTGGCACCATTTCGGAAAAATCATTTTCAGTAAATATCCTATCATCAACGAGCAAACTATTTGTTCTGACACTGCAAACTACAATTCTTGTTTTCAGTATGTTGATATTGTAAAAAATAAAGACACTTTCAGAGTTTTTAATATTCACTTGCAAACATTCAGATTCAGCAAAACGAATAAAAAATATATAGACGACCCTACATCAAGCAATGAAGATGGATTATCTGAATCTAAAAGTATTGTGCAAAAAATAAAAAAAGCATACATCAAAAGGCACCGGCAAGCGGATTGGATAAAGAAAGAAATGAACAAGTGCCCTTATCCTATAATACTTTGTGGAGATTTTAACGACGTACCTAACAGTTACGCATACACTCATATCGGCAAGGATATGAAAAACGCTTTTGAAGAAAAAGGATCCTTGATTGATAATACTTTTTATAATTTGTCTTCTACTTTACGTATTGACAATATTTTTGTTAGTACAAAATTTAGTGTTGATCAGTATATCAGGATAAAGAAAAAACTGAGCGACCACTATCCTATCGTTGCAGATTTAATTTACTAGTTCTTTTCTGCATATCATATAAATTACTATAAATACTGCTGGAAACACCAGATTAATCAGAGCTAAGCCACTCATAGAAGCTGCACCCAAAAATACCAGATTGGAGGCAATGGGAAGTAATTCGCCTGTCATCCATAATTTCAAGCCATCTTTTTTCAATTTTCTCATCATGACAGCACCAAATAAACAAAGCGCGGCAGCAATTAAACTAATAATCATTATCGGCACCTTATTCTCAACTGCTTTTTGTGCCATCAAAAGTGCATTTTCATTAAAGAAAGACTTAACGAATTCCGGCGCTTTTGCAACGTCTTTGTCATTTACCATCTTTTGTATTTTTTCATAATTGGCCTCAGCATTTACAAACGCAGTCACTGCAGAAATCATAGCGATTGCGCTTCCAATTATGCTCAAAATAGTTGAGGTGCTTAATAGTGAAGATGGTTTGGTTACAATATTATTTTCCTGAAATGGATTTTCTAATGACATATGATTGATTTATGTTTAAAGATATGTTGCCTATCTTTGTAAACCAAAATTGAATACCAAGCATGCCTTTAAATATTTACAATTCTAACTCACGAAAAAAAGAAGTTTTTGAATCTATCACGCCTGGTCATGTAGGGATGTATGTATGCGGGCCAACAGTTAGCGGTGAAAGCCACTTAGGTCATGCAAGACCTTACATCACATTTGATATTGTATACAGATACCTTACACATAAAAAATATAAGGTTCGTTACGTTCGGAACATCACTGATGCCGGACATTTTGAAGAAGAAGGAAGAGAAGCAGAAGACAAAGTGGCTAAAAAAGCTCAGGTTGAAAAGATGGAGCCGATGGAATTAGTTCAAAAGTACACCAATCTTTTTCATTGGGCAATGAAACAATTCAATTGTATTGAACCCAGCATCGAGCCCACTGCAACAGGACATATTGTTGAGCAGATTGGAATGATTGAAGACATCATCTCAAAAGGATATGCCTACGAAGTGAATGGCTCTGTTTATTTTGATGTAAAAAAATACGCTGCAACTCATGATTATGGAAAGTTAAGTGGTAGAATTATTGATGAATTATTAGATTCAAGCAACAGAGATTCTACAACACGTGATCTCGAAGGGCAACAAGAGAAAAAAGATCCGGCAGATTTTGCGTTATGGAAAGCTGCACCTCCTGAGCACATCATGCGTTGGAGAAGTCCATGGGGAGAAGGTTTTCCAGGTTGGCATATTGAGTGTTCAGCTATGGCTACGAAATATTTAGGTGCTCAGTTTGATATTCATGGCGGCGGAATGGATTTGCTTTTTCCTCATCATGAAAGTGAAATCGCACAAAGCACGATCTGCAATCATGCCGCTCCGGTTAAATACTGGATGCATAATAATATGATTACCATCAATGGACGTAAAATGGGCAAGAGCTACAACAATGTCATCAAACTAACGGAGTTGTTTAGTGGCAGTCATGATTTGTTGAGCCAAGCCTTTCACCCAATGACGGTTCGTTTTTTTATTTTACAAAGTCACTACAGAAGCACGCTTGATTTCAGCAATGACTCTTTAATGTCGAGCGAAAAAGCTTTTAAGAGATTATGGGAAGCATATGAAGTGTTAAAGAAATTATCTTTTGAAGAAAACGAATCTCCAAAAGACATTGAACTCGACACTAAAATAAATTCATGGTTAAATGAGTTTGAAGAATTTATGGATGATGATTTTGGCTCTCCTAGAGTAATAGCAAATATGTTTGAACTGGCTCCTATCATCAATTCTTTGAAGGACGGACTCATTGCAAATGATGCCATATCATCAAAAACACTGGCATATCTCAAAGAACGTTTTACTACTTTCCTTGAAAATATTTTCGGATTGAAAAGTGTTGATGAATCCAATAATGAATTGTTAGCGCCAGTGATGCAACTGCTTTTAGATATTCGTAAAGAAGCCAAATCAAAAAAAGATTTTGCCACCTCAGACAAAATCAGAAATCAACTCGTTGAAATGGGTATCGTTATCAAAGATGAAAAAGATGGCAACACAAGTTGGGGTGTAGAATAATGTCACCCCTACGGGGTTATGGATTATGTCCTTCTCTCTATGAATACTTTCACCCCGATGGGGTTGTGGATTACATCCTTCTCTCTATGAATACTTTCACCCCTACGGGGTTGGTTGGATTTTATCTTATTCTCTTTTCAGAATAGTATCACCCCGATGGAGTTATATTATTGTTTCTATATATTTGTTACGTCCCTACCAGATTCAAATCGTATTTTCTAAAAATTATTTATTTTACTTTAAACACCCGCTGTATATTGTTTTTCTATATTTTACATATTATTTATTTTAATAATTATATTTTTTGGGGGCTATTTTTTAAAATATCGCGAACATTTTGTTTAATCTTTTTGTTTATTTGATCAACAAAAAAACCTTAAATATGAATGTAAAAAAACACACATCGATTTCTCGTCTTTTAATTTTAACGGGAATTACTGCAACATTTCTTTTTTCAGCTTGTAAAAAAGATGATGCAGGAACTACAACTGCAAAAAATATCGCTCAAATTGTAGCTTCAGACACTAGCTTCTCACTACTTTACCAAGCAGTTAACAAAGCAGGTTTGGCTTCTGCTTTGTCTGGCGGATCGCTTACAGTTTTTGCACCTGATAATGCAGCTTTCAGAGCTTCAGATATTTCAAGTGCAGACATTGATGCGCTTGACACTGCTGATGTTATTGATATCTTAAAATATCATGTAGTTGTTGGAAATGTTGGTTCTGCAATTGTGCCTGCTTCGGATACAGTAAAATCATTACTGGGTACTAATATTTTCGCATCAAAAAATACGACTGGTGTATTTGTTAATGGTGTGAAAGTTAAAGTGGCTGATGTTACCGCATCTAATGGGACTATTCATGTAATCTCATCGGTTTTATTGCCACCTACTCAAACTATTGCAGAAATTGCAACTGCAAATCCTGATCTTTCGCTTTTACTAGCATTAGTTTCAAGGGCAGGACTTGCAGGAGCTTTAAATAGTCCTGGAAAATATACAGTATTTGCTCCAACAAACAGCGCATTTGCTAATTCGAGTATAGATTTAAATACCATTAACTCTTTACCTCTTACACCTGTTAACATCCCAGCTACAATAGTTTATTCTCATACTTTACCAACCAATGTTTTTGCAAGTGATCTTATTGCTTACCCAACACCAGTTCAAACACTTCAAGTTCAACCAAGTGTTACTTTAACAATAAATCCAACAACTCCTTCTGTAATAATAACAAACGGTACTAACCCAAATCCATCTAACATCAATTTAGCTGGAGTTAATATTATAGCAACTAACGGAGTAGTACATTTGATAGAAACAGTACTTAGATAATAAATTTTTCATCAATAAAAAAAGCAAGATAATTATCTTGCTTTTTTTATTTTATCAATTTGAGTGCCTTTATTTATTAGTAATTTGAGTTAATATATTTTCTAGATATTTTTTATCGACATTATCAAAATCGGATAAGCTCATACTGTCCACATCCAACACTCCAAAAACTTCGCCATCTTTTATTAAAGGAATAACTATTTCCGACTTCGATAAACTGCTACAAGCAATATGTCCCGGAAACTTTGTAACATCAGGAACTATCAATGTCTCTTTATTTTGCCAGGCAGCACCGCAAACGCCTCTTCCCTTTTTTATTCGGGTACATGCTACAGGCCCCTGAAAAGGACCTAATACCAATTCTTCGTTTTTTACCAGATAAAAACCTACCCACAACCAGCTAAACTGTTCTTTTAAAGCAGCTGTAATATTGGCCAAATTTGCAATCAAATCAGTTTCACCTTCTATTAATGCTTTGATTTGCGGTAGCAAACTCTGGTATTGTTCTTCTTTTGAACCGGTAATAATATTTAAATCCTCTGCCATGAATTATTTTTTTGTTTAGTTATATCTCTTGTAACAATTCATTAATTAGTTCCATTTCGAAACCCTTCTGTGTTAGATAAGACTGAATCTTTCGTTTTTTGGTGTAGCTATTCTTCTCGGTATTAAGCAGTTTCAACTTTGCCTCAAATTGTTTTTTCAATGTTGCTCTATAATCTTCAATCGAAATGGCTAACAGTGCTTTTTTTATACAATAATCACTAATTCCATGCTGTTTTAATTCATATTTGATTTTGATCTTGCCCCACTGCTTCATTCTGAACTTTCCACCGGCAAAAGCTACAGCATATCTCTCCTCACTAAGATAATTTTCTTGTATCAAAGCTGATAAAATCTCTTCTACTTCATCTTTATAAAGCCCAAAACTGTATAGTTTTTCTTTTACTTCTTTGTGGTTTCTCTCTTGATAAGCACAAAAATGTCTTATTTTTTGAGTTGCCTTTTCTATACCTATGTTTAATGGCGCCATCAGATGTTAACAATTATGTAGATTGAATGTTGAAATTAGTAAGAAATTATCTTGGTTTCATTAACTGCAATATTTTATCTTTGGCGGAATTAATATTATAAATATGAAGTTTATTGTATCATCATCTGCTTTACTCAAACAACTGCAACAAATTAGCGGTGTTATCAACAGCAACACCGTTCTTCCTATTCTTGAAGATTTTTTATTTGAAATTGAAAAGAACAAATTGACTGTTGTGGCTACAGACTTAGAAACTGTAATGAAAATCCACATGGATATCGAAGCAAAAGACGCTGGAAAAGTTTGTATTCCTGCGAAAATTTTGATTGACACCCTTAAAAATATTGCTGAACAGCCACTTACTTTCAATGTCGACAAAAACTACGGTATAGAAATCACAAGCGACAATGGTAAATATAAAATGATGGGTGAAAATCCTGATAATTTTCCACGTGAGCCTCAAGCTGACGACGCTAATTCGTTTACAATGACTTCCTCTGCGTTAGTTACAGCTATCAACAAAACTGTTTTTGCTGTAAGTACGGATGATCTTCGTCCTGCTATGACTGGTGTGTTTTTTGAATTAGATAAAAAAGGAATCAATTTTGTTGCAACAGATGCTCACCGACTGGTTCGTTACACCAGAAAAGATGTGAAATGTCCTCAAAAAGATTCTTTTATCGTTCCTAAAAAACCTTTAAGTCTTTTAAAAGGATCTTTACCTGATAACGAAGATGAACTAACGGTATCGTATAACAGTAATCATCTTTTTGTAGTACATGGTGGCACCGAATTGGTTTGTCGTTTGATTGATGCAAGATTTCCAGACTATAAAGTGGTAATCCCAAGCGATAACCCTTACAAAATGGTTGCCAATAAAAGCGACTTTCAAAATGCTCTGAAAAGAGTAAGTGTATTCAGTAACAAAAGCACCAATCAAATTGCATTGTCTATCAGCGGCAACAAACTTCAACTTACTGCACAAGATGTTGATTACAGCAATGAAGGTAATGAACGCATGGCTTGTCATTATGATGGAGAAGATTTACAAATTGCATTTAATGCAAAATTCTTAATTGAAATGCTAAATGGCGCCGATACTGCAGAAGTTGTAATGGAATTAAGTACATCTACTAAAGCCGGAATCATCAAGCCAAGCGAGCAAGTAGAAAATGAAGAATTATTAATGTTGGTAATGCCGCTTATGTTAAATAACTAATCAGAGTAATTTACTTAAAGAATTCAACTAACCTATTAACGGCCACTTCTAAAGTGGCCTCTTTTTTTGCAAAACAAAATCTCAACACTTTGTTGTCAACAGGTTTTTTATAAAACGCTGAAACTGGAATTGTAGCAACTCCTGCTTGCTCTGTAAGTTGAATTGCAAATTCATTTTCTGATAATTCATTCAATCCCTCATAGCTATATAATTGAAAGTAGCTACCGTGAGAAGGCAACGGACGGAATGGCGTTTCTTTCATTAAGTTTTGAAAATAATCTCTTTTTTGCTGTAAAAAATTTCCCAATGATAAATACTGATCTTTATCCTCAATAAAAGAAGCAATGGCATGCTGCATCGGACTATTACATGTGAAACAATTAAACTGATGCACTTTTCTGAACTCTTTCATTAACTTTTCTGGAGCAATGCAATATCCTAGTTTCCATCCTGTGCAGTGATACACTTTACCAAATGAAAAACATACAAAAGTTCTTTCAAACAAATCAGGATAACGCAAGATCGACAAATGTTCTTTTTGGTCAAATATCAAATGCTCATATACTTCATCGCTTATAATAAAAATCTCTGTGCCCTTTACAATTTCACGTAATTCATTAATGTCGTTTTCTGTTAAAACAACTCCTGTTGGATTATGTGGGCTATTAATGATGATTGCTTTTGTTTTTTTAGTTACCCTATCTTTTACTTTTTGCCAGTCGATGGAATAATCAGGATATTCCAAAGAAATAGGGACCGCAATTGCTCCGTTGATTTCAATGTTTGGAATATAAGAATCATAAGCCGGTTCAAACAAAATCACTTCATCTGCCGGTTGGAGTATTGTTGTGAACGCAGTGTAAATAGCATACGTTCCTCCTGGGGTGACTGTAATTTCTGTATCTGGATTAATCTGACAGTGGTAACTGGTATTTACTTTTTCGGATAGCCTTTCCCGTAATGTGGGTAAGCCGCACATATGAACGTATTGATTCTGTCCTTGTTTCATGGATTGATTAACAAGCGCTGTTAGTCTTTCGTTCATTGGAAAATCAGGAAATCCCTGGCCAAGATTTATGGCGTTATGCTTAACTGCAAGCGAACTCATTACCGTGAAAATGGTGGTGCCTACATTAGGTAGCTTGCTTTGAATGAACATTATTAAATGTATTTTTCGCCTTTGTTTCGTTTTACTTCAGCAACATACTCTTTGATTTCCTGCTCCTTATCTTTTTTACATATCAACAAAACGTCTTTGGTATCAACAACAATAAAATCTTCTAACCCCTGCAACAGCACCAATTTTTTATTGTCGGCATGAATCATATTTTTAGTAGCGTCGATAATCATTACATTGTTACCCGCTACTGCGTTATCTAGATAATCTTTTTCTAAAGTATCATAAGCACTAGCCCATGTTCCCAAATCGCTCCAGCCAAAAGAAGAGGGAATCACATAAACATTATCTGCCTTTTCCATAATTGCATAATCAATAGATATGTTTACACATTGCGGATAAATTCTTTCAATAGCTTCATTTTCCGATACTGTATTTAAATGCTCTTTCTCGGTTTCAAACATTTCATGAATTTCAGGCAAATGCTTTTCAAAGGCCTTCACTATATTTTTGATTTCCCAAACAAAGATGCCCGCATTCCATAAAAAGTCACCGCTGGCAACAAAAGTTTTTGCCAATTCTAAATCTGGCTTTTCGGTGAATGTTTTTACTTTATACACATTTTCGCTTACAGACAATTGCTCATATTGTATATAGCCATAACCGGTATTGGGGTGAGTTGGTTTTATTCCAAGTGTTAATAATGCTTTTATATGAGAAGTAAATTCCAATGCATTTAAACAAGTTTGCTCAAAAGCTGCCTCATCAGTAATTAAATGATCTGCAGGTGCACAAATTAAATTAGCATCTGAATTTAGTTTTGCTAATTTGTATGAGATATAAGCGATGCAGGGCGCAGTATTTTTTCTTGATGGTTCGCAAAGAATATTGGCAGCCGGCAATGCTGATAATTGTGTTTGAACAATATCTCTGTAGGTATCAGAAGTCACTACGTAAATATTTTCTGCAGGAATGAATTTTGCAAAACGATCGTACGTAGATTGGATTAATGTTTTTCCTGTATTTAATATGTCCAAAAACTGTTTAGGATAATTGGTTCTGCTCATTGGCCAAAATCTGCTACCGATTCCCCCAGCCATTATTGCCACGTAGTTGTTCTTATTCATAAGCAAGCATGTTAATTAAATAATCCCTTCCCTGATTAAATCCTGTAAATGTATAATTCCGATATACTCTTTATTATGAGTAACCAGTAAATGATTAATGCTGTTTTTTCTCATTACTTCCAATGCCTCAGCAGCAAGGGCATCTCCATTAATTTGTTTTGGGGCATGAGACATGATATCTAAAGCTGATAAAGAGGAAATAGTTGTTGTTTTTTCAAGCATTCTTCTTAAATCTCCATCTGTGATGATTCCGCAAATTTCATTTGAATCATTGATGACAGCAGCGGCGCCTAATCTTTTCTTTGTGATTTCAATGATCACTTCTTGTATAGATGTGTTCTTATTTACCTGAGGTTTAAGTTCTTTCGATATCAAATCTTCAACTCTTAAATAAAGTTTTTTTCCTAAAGCTCCTCCGGGATGAAAACGAGCGAAATCTTGTGTTTTAAATCCTTTCAACTCCATCAGACAAACAGCAAGAGCATCTCCCATAACCATTTGGGCTGTGGTACTTGTTGTGGGGGCAAGGTTGTTGGGGCATGCCTCCTGACTAACAGTAGTATTCAAAATAATATCAGCATTTTGAGCAAGAAATGATTGCAAGTTTCCAACCATTCCAATCAATGTGTTGCCAAAACCTTTCACCAAGGGAACCAAAACTTTTATTTCGGGACTGTCTCCACTTTTGCTTATTATTAAAACGATATCATTTTCTTGAATCATCCCCAGATCGCCGTGGATGGCGTCTGCAGCATGCATAAACAAAGAAGGTGTTCCTGTACTATTTAACGTTGCAACAATTTTTTGAGCAATAATGGCGCTTTTTCCAATGCCACTTACTACTAATCGGCCAGCACTTTTTGAAATACAATCAACGGCTTTTACAAAATCAGAATTGATAAATGAATTTAATTCTTTTACCGATTCTGCCTGTAATTGAAGAGTCCTTAAAGCGGATGATATAATAATATCTTTATTCATCAATTGAGCCGCAAACCTACTTCAAATAATGGAAAACACAAAGAATCGTAGAATGGTGTATATGTTATTGATTATGTTATAGTTATGCTATTATTTGTTTGGAATAATTTTAAAATTTAGAAATTGGCTATCGTTAATTTTTAAAAAAGATGCTATTGAATGCACTTTTAACGTTCATACGATTGCAAATGCAACACAAATAGATTAACTTCGTTAGCCCTTAAAATAGTAAATTTATTTTATATATAGAGTTGGAATTCATTTGAGAAAACAGTGCGTTATGGTAACTACAAAAAAACAAACAACCAAAAAAGTCAAACCGTCTTCAACTTCAACATCAGTTGAATTAGTTGAAGCGTTGCAACATCATTTTGGATTTGATCAATTTAAAGGTCCTCAGGAAGAAATCATACAATCGTTATTGGCTGGAAATGACACTTTTGTAATCATGCCAACCGGCGGAGGTAAGAGTTTATGCTATCAATTGCCTGCTATGATTAAAGAAGGAGTTGCCATTATCGTTTCTCCGCTCATTGCTTTAATGAAAAATCAAGTTGATCTGGTTAGAAGTTATAGCAGCAAAGACAACATAGCACACTTTCTAAACAGCACACTCAATAAGGGTCAACAGAAAATAGTAAAAGACGATTTAACCAGCGGAAAGACAAAAATGTTATACGTCGCTCCTGAAACCTTAACTAAGGAAGACAATATTAATTTTTTCAAATCCATAAAAGTTTCATTTTTTGCGGTCGATGAGGCACATTGTATTTCTGAATGGGGTCACGATTTCAGACCGGAATATCGCAGATTAAAAGAGATGATGGATTTGATTAATCCTGATGTTCCTATTATTGCACTAACAGCAACGGCTACCCCAAAAGTACAAAATGATATCCTTAAGAATCTGGGTTTGAGAAGTCCTAATATTTTTGTTTCTTCCTTTAATCGACCCAACCTTTACTACGAAATTCAACCCAAAATAAATGTTGAGCAAACCAACAAAAGCATTGTTCGTTTTATTCAACTGCATAAAAATAAAAGTGGAATTATTTATACACTCAACAGAAAAACCACCGAGGATCTTGCTAAAATGTTAATGGCTAATGGCATTAAAGCTGTTGCTTATCATGCAGGTTTGGATGCGAAATTAAGAGCTCAGAGACAAGATGAATTCTTAAACGAAGAAGTAGATGTAATTGTTGCCACCATTGCATTTGGAATGGGTATTGACAAGCCTGATGTAAGATTTGTAATTCATTATAATATTCCTAAATCAATAGAAAACTATTACCAGGAAACAGGAAGAGCAGGCAGAGATGGAATGGAAGGAAAATGCATAATGTACTACTCTCATAAAGACATATCCAAATTAGAGCATTTAATGAAAGACAAACCTCTTAGCGAAAGAGAGGTGGGTGCTCAATTGATCAATGAAACCCTTTCTTATGCAGAAAGCAGTGTATGCAGAAGAAAGACGTTGTTATATTATTTTGGCGAGGAGTTTAATGACAGCAAAAGTTGTGGGCAGTGTGACAACTGCTTAAATCCAAAAGAAAAGATTGAAGCAAAAGATGGAGTTGTAGTTGTATTGAAAGCAATCAAAGCTTTAGGAGAACATTTTATTATTGATTATTTAATAAATATACTAACGGGTAAGGCTACCACACAAGTACAAATGTATAAACATGACGCTCTTGATGTGTTTGCCAGTGGAAATGATAAAGACGTTCATCATTGGAACAGTTTAGTTCGTCAAATGCTACTCAATGGTTTATTGGAGAAAGATATCGTTGAATATGGCGTTTTAAAAATTACCAAAAAAGGAACTGCGTTTTTGAAGAAACCTGTCTCTTTTACTATAGCACTAAACAATCTTTTTGAAGAAGCAAATGCTGATGACGAAGAAGCAATTGTTGCAGAAGGAGCATCCGGTGTTTTAGATGAGAAATTAGTTTCAGCTCTCAAAGAATTAAGAAAAAAAGTGGCCAAGGAAAAAAATCTTCCTCCGTTTGTAATCTTCTTAGAAAGTTCTTTGGAAGATATGGCTACCATGTATCCTACATCCATGGAAGAGTTGGAGAAGATTAGCGGCGTAAGTAAAGGAAAAGCCATTAGATACGGAAAGCCTTTTATTGATATGATTGCCGCTTATGTAGAAGAAAATGATATCATTAAGCCCGACGATTTTGTGATGAAGAGTGTTTTAAATAAAAACAACAATAAAATATTCATCATTCAAAATGTTGACAAGAAAATTCCTCTTGAAACCATTGCTAAGAATAAGGATTTGAGAATAGACGAACTGCTCGAACAAATGGAAACTATCGTAGCCAGTGGCACTAAGCTCAATCTGAATTATGCAATCAATGATATGGTTGATGAATATGAACAAGAAGAAATCATCGATTATTTTAAAAGTTGCGATACTTCATCTTTACAAATCGCTCAGGAAGAATTAGCTGACAGTAATTTTAATTGGGAACAATTAAAAATCATGCGCATTAAGTTTTTATGTGAGTATGGTAATTAATCTTTTCAATGCAATTAAATTTCATAGCATCAATTTTTAACGCAGTATAGATTATATTGCGTTTTTATTTTCATTTATCCTTCAAATGGGAAGTGTAGCAAAATTAATTACTCAAAATATATTTTGGCGGGGGCTATATTACCTAAGCAATTTCATTTTAACTATTACTATTGCACAGCACTTCCAAGCCGCATCAAGTGGTGATCTTTTCTACATTACAAATAACTGCGCTTTTGTTATATTATTATTGAGTTTGAGCTTTGAGGCGGCAATTGTTTTTTTTGGATCTAATAATAGTATAGAACAAAGAAAGTTGTTTTGGGTAGCAATTTTAATGGTTAGTCTAGCTTCCTTTCTGCTGGTGTTTTTCTATGCCGCATCAACAGTGCTTACTCTTGATTCCAAAAACGGCTCAGCATTCAGTAATGTGTTTTTATATGTCACAGGAAATCTTATTGCAAACTTCATGGCAGGTTTTTATTTTGCTGACAAACGATTTGTAGTCCCCAATTTAGTTTCGGTTATCGTTAATGGTTTATTGATTTTTTTATTAACCAATGCCTCGAAAGAATCTTGGCTTAGCAACAGCAAATTCATCGGGTATTACTTTTCCTCTTTTTTTGTGCAGGGTATTATTCTTGCTTTAATCTTACTCTTCAGTAAAAAAGAATTTTGGCGTATTTCATTCTTTTCAAAAAAAGAAATTTCAAAAGTGTATCAATATCTTTCTTTAGTATTTCTAAGCAACGTTCTTACTTTTTTTTGTTACCGTGTCGATTATTGGTTCGTAAGTTATTATTGTTCTTCAATTGAATTAGGCAATTATATTCAAGTGTCTAAACTGGTACAGTTGTTTTTTGTAATACCAGGGATGCTTGCTGCGGTTTTGTTCCCATTAGCAAGTGGTGGAGAACAAAATAAAATCAGAGATGTAATTCCATTCTTAACCAGATTTGTATTTTTTACATACGCTCTTGCTTGTTTGGGTTTATCAATATTTGGATATTGGCTTTTTCCTTTTGTTTTTGGAGAAAGCTTTTCGTTAATGTACAATTGTTTTTTGTTTTATATTCCAGGAGTAATTGGCTTTTCAGCTTTATATACTTTTACTGCTTTTTATTCCGGTCGAAATAAAGTGATCATCAATTTAAAAGGATGCGCCATTGGTTTGGTAGTAGCAATTATTGGTGATATTATTTTTATTCCAAGATTTGGCATTAATGGAGCAGCAGGTGTCAGCAGTTTTGCTTACTTGTCTTATTTTGGTTTTGTTTTGAGGGTTTTTACGAAAGAGTATGGTTTATCGATGAAAGATTTTTTCTTGTTTAGAAAAAGAGATTGGATTCAATTTGTGAACACCATAAAACAATTGCGATGAAGGAAAAATATGTACTATGGCTCGCAAGTTGGTATCCTACAGAAATCGCTCCTTATGATGGAGATTTTGTTCAACGTCATGCAAAAGCTGTTTCGATTTATAAGGAAGTCGTTGTTGTGTTCATTAAAAAAGATGTCAATGGCATGATAACGAATTCGAAAAAAACAATCAAAACTCAAAAGAATAATCTAACAGAAATTATTTTTTATTATCGTCCCTGGACTTGTGGTATTAAGCTGATTGATAAAGCTGTTTCTTTTATAAACTATCAAATATTTTATTATAAAGCTATAAAAGACTTGATAACGGAAAAAGGAAATCCACTTTTGATTCATGTTCATGTTATTAAACAAGTTGCTCTTGTTTGTTTGATGTTAAAAAGAAATTACAAAATACCATTTGTAATTTCTGAACATTGGACTGGTTTTTTACATGGAGTTAAAAAATCTTTTAAAAATCATAATCCCATATATAAAAGACTTTGTAGAAGATTATTTAGAAATGCAGAAAAAGTTACTGTTGTTTCGGATGTATTAGGAAAATCAATTGGAGATCACTTTGGTATAAAAAATTACAGTGTTGTACAGAATGTTGTAGATTCAACTATTTTTTTTCCTGTTTACACTCCTAAAATAAACTCAACAATTTTTGTTCATATTTCTAATGGTACTGAACAAAAAAACATTCTTAAAATGTTGAAAGCTTTCAGTTTAGTAAAAGAATCAAATCAGGATTTCGTGCTTCATCTATTTGCTCCAGTAAAAAGCGACATCCAAGAACTTATTCAACAACTTCATCTATACAATAACGTTATCCTTCATGGAGAAGAACCACAAAACAAATTAGCGATAGTATTACAACAAGCAGATGCTTTGGTGTTATTTTCCGATTATGAAACCTTTGGTTGTGTAGTTATTGAAGCGAATGCAGTAGGTGTTCCGGCAATTTTGAGTGACTTAACTGTATTTAGAGAATATGCTATTGAAAAAGAAACCTGTTTATTTGCCTCAAGTAATAGTTTGGAAGATTGTGCTGCCGCAATTGATTATTTTATTAAAAACAAAGATCTTTTTGATAAAAGTAAAATTGCTAAGAGAACCAGCAGTTTATTTTCATTTGAAGTTATTGGGGAAAAGTTTAATGCTATTTATGAGTCTTTAATTTAGTCTTCAACATATGCTTTTTGCGGATTTTTATAAAAAGCAGGTTAACTTTTGTTTGTAAACACATAGAATCATATATTTGCAATCCTTAAAAGATGATTTTAAGGACCAAGGAGGTGCGGTAGCTCAGTTGGTAGAGCAATGGACTGAAAATCCATGTGTCGCCGGTTCAACCCCGGCCCACACCAC
>JAIXWH010000137.1 GCA_027484165.1 Chitinophagaceae bacterium | reverse complement strand
TTCTTTTTTTCGTTGTATTTAACTTCAATTTCGCCGTCAACAGGGAAATAAATGAGTTGTCCAATTGGCATTCCTTTGTAAACACGAACGGGTTGTTTAACTGAAATTTCAAGAGTCCAATTTCCGCAAAAGCCAACATCGCCTTTACCAGCTGTGGCGTGAATATCAATACCTAAGCGGCCTGTAGATGATTTTCCTTCTAAGAAAGGAACATGGGCGTGTGTTTCGGTGTATTCTTCTGTAACCCCTAAGTAAAACATATTGGGTTGGAGCACAAATCCTTCATCAGGTATTTCAAAGTGGCTGATCGTGTTGTGCTTTTTTGCATCCAATTCATGTTGTTCATAAGTAGCCAAATTTGCACCTAAATGAACATCATAACTGTTACTGCCTAAACATTCTCTTTTATAAGGAACTACTTTTATTGTTCCTTTATCCATTTCTTCTAAAATTCTTTTATCACTTAAAATCATTTGCTAGTAGTTATTTTTGTAAAAATAAAAATTTCATTTTTCACTTGAACGCTTATTGCCATAAATATGCCATTGGTTTATCAACAAAATATTAACGACACCGCAAAAATAGGGGTTTGGCATATAACGGAGTCCGAAAGCTTTTTCTCAGAACATTATTCACCCCGTTTTGAAATCAAAAATCATCAAAAAAGAATTCAGCATCTTGCCGGTAGATTTTTATTGCAACAGCTTGATGATGCTATATCATTGGATGCTATTTTGATTTCAGAAAAAGGGATGCCTCATCTAAAAAATAACGATTGCTTTTTTTCGATTTCACATTGTGATGATTTTGTTGCTGTAATCATCAACAGTAATCAAAGAGTTGGTATCGATATTGAATCTGTAAAGAGTAAAATTGAAACGATTGCCAGTAAATTTATTACTGAAGATGAAATGAAAATATTGGGAAACACAGGGTTAGACATCAAGTTGCAATGCACTGTGGGTTGGACGATAAAAGAATCGATGTATAAATGGTATGGTTTGGGGAATGTTGATTTCAAAAGAAATTTGAAGATTATATCTTTTGAAAAATATGAAGACTATTTTTTATTTCATACTTTATTTTTGAAAGATGGTGTTGAGCAATCTTTGAAAATAAAATCAATGCTAATTCAAAATAAAGTGATGAGTTGGGTAGAGGTTTAAATAAAACATAGATGTGCCCTTAAAGGACAAATCTATGTAATGGAAGTATTGAAAGAAGTGCGGCAAAGGAGATTCGAACTCCCACACCCTTTCGGGCGCTACCACCTCAAGGTAGTGCGTCTACCAATTTCGCCATCGCCGCTTGAAGTGAGGGGCAAATATAAATTGATTGATTTGAATTTAGAAAAAATCCTTTAATAGCGGGATTAATGAATTAGATTAGAAGAAAGAATGATTCTGAATGTAGTTCCTTTTCCAACTTCACTTGACTTTACAAATAAATGCCCCTCATGATATTGTTCTATAATTCTTTTGCTTAATGAAAGTCCAAGGCCCCAACCTCTTTTTTTTGTGGTAAATCCTGGTTTAAAAATGGCATTCATATTTTTTTTCTCAATTCCTTTTCCGGTATCTGAAACATCAATTTTGATTTGTTGATTTTCATTTTCAACGGTAATCTTAATTTGTCCTTGACCTTCCATTGCATCCAGAGCATTCTTTAATAAATTTTCAATCACCCAATCAAAAAGAGAAGGATTGATTTGTGCAGTTATATTGGATTGTGTTTTATTGTTGATGGTGAAACTCACTTTTTCGCTCGATCTTCTTTTGATATAGTTTACCATCGTTTCTATCTGGTTCATGATATCGGCAGACTCCAACTGAGGTTTACTGCCAATCTTACCAAAACGCTCACTCACTAAATTGAGTCTGTCGAGATCTTTACTCATTTCGGCAGCAATTTTTTCATTGCCGCTGATTTCTTTCAGCATTTCCAACCATCCTTTTAATGAGGATAAAGGAGTGCCCAATTGATGAGCCGCTTCTTTCGCCATTCCTGCCCAAACCTGATTTTGTGTTGATTTGTTTCTAACGTTGATAGTGACGATGGTGATGAAAATGAAAAAGGCAACGATGACTAGCTGAATGATAGGATAATACTGAACTTCTTTCAGTAGTTCAGAATCACCATAATAATAGTTATTAAAAATCAGTGGGTCTTTACTGATTTCGACTTTGATAGCGTTATGACTTTTTTTGAATTCAATAATTTTTTTTCTGAGATAACTTGAATCTGATTTTACTTTTTGAGCATTGAGATTCAAATATTCTCCGATAGGGTTATCATTTTCATCTGCGCCAATAATCGGGATGTCAATATTTTCATTTGCAATTACATTGGTGAGATTGATAGCTGCCTGGTCATCTGTGGTGCTTCTTGTTTTTAGCGATTCCACCCAAACCTTTACTTTTCTTCTTTCATCGTTTTCGATTTTTTTTGCCAGATAATTGGAGTAGAAGATGGTGCCTATAACAATTGCAATTGCTACAGTGGCCAATAAAGTACGCCAATTAAGGAGTTGAGAAAACATGCGTAAAAGTAATGAATAAGGATTTAAAAAATGTAAGTTTGCATTGCTTTTAAATTGAGTTGTTTTTGATTGGCTCACAGAAATCAATAGAAATCAGATGAATCAACCCTTAGTAGCCATAGTGATCTTAAACTGGAATGGGAAGTCTTTTTTGGAAAAGTTTCTTCCCTCAGTGATTGCAAGTAGCTACGTTAATAAAAAAATCATTGTTGCAGATAATGCTTCAACTGACGATTCTGTTTCTTTTTTAAAAGAGCATTATCCGATGGTGGAGATTATTCAAAATCCAACTAATGAGGGTTTTGCCAAAGGATATAATCTGGCATTAAAGCAGATTTGCGCAGATTATTATGTTTTATTGAATAGCGATGTTGAAGTTACTCCTGGCTGGGTAGAGCCTGTTATTAATTTGATGGAATCTGATAAATTAATTGGTGCTTGTCAGCCTAAATTACTTGCCTATGGTGCCAAAGATGAATTTGAATATGCGGGAGCTAGTGGGGGATGGATTGATGTCTTCGGTTATCCGTTTACGAGAGGAAGGGTGCTGGATGTTATTGAAAAGGACAAAGGACAATATGATGATACGATTCCATGTTTTTGGGCAACAGGAGCTGCATTGTTTTTAAGAACAAGTGTTTATCATGAAATGCATGGATTAGATGATTACTTTTTCGCTCATCAGGAAGAGATAGACTTGTGCTGGAGGATGCAGCTGCATGGATATAAAATCTTCGTTCAACCAGCATCGGTAGTTTACCATGTTGGTGGTGGTACTTTACCAAAGGGAAATAATAAAAAAGTCTTTTTGAACTATCGGAATAATCTGATCATGATGGCGAAAAATCTCCCCTTCTTATCAGCTTGTTGGAAAATAGGAATCCGATTTGGGTTAGATGCTTTGTCGGCATACAAAGTTTTATTGAGTGGAGATAGTGGTTATTATAAGGCAGTAGCCAAAGCTCATTTTGGATTTTTACACTGGTTGTTTTTCGAAAAAAACAACCATCCTAAAGCCAAAAAATCATTTATAAAATTAGAAGGGGTTTTTAAGGGATCTTTATTGGTTAATTACTTCATCAAAAAGAAGCGAACATTTGCTCAAATAATTTCTAAGAAATAGTGTTTTTTTAAGGGGAAACCTTATTTTTGCAATCGAAAATAATCATATATGCAACAAGAACACAAAGAAGTAATTGATAATACCCACAAGGATTTTTCTCATAATTGGGTTTCAACCTCAAGGTTTTTATGGTTTTGTCAGGTTTTTGTAATTGTGGCTTTTGTTTTGGGAGGATGTTATTCATTATATACTCACAGGTATAAAGGGAAGCCTGAGGTAAATGTTCCGGAGAATACTTTGTATAATCCAACGTATAAATAAAGTTGTTTTTTTAGGCGGATATTCCTTATTTTTGCCGTCCTAAACAATTAGTTCTTAACAGATTGCGGAAGTAGCTCATTTGGTAGAGCACGACCTTGCCAAGGTCGGGGTGGCCGGTTCGAGCCCGGTCTTCCGCTCAAGAAATAGTCCCGACTTGGTCGGGATTTTTTTTCGAAATCAGATTAAGGTTTGATTTCAAACATAGTGTCACTCGGGTGGTGGAACTGGTAGACACGCAGGACTTAAAATCCTGTTCCCCGCAACGGGAGTGACGGTTCGATTCCGTTCCCGAGTACAGTTCAAAAACCTCAGCATTTGCTGAGGTTTTTGCGTTTAATAGGTTTTAGGTTTCAAGGTAAAAAGTCGCTTATTCAAAAAATCATCTTCCTTTTTCTTGTTCATTTTTTTCCGCCATAAAAAAGAAAAAAATAAACAATATTATAATTAATGTTGATTATTCTATTTTTCGGAAACGATTGCATAGTTTTTTTTCTTTGTGATTGTCTTGATTTTATAATTTAGTATTCTTCATATTGGTTATTCAATTACCGAAAAAAATAAAAACGATTGCCATGAAAAAAAGTATTAAATCAATATTGCTTGTCAATATAATGCTATTTCTTGCCTTGAATTTTTCTTATGCTTATAACTTAATTGTTGCAAAAGATGGTTCAGGTAATTATACCAGTGTTCAGGCCGCTATAAATGCAGCACCAACTGGATTAACTTCAACATATACCATATTCATAAAAAATGGTAAGTACAGGGAAAAGATAACTATTCCCTCTAACAAACCATTTATTCAAATCGTAGGAGAAAGTGTTGCCAACACCATACTTTACTATGATGATCCAGCTACCGTTTTAGGTACACAAGGGTCGGCAAGTTTTACGATCAATGCAACTGATTTTTCTGCCATGAATATAACTTTCAGCAACACTTATGGTGACGGTTCGCAAGCCGTTGCTGTATTAGTTAATGCTGACAGAGCGGTTTTTAAAAATTGTAGAATGATGGCTAATCAGGATACTTTGTATCTAAAGGGAGCTGGTACTCCAAAGTCATACTTTTATAATTGTTACATAGATGGAAATATAGATTTTATTTTCGGAAGCGGTATTGCTTACTTTGACTCTTGTGTGGTTTATGCGAAAAGCAGATCTGTTGCAGGGGCCTCTTATATCACTGCACCCAATACCCCAACAGGACAAGCATATGGATTTGTTTTCAATAATGCCCGACTACCAAATAATATTGGTACAACCTCTTATTTTTTAAGTCGTCCTTGGGCAAGTCCCAGTGTTGCTTTAACCGCTCAAAAAACAGTTTTTCTAAACAGTAAAATGAGTAGTAATATTCTTCCATCAGGGTGGAGTGTTTGGGATGCAAACACAAATACAGCAAATGTATATTATGCTGAATATCAAAGTAAATACTTTAATGAAAATTTAGTACCTACCAATAGCAGAGTTTCGTGGTCATATCAATTAACAGAATCGGAGTATCAGGGATATACACTTAATAATATTTTTGGAAATTGGAATCCTTGTGTTGCTCTTACAAACGCTTGTTCAGGAACAACCAATGATATTGCTGTTTCAAATTTTAGAGGCGTGAAGGGATCCACTTCTTCCACTTTCAATTGGAACATCAGTTGGCCAATGACAGGGATTCAATATGATTTATACAGAAGTTCTGACAACATAAATTTTTCTATAATCAATTCGCAGACTTCAACAAGTGATACTTCAATCAATTTTAATTATAGTGAATCGAATCCTCCAGCAGGTCAAACTTACTATTACTACATAAGCGCTTCAAAAGCTGGTTACGCCTCACATCTTACAGATACCGTATCTATTTCAAGCACTCCAACCATATCTGTTACAAACGCCTTAGGAACTTTTTTGCAAGGATTGGGAACGCCATCAAACTCTCAATCCTATACGGTTTCAGGTGTGAATTTAACATCAGATGTTACTATTTCAGCACCTTCTGGGTATGAAATATCATCTAACGGAGGATCGACATGGTCAACCACCAACATCACTTTAACTCCCGCATCTGGGGTATTAAACAGTACTACAATTACAATTAGATTGAATTCCAATACTGTTGGAACTTACAATGGCTCAATTACACATTCGAGTACAGGAGCCACTACAGTAAATATATCAATAACAGGAACGTTACAGTCGACGCCTTTAGCCCCATCAACAGTTTTGCAACAATGGTTTCTAACCTCAAATAATTCTGATGATGCTGCAACCAGATCTCCCGGAGTTGTTGCTACTACTCCAACTTTTTCAAAATTGTTCTTGTCAAATGGAACAACAGTTGCCGCAGTGCCATCATACTCATCAGCTCACGGACAAGCATATGGTCCAACATCAAATGGTGATGGAACGTGGACTACAGTAGGGGGTAATTTAAACAGAACATTTTATCAACAATTTACAGTAACTGCAGCTTCAAATTATACCGTACGATTAGATTCTATTATTTTAAACAGTTCTTTTTATAATACATCTTCAAATACTAAATTAGGAATCGTTTATTCAAGATCTAATTTTGTTTCCGACTCTGTCAATGTAACCGGAAATGCAACTAATTTAGGAAGTTTTACTTCTCCTATACCTTTAACTAATGAAACTTCTGGAACTAATGCAGTACATAGAGTAGCATTAAATAGTTCAACAGGAGTAACACTCACATCTGGTCAAACATTAACCATTCGATTGTATAATAGTTGCAGTAGCACAAGCGCAGGCAGATACGGTAAAATAAAAAATTTAAATTTCAAAGGATTTGCTTGTTCGCCTCCGAGCATCAATACTCAACCCATTGCTACTCAAACTTTATGTCAATCAGGAACTCCAACCAATTTATCAGTTAGTGTGAGTGGTACAACTCCAACATATACTTGGTATTCTAATAATATAAATTCTTCTTTAGGAGGAACTATCATTAATGGTGCTACCAGTTCAATTTACACACCCTCAACTTCATCAGCAGGAACAACCTATTACTATTGTGTTATTTCTGGGGCTTGCGGTTCAACAGTAACATCTAATATTGTTGAAGTTAATGTCAATGCAAAATCTTACTCTGCAGAAAGTATCAGTACTTGCAGCAGCTATGTTTGGAATGGCGTTACTTATACTTCGAGTGGTATTAAAACCTGGACTGGTACAAATGCAGTGGGATGTGATTCAATAGCTACATTGAATTTAATAATTAACACTTCAACATCTTCAACACCTGTATCAGTTTGTCCTTCTGCATTGCCTTATTCATGGAATGGTAATAATTACACTGCATCAGGTACATACACTGCAGTATTAACAAATGCAGCAGGTTGTGATAGTACAG
>JAIXWH010000005.1 GCA_027484165.1 Chitinophagaceae bacterium | reverse complement strand
TACTTCCCTTCAAAAGACAAATTGATATTGTCTTTATAGCCAGAAATATTGAAAGGACTTCTAATAAACTGATAGTAATACCTGAGACCTTCGCATGGATTTTCACTCCCTTCATATTGCGCAGTAACTGCTTTTTCTGCTAATAAGAAATATGGATTCAAATCAATTTCAACAGGAATATTTAAATTGGAAACAACAGAAGGTGGTGGCGTTATCACATCCTTTGAAACCAAGGGTGCTTCCGGCTTTATGGATGCACAGGAGTAAAGAATTACTACAAGAAATAAGGATAGCGAATAACTAGATTTCATTTAATTATCTAAAAATATTTTCGGTTTTATAGAATAAAAAAAACGGCTAATTTTCATTAGCCGCTATAATACAATAGATAAATCTTAGTAAAGAATTAATGTGTTATAATTAACAGTTTTAGGTTGACTGTTGTAGTAAGCAACAGCTATATCTTTAACCGCATTTACTCTTTGCTTTTCAAGTGCTACAGCATCTTTATAAACTTGCATTTGAAATTGCCATTGTTTTCTTTCTTCTGCAGTTATCTTAGCTTCTGCTTTTTTTATTAATGGATCTACTTCTTTGTAACAACTAGCAGAAGGGTCAATTTCACTTAGAGTTGACATTGCTCCTGAGTAATCATTTTGTGCAAGCATAGTTTTCGCTTCCAAAACTTTTTTGGAACAATTGGCATTCTTGTAAGCCACATAAGCCTTAACTGCTTTATCTAAAGCTTTGCTGTAACAACTAACTTCTTCAGGAACAGACATCATCATTCCAATTGCCTGAGGATAATCACCCATTTTAGTCAATGCTTCTGACTTATTCAACAAATCTTGACAAGTTGACTCGTAGTAGCCTATAATTTTGGATTTTGCAGTTTGGATAAAGGTCTGAAAATCCTGATCATTGGTATTTAGTTTACTGATTGCATTTGTTATTGCTTCAGCTTTTCCTCTTCCACTTGCAGCGAAATCCTTTGAAATCGTTGAAAAAGTAATATTGTTTACAGTTTGCTTAATAATCAAAGTAATTTGTCCTCCAATATTATAAATGTCTTGCATTCCTCCTCCATAAACTTCACTTTTTGTGATTTCAAATTTTGGAAAAATAACAAAATTGCGACTATAACCAGTAGCAGCTAACCCATTTGCGGTTACTATGGAAGTTATTTTTGTTTCAATCTGCCCTAATTGTTTTACTGATAGTCCTTCTAAATTTTCCGGCATAACAACAGACAATGAAATTTTACCAAATTGGCTAGCAGCCGATTGAGCAAATAATACAGAAGATTTAACTGCAACTAATATTAAAATTGCTATTTTAAAAGATATATTTTTCATGTTTTTTTTTAATTTATAGTGATTACCACTTTTGATCCATTAATTTTAGGAGGTTCTTCAGTTTGAATATTTAGTCCATTGAAAAATTTTCGTAAAAGTCTAGTAAAATCTGTTATTTGATAATTTCTATTATTTTTTGGATTTCTTAAAGGAATTCTTACGTCTTTGTAACTTAATAATTTAGGCATGTTTGCACCAGGTTGAGCGTATCCTTTATAAGCATTTTCTGAAAGCCAATCAGAAAGTACTTCAGATAAAAGATCTCCATCATTACCAACCTTTTGTCCAAAATTAATCTTAGAAGTTGGACTAAGTACAAAATCAATGCTAATAGATCTACCTTCAGATATAATCTTTGTAAATGAGTTTTGTAATTCATTTAAAAAGTCTTCTTTTATGTTATCTAAAGCTTTTATTGTAAGTTTAAAAATATCTTCTGTATAAAATTTACCACTCATGCCAGGCTTGCTGGTGCTTAATTTTGCTCCGGTAAATGCATCTCTAGCAACTAAGAAAAGTGTCACCTCGTTTCCAGAACTAGATTTTGTAACATTTATATCTGCAGTAACATAGATGTCCGCACCGGATGTTTTTACTAACAAATCAAGTTCGTCAACTTGAGCACCATTTGACATTTGTGTTTTCATTCCTTCACTTTCCAATACACCAACAAAATCATATGTTATAAATTGTCTAGATTTAAACGCATTATCTACCACGTTTATAGCAGTTCTTACATTAAATCCATTAATAGGATCTTCTATTTTCGATCTGTAATTCTGTCCTTCTAATTTTAATGGTACAACAATAATTGTTGGTTGAATTTGAGTAATTTCACTTCCAGATGCTGGTGAAGTTTGTGAAAACACTGATGTGATTCCAATTATACAAGCCAGCGTACTTAAAAATAATTTTGAATATTTTTTTTTCATTTTTTTGATTTTTTATAGCCCGAATTTTCTAACAATTGTTTTTTGTTCCAAGTCTATTCTCAATGAATTATAATTAATTTTCACGTCTACAGTTATTTTTTTACCTCCTTTTACATTCATTAAGCTTGAGCTTTCAGAGCTAGACATCATAAAAGTTTTGTAAAAATCTCTATCAAAAAGATTTTTGAAGTACTCAGGATTTTTTGATTTTGCATCATTTTCATTAGAAACTAATGGAACGTTTAATTCTGTACCTGGAATTCCTTTAAACAATATGACATTAAAAGCATTTATTTGTGCATCCCTAACGGCATCTGTTTGATTTTTTCCGAAACCAGTAGTTCTTACTGCAATAGTTCCTTGTGCTTCTTTATACAAGAAATTCACTTCAGCTGAATAAGGTTGAGGTTGAACCTTAGGGCTGCAACTGAATAAAAATAAAACAAAACCGTACAATAATATTGAACTTTTTTTCATAAAATTAATTTTTAGTCATTACTGAAATTTTTGCCTTTGATTCAAACTTTTTTGTTATTTCTGCTTCACCATCTCTAACTGAACAAACAGAGAAATTTTCATCTTCTACTTTTTCTACACGCAATTCTCCAATCTCTTTTTTTCTAATGAGTTTTTTTCCATCAACCATCATTTCAGAAACTTCAACAACTTTTAATCCTTCTTTCCTTTCTAAACCTGTACCCGAACCACCTGAAATCAATACTTTGGTCGCATTTCCTTTGCTGTCTCTGTCTTGTATCTCAACTATTGAAAAAGTTGCAGGGAAATTCTTTCCTACCCATTTGTCTATATTTTTTGTTAAGCTGGATAAGCTTGATCCAAATGCTTCTTGAGGATTATCTGCAGTAGGAATTAAACCAAATAAAGATGTTCCGCCACTAGTAGAAAATGTTTCACTATTAATTACTTGACCAGTTGATACATCTAATACTTTACAACTAAAATTAATTGTTGCTTCGTAGACTATTTGGTTGTATTTAGATCCATCCAGCCTTGTTCTCTCTACATATTTTTGTGTTTTTGTAGCAGATGACACTATTCCTGTAATCAAATAATCCGCACCCAATGAGACTCCCTGGGCAACCACGTTACCTGAAATAAAATCTTCAGATTTCTGTAATTCCTTTTCACTTTTAAGAGCTTCCATTTTAGTTCTGTCGACTATGTTAAACCTTTTCGTTTTTACAAACGCATTTGTAACTGATTCTTGAATTGCATTTACATCCTGGTAATCAGCAGCACCATTTACATAGTTAAATGGCAAGACACCGACATTAATTTTTGATTGGCTTTTCGATTTTGTAAAAGATAATAAAACAAGCGAAAAGAGAAATACATTTTTTAACATATATTTTATTTTTTTTTTGCTAAAGTAAACAAACAAAAGTGTTTTTTCAAATAATCTAAGACTTTTTTTGAGGGGGGGGATCACTAAACAGCTACAGGAGCTTTAATCCCGGGATGACACTGATAATTTTGAAGTTCGAAATCTTCATACTTAAAGTCAAAAATATCTTTTACTTCAGGATTGATTTTCATTTGAGGTAATGCAAACG
>JAIXWH010000083.1 GCA_027484165.1 Chitinophagaceae bacterium | reverse complement strand
TTTATTACTCTTGCATTGCTTGCTCCTGAATTGCTGCTGATTACACCATCGTATGAACACAAGCCATTTATTGAAGTTGCGGTGTCTTCGATTCTGATTAAATTGCTGTTTGTATTGGGTGTTAACTGAAAATTAGCTGTAATTGTTTTGTTGCTATTGGCAGTAAATGTCAATGAAGATCCTGTAGCTGAAGTGTCTCCAGTCCAGTTCAAAAAATAATATCCACTATTAGGCGTAGCCGTTAGTGTAATTGTATTCCCGATATTGTATGTCCCACCTCCTGATACAGAACCACCTGTTGATGGATTGGTTGAAGTTGTTATAGTAACTGTGGAATTTAATGTAGCTGAAAAATTTGCAGTAATGTTTTTATTTCTGTTTACATAAACACTAATGGTAGGATTTGAAGAAGTTGTATCACCTGTCCAACCTGAAAAATTATATCCAGTAGAAGCTGTTGCTGTTAGTGTTGCATAGGCGTCTGAAATATAGGTGCCTGCTCCTGTAGTAGTGCCTCCTGCCAAAGGGTTGGTAGTTGTAGTTAATGTATAATAAGTGGTTGGTCCTGAGTTGCAAGAACATGTAGTTGGATTTTGCATAGTTGCCCCTGCACCACAAACAGGATTACTTACTATAGATTTGATATTTGTTGCTGGAGTAATAATTAAAGAGTAGGGAGGTGTAAATGAAGAGCCGCTTCCTAATTTATTTCCTGAAGTTACGTTGAAGATGTTATTTCTTTCTGTTACAGCTGTGAAATTATTTTGATACAGATCAATAGGTGTTGAAACGCTGTCAAAGTAATTACTTTCAACTAAAATATCTGCCTCAATACCGGCACGAACACAATAACTAGCTTGTTTACTATTAAAATAATTGTTGACGATATGTACTTGACCAAACCTTACTCTTGGCATTCTCTCCACACAGCCTGTTGTCCACCAGTTGTACATCATAGTGATTTTGAGCTTACCTCTATCTGTTATTTTTGAATCTGAATTGCCTAATAAATTACAAAACTGATGATTGGATGAAGCAGCTGTATAATAGAATTTACACCAGGTTACAGCAACATAATTTGCTCCATTGGTAATATCCATATTCCCATCCTGACCGTCATAAATATCACAATGGTCAATCCATACATTATTTGCACCATCAATAGCAATACAGTCTACTCCATTCACATCAACAGAACCAGGGCCTTGGATTTTCATATTTCTAATGATTACATTATTGTTTTTTACATCAAAACCCCCAATCAATGTAGCGCCTGGAAGACCAATGATTGTTTTATTTGCAGCAACGGGAACTCTTGTTGATACGCCTGCACCCATAACTCCAGATACATAAATGACTTTAGCCCCAGTTGAATTCGCCTGAGTTTGAAGGTCTGATAAGGTACTAACTGTTATTGGATTTGCAGCTCCACCACCAGTAGTTCCACCGTTTAAAGTTGCCCAACCAATTGGTGTACATAAATCTTGAGATGAAACTTGATATTGAGACAATATCAAGATGATTAGTATAAAAATGACTTTATTTATGTTTTTCATTTTAAAAAATATTAATCATAAATAATCTTCGCCGAGAAGTAAATCAAGCAAATGTTCTATTTTATGAAGTTAATACAAATAGAAAAGTAGGAATAAATATTTCCGCAATCGTTTTCGTTGGATCCATATAAAGTATGATTTTAAAAATGAACTCAAATTTAGAAGGAGTTAACTGATTTTAAATTCTAATAAATTTACAGATTGAACATGAGATGAAGGAATAGGCCTCTTGAACTAAATTATCATAAAAAGATGCATTACAATTTATCTGCAAATAAAATTTAAGAATCAGCAATTTATTACTCAAAATCTTTTAGCAATTGTATTTCATTACGATATAAAATGATTATAAGATCGTTTTAAAATCAAGTTGTTGTCAACAATTTTCATCAAATTTTGTTGTTTTCTAGAAGAAAGTATAATAAAATGAGAATTAAGGGCAATTCCAATAAAATATATAAAAAGCAAAATCTCCCCTCCAAAATCTGCTTGGTATGTAACAGACCTTTTAGCTGGAGAAAGAAATGGGAAAAGGTGTGGGAAGAAGTAAAATATTGTAGCGATAAGTGTAGAGGAAATAAATAAGTTAATGATGATTAAAGAGAAAAAAACACTTCGATTAATACTAGGTGATCAACTTCATATCAATCATTCGTGGTTCGAGAAAACGGATGATAATGTAACCTATGTATTAATGGAAGTGAAAAGTGAAACTGATTATGCAAAACATCATATCCAAAAGGTACTTGGATTTTTTGCTGCAATGCGAAATTTTGCAGAAGAATTAAGCAGTAAAAATCATCAAGTAATTTATATCCATTTAAATGATAAAAATAACCACCAAAGTTTTGATCAAAATTGCAATGCTTTAATTCAAAAATACAGCTTCACAAAATTCGAATACATCTTACCTGACGAATATCGTTTGGATGAACATTTAAAATCTTTCACTACAACTCTAAAAATTAATTATGCTGTTTATGATAGTGAACATTTTTTTACTTCAAGAAACGAATTGAGTGATTTATTCAAAGGTAAAAAAACGTATTTGATGGAAACATTTTATCGGTACATGCGAAAAAAACATAGCATACTGATCGATAAAGAAAGCAAACCATTATTTGACAAGTGGAATTTTGATGAAGATAATCGTAAGAAATTACCTCAATCACACAAACCTGTTGAGCCTTTTTTATTTTCGAATGATTTATCTGATTTGGAAAATGAAATTATTCAATCAGAAATAAAAACGATCGGTTCAGTTGAAAGTAAAAATTATATCTGGCCAGTTAACAGGTCGCAGTCGTTATTATTGCTGGATTTCTTTTTAGAACATTGTTTGAAATGGTTTGGAACCTATCAGGATGCTATGGCTCCTCAACAATGGTCACTGTATCATTCAAGATTATCATTTTCGCTTAATACAAAAATGATATCGCCAAAAGAAGTCATTGAAAAAGCGATTGATACCTATTTTAAAAATGCTGATGAAATTCAATATCATCAGTTAGAGGGATTTGTAAGACAAATTTTAGGATGGCGTGAATACATGCGAGGAATTTATTGGGTAAAAATGCCTGAATATGCTAAACTCAATTATTTTGAGCACACTGAATTGTTGCCAAATTGGTTTTGGACAGGAGAAACTAAAATGAATTGTATCAAACATGCTATCCAGCAATCTCTTCTGCATTCATATGCACATCACATTCAAAGGTTAATGATAACTGGAAATTTTGCATTGATGGCAGGAATTCATCCCGATGAAGTGGATGCCTGGTATTTGGGTATTTATATTGATGCAATTGAATGGGTTGAGATAACAAATACAAGAGGCATGAGTCAGTTTGCCGATGGTGGAATTGTGGGATCTAAGCCTTATATCAGTTCAGCAACTTACATTAATAAAATGAGTAGCTACTGTTCGGGGTGTTATTATCAACATGATAAGAAAGTAGGAGAGAAGTCTTGTCCCTTTAATAGTTTATACTGGAATTTTTATGATAAACACGAAATTAAATTATCCAAAAATCCGCGTGTGAGTATGATGTATAATGTATGGCGAAAAATGAATCCAGAAGCAAGAGCAGGTATTTTAGATCAAGCTGAATATTACTTAAAAAATATCAATGATTTGTAATGAACAGAGCATTAGTTTGGTTTAAAACAGATTTAAGATTACACGATAATGAGACATTGATTAAAGCAATGAGTCAATATGATGAAATCATTCCTGTTTACTGCTTTGATGACAATCATTTTAAAACTACAAATTTTGGTTTGAAGAAAACAGGTTCATTTAGAGCACAGTTTTTAATAGAATCCCTAATAGATTTGGATTGTAATCTTCGAAAAGTTGGTTCAGGATTGGTTGTTGTAAAAGGCTGTCCCGAAATTAAACTTCTTGAATTAGTTAAACAATATGATGTAAAAAAAGTATTTTCAAAAGCAGAAGTTGCATTCGAGGAAATTGAAACTCAAAAAAAAGTGGAGCAAGCGTTAAATAATACAAACTGTAATTTTGAAACGGTTTCAACAAATACATTGTATCATCCAGATGATTTGCCTTTTACTTTAGATAAGATTCCTTTTATTTTTACAGATTTCCGAAAACAAGTTGAGGCTAAATCTTCAGTAAGAAAAATATTTTCTAAACCAACATCCATCAATTCTCCTTTAATTGAAGCAATCGAATTACCAACCATGGAGCAATTGGGATTAAAATCTTGTGTGGTTGATTGCAGAGCAGCTTTCAATTTTATAGGCGGCGAAACAGAAGCTCAAAAAAGATTGAAACAATATACTTTTGAATCAAAATCCATTTCATCATATAAGCATACAAGAAATGGCATGATTGGAGTTAATTATTCTTCAAAGTTTTCAGCAGCTTTGTCGATGGGTTGCCTATCTGCAAAAGATATTTATAATGAGGTGAAAGATTATGAATTAAAATATGGGTCTAACGAATCTACTTATTGGCTGATATTTGAATTGATATGGAGAGATTATTTTTATTTTATGATGAAAAAATATCCCTATCAATATTTTACAAAGAATGGAATTAAAAAACCAATACCCAATCAAAAATCGCATAACAAAATTGTTTTCAAAAAATGGATCAATGGTCAAACAGACAATGACTTTGTAAATGCTAATATGTTGGAGCTAAAGTATACAGGCTTTATGAGTAACAGAGGTCGACAAAATGTAGCGAGTTATCTGTGCCATGATTTAAAATTGGATTGGCGCTACGGTGCTGCCTATTTTGAAGAGCAACTGATAGATTATGATGTTTCAAGCAACTGGTGCAATTGGGCTTATATTGCTGGTGTTGGAAATAACCCAAGAAATAATGCGGTCTTTAATGTTGAAAAACAGGCAGACGAATACGATAAAAATAAATCATATAGAAATTTATGGCTAAACCAAATTTAACCTGTGCATACAGTGGACTACCCTCATTGAATAGTTATACTTCATCAGGTACTGATAGAGAAATTCTAACTGATAAATATGACTTTTCAGATGCCGATAAAGACAGAATTATTCAGATGGCATGGGAAGATCGAACACCATTCGAAGCCATTGAATTTCAATTTTCTTTAAAAGAAAAAGAAGTGATTGAATTCATGCGTAAAAATTCCTTACCCTCCAGTTTTAGAATGTGGCGGAAAAGAATGAAATCGCGAAAGACAAAGCATAGTTTTCTCAGAGAAAAATCAGTCAACCGTTTTAAATGCAGTAGGCAACGGAATACTGGAAATAAAATTGCCAAGAGATAGCTTTATTTAAATGTTTTTGTTTGTTTGTAGTAAAAATTGTTCATCGCAACAACATGAGGAAAACTAATACAGGATATAAATACAAAAAATATAGTGACTAAATGACCATCGTAATAATTAAAAAAATCAGTTCTCATTAAAAAAAATAGGGTTATAAATAAAAACACAGCACCTGCAGTAAATGGTAAAGCTTTAAAAAAAAGTGATTTATTCTGAGTCTTCATACCTTGTTTTAAATGAGACCATCCATTAATACTATGTTGTCCAATGAAATAAATGCCGAAAGCACTTACCAGCGGAAGGAGGATACTCAATGTTAGAAATAAGACAGTGAATATCATTTTCCAGTTCCTTTCGTAAAGAAACCATAGAAAAGCAATTGCAGATAATAAAATACTTGATAAAACGGCTTCGTTTTCTTTTAAAGGAATTTGCCAAACTTGCATGTTTGTCAAAATTTTATTGGTTTCATTTACATGCCCCAATAGTAGTGTACCAAGGATTATCCCACCCCAGATTAAATATTTAATTACATTTATTCTCAAAGGGTTATCATCTTTCAAATCAGTTTGGCCAAAATGCCAAGCAGAATAGGTAACAAAAAATAAAAGTGCCGCTTCTGGAAAAAATAACCAAACTAAGAGGTTTAAAATGATTAGTCCCAGATAATTTAAAATAAAACTTAGCTTAATTTTTCCGTTCAAATTTCCGGTGTCCAACAAATGGTCGACCGCTCCGTGTGGGATGCCGACAATAATTAACCCTAAAGTGAAGAGAATTACTTGTATGATGTTAAAAAGCTGAGGATATAAGTTATAGAATAAGCACAATATTGAAGTGCTCAGCAATAAAAACACAGGTGTACTAATTTGTTTAACTCTTGCAATAAATACCCAAAAAACAGCAGTGATAAAAGGTTTTAGAGGTAGCGAAGAAAATATTTTTAGATCTTTAAAAAATGTTGTTTTCTCATCAAGAAAATTTAAAATTTCTTTAGTTGAATTATTATTAAATAAAGATTGAAAAATAAATTTTCCTTGAGCAGGTTTTTTGCTTAGAATCAGTAACAACAGTCTGTCATAAAAAGAAAATCTTTTTAATTTAGAAATATTTTTAGGCGTTTGTTTATTTTTTAATGATTCAGCTATTTGCTCAGCATGATAATGCATGTTTTTAAATGCATATCCAGTGCTTGGCTTTATCGCTCCAGCTCTTCCTCCAATTTTAATAATTCCTGGAGCATCATCATTGGAAACTTTTGCAGTACTCATTGGAATACATCCTGTTTCTTCCTCTAATATCTTGTATTTACCAAATCTCCCCTGTATGTATTTTTCGAGAATTGATAATGATTCCTTTTTCGAAATAATATTTTTTCCAAATCTTGTTAATTCAACTAAAGCTTGATTGGAACCAAAAGGCAAAACATAAACGAATTGTGTTTGTTCTTGTTGATCAACATTAAAATCCATTAAGTCAACACAATGTGTATTTGTAATCGTTAGTTCAGTTTCTATCACATATCCGAAAAAGGATTGTAGTAAATGCGCATCATCATTTTTGAGTGGTAAATATTTAGGAGGTCTACTATCAAATACTAAGTTTGAATTCCAATCACCTTTTTCAGTTTTTACCACAATCCCATTTTCTGTCTTTTCTAATTCAGAAACTTGGGTTTGTATTCTTTTTAAGTTATAATGTTCAATGATACGTCTTTGCTCATTATAAAGATCTATACTTGAAATATGAAAGTAGTTTTGAGGAGATAATGATTCAGATTTTTTTCTGTTCACACTCACTTCATTCCATTGGTGACTAATTATATTTTTACATTCAAATGCAGGACCAACATTTATTTCCGACCAAAAACAAAATGTTTTATCATTAATTAGTTTATCATGAGGATCTAATATGATTACGGATTTATTATTCAAAAGTCCATGCTTTTCCATACTCATAAGCAATAGTGTTGCAGAGGCGCCTGCACCAGCAAATAAGTAATCCACTTTTGGATATTGGTTTTGCATTGCCTATTTTGAAAGTTTAGTATAATGAAAAGGGGTTCTTTCCAAAGTGGAAGAACCCCTTAAATCTATATTGTGTTGAAATTAGTCTTCATTTCTGCTTAATGCATAGATTACTAAACCAAATCCAATTTTGTTGATTGCATCAGCAATATTGTAAACAATATCCATTGCATGAGCTGCAGCAGCAGGATCGCTTACCAATTGAATACCAAATAATCCTCCTGGAGTTCCTAAGATATAGCCAAGTGGATAAATAGCCCAACCTACTAATACAAACCAAGCAAGAACTCTTGTTGCTTTTGCAACTTGAGGACCAGCTGATTGAGATAGTTTAGATACTTCACCAAACCAAACTAAATAAGCAATGTAAAAGTATGCAGCTCCAGAAATTACTCCCCAAAGCACACTGTTTCCACGATCGATTGTTTCTCCAAAATAACCTGTTACCAACATTACAAGTGAAGCAAAAATAAGTTTCCAAAGCAATCCAATTTTAGCACCTGCTTTTTTTGTAATTAGGTAAAATTCTACGCACATTAAAGGTACAGTAAGGATCCAATCAACATATCTAAAGAAAGTAGGAGAGTCTCCAGTTTCCAAATTGTAACCTCTCATGTAGTAGTAGTGAACTGCTGCGATGAAAGTAATTAATCCGGATACTAACACAGATGTTCTCCATTTTTGTGAGGTGTTGCCTAATTCAAAAAAGAAGAAAACTGAGGCGGCCATCATGGCCATTGTGCCGATAAAAAACGTGAATGCCACGTAATTGTCACTTGCAATTTTTAAGTGTTCCATTTTTATTTTTTTTTGGTTTTCCCTACTCTTAAGGATTTTCGGTAACTCCCCGTTTTTGATGGTTTCTGGTCTCCATTATTTAAATTTAACAATTTTTTCATTATTATGTTCAATAATTTCAAAAAAAAGTTAAACAGCGCCTATCTAATTATTTATCTTACATATACGAATTGTATAAATAATTTATATGTTATCACAAACAAATAATTTAAAATTTTTTATGATGGTGTTTACCTAACATTTTATTTGAATTCAAAATATCAAAATGTTTTTATTATTGATTTCATAAAAAAAATCTGAAATGTGTTCCAAATTTTAGAGAGCAATAATTGTGTATGTGTAATAATCAGGTCATCTCACTTATCATTAAGTAGCTATTCAATTATATTTGAAAAGTTTGCAAATCTAATAAATATTATTGTAAAGTTTAATACTTAATTTCAAGTAAGTACAATTACATAAAAATTTGAGTACTAAAGATTAGGCATTTTTTATATTAGATAAATTTTTATAAATTTGATCTTTGATTATAAGGAATTTTTACAATCCTACACAACAATTGAAAACTAAAACCGCATGCAAAAGAACTCTGGATTAATTATAGTTGGAATATTATTACTTGTTGTTATTCTATTACTTAGAGCTTGTATTTTTGAAGTGTAACTTTCGCTTAAATATATGTATCCTTCATTAAAATGGTTGTATTGCCAATGATTCCAACATAGTAGTTGATAATTTACCAGTGTCAGTTTTTCTGGGGGGAAGATCAAAAATTGTGTCCTTGAAAAATACTCTTATTACAGATCGTAATTTATCTCAGTTATTTATGGCAGGATAATTCAACAGTTTCATTTTATCTGGTTTCTAACACTGAAATCTACTCATAAGCTTTATTCTACCGATATAATTGAGAAAAAAGGTGCAATCATTGCAATTCAATAAACGAACTAAATTGCCTCTCGTTTGTTCCTATCTTTGATTTAATAATGAAGCATAATGGCAAAGAAAAAAGAAACGGAAGTTTCTAATTTGATTGATACAGATTTTATTGAAGTGGTTGGTGCAAAAGAGCACAATCTCAAGAACATCGATATTAAAATTCCCAAAAATAAATTAGTTGTTTTTACAGGGGTAAGTGGAAGTGGCAAATCTTCGCTTGCATTTGATACTATTTATAATGAGGGACAGCGTAGGTACATGGAGAGTTTTTCTGCATATGCCCGACAATTTGTTGGAGATATGGAGAGGCCTGATGTTGATAAGATTACCGGATTGTCGCCTGTAATTTCAATTGAACAAAAAACAACAAACAAAAATCCAAGAAGTACTGTTGGTACCATCACAGAAATTTATGATTTTCTGCGTTTATTATTTGCAAGAGTAGGTGATGCCTACAGTTATAATACTGGAAAGCAGATGGTTAAATTCAGTGAAGAAGAAATTATACAATCTGTTTTTCAAAAATACAAGAATAAAAAAGTGAGTATACTCGCTCCTTTGGTAAGAGGAAGAAAAGGACATTACAGAGAATTGTTTGAAGATATCAGAAAGAAAGGGTTTTTAAAAGTAAGAGTAGATGGAGAGCTGCTTGATCTCGCACCAAGAATGCAATTGGATCGATACAAAATCCATGATATTGAAGTTGTTGTGGATCGTTTACAGGTTACCGATGACATGAAATTAAGACTGAGTCAGAGTGTTCAAAAAACTTTACAGTTAGGAAAGGATTTATTATTCTTACTCGTTAACGACACCAATACCCTTGTACAATACAGCAAACAGTTAATGTGTATTGATACAGGAATCAGTTATGAGGAACCTTCACCCAATGCATTTTCATTTAATTCACCTTATGGAGCTTGTCCCGTTTGTAAAGGTTTAGGTAACATTCATCAAATCAACATGGATGCTATCATTCCTGATTATTCTTTAACTGTGAATCAGGGGGGCGTTGCGCCATTGGGTGAAGAAAGAGAAGCACATTCTTTCAAGCAAGTTCAGCAGCTTTCAAAAAAACATAAATTTAGTTTGGATAAACCATTAAAAGAGTTATCTCAACAAGCCATCAATCTTTTATTATATGGTACTGCTGATGTAAATGTTGATGAGGTAGAAAAGATTGATTATGAAGAAAGTCAAACTCGATTTGATATTTATGGTTCAGAGTACGAAGGAGTAATCAACATGATTAAAAGATGGTTTACTTCCACATCAACAACAGAAGCAATGAGAGACTGGGTGGAGAAATTTATGATTTTAAAAACTTGCGACTCTTGTGAAGGAACTCGATTAAAGAAAGAAAGTTTGTGGTTTAAAGTCGATAATAAAAATATTGCAGAGTTGAGTGATATGGATTTAGAAGATCTTGCAAAATGGTTTTCAACCATTGAGAAAAGATTGTCGAATAAGCAAAACAGTATTGCTAAAGATGTGTTGAAAGAAATCAGAGAGCGCTTACAATTTTTATTAGATGTAGGATTGAATTATCTGACCTTATATAGACCATCAAAAAGTTTGAGTGGTGGTGAGTATCAAAGAATAAGATTGGCAACGCAGATTGGTTCGCAATTGCAAGGGATTACTTACATTTTAGATGAGCCGAGTATTGGTCTGCATCAAAGAGATAATCAAAGATTAATCAATGCGCTGAAAAATTTAAGAGATATTGGAAACAGTGTTTTGGTGGTGGAGCATGATAAAGATATCATGTTGGCTTCTGATTATTTGATTGATATTGGTCCAAAAGCAGGTATGCATGGGGGTAGGATTGTGTCTCAGGGATCACCTGAACTTATTTTAAAATCCAATTCTGAAACCGCACAGTTTTTAAATGGTAAAAAAAGAATTCAAGTGCCTAAAGAAAGAAGAAATGGCAATGGAAAGAGTATTCAAATCAAAGGAGCCAGAGGACATAACCTAAAAGAAGTGTCTGTTTCTTTTCCCCTTGGGAAATTAATTTTGGTTACAGGTGTGAGCGGTAGTGGAAAATCAACTTTAATCAATGAAACACTATACCCTATTCTTAATCAATATTGTTATCATTCCAAAACAAATCCTTTAGCTTATCAATCTGTAAAAGGTCTTGAAAACATTGATAAAGTAATTGAAATTGATCAAAGTCCGATTGGTAGAACACCCAGAAGTAATCCTGCAACTTACTGTGGATTCTTTACAGACATCAGAACATTATTTGCAGCAGTCCCTGAAGCAAAAATCAGAGGATATAATGCGGGGCGCTTTTCATTCAATGTAAAAAGTGGAAGATGTGAAGTATGTGAGGGTGGGGGAATGCGAATTATCGAAATGAATTTTTTGCCGGATGTGATGGTGCATTGCGAAAAATGTAATGGAAAAAGATACAACAGAGAAACACTAGAAATCAGATACAAAGGAAAATCTATCAGCGATGTTTTAAACATGACTGTTGAAGAAGCAGTTGAATTTTTCAATGCAGTTCCGTACATCTATCGCAAGATTAAAGTTTTACAAGAAGTTGGATTGGGTTATATCACACTCGGACAAAGTGCCGTTACCTTAAGTGGGGGCGAAGCCCAACGTGTTAAACTGGCAACAGAGTTAGCCAAAAGAGATACTGGAAAAACTTTTTACATTCTTGATGAACCGAGCACAGGATTGCATTTTCAGGATATCAGTCATTTACTTGATGTATTGAATAAGTTGGTTGATAGAGGGAATACTGTATTAGTTATTGAACATAATCTAGACATGATTAAGGTTGCCGATCATATTATTGATATTGGGCCCGAAGGTGGAAATGGTGGAGGAATAGTATTATTTGAAGGATTACCCGAAGATTTGATCAAAGTAAAATCAAGTCATACCGCCAAATATTTGAAAGAAGAACTGAAATAATTTTATTTTTTATAAATCATTTCGATATGTGGGATGTCATCTTCAAGATACGCTTCTCCAACTGCAACAAATCCAAGATTGGAATAAAAGTTTAATAAATAACATTGAGCGCTGATTTTGATGCTGTCCGTGTCGAATTGTTCCAATGTTTTTACGATAGCTGTTTTCATTAATTCAATTCCATTTCCATGCTTTCTAAAATTGGAATGTATAACCACTCTTCCAATGCTTGCTTCATTATAACTTATTCCGGGAGGTAAAATTCGCAGATATGCAATCAGTTGGTTTTGTTTATAACCTAATAAATGACAGGATTGTAAATCCTTATCATCAGTGTCTAAATAAACACAATTTTGTTCTACAACAAAAACAGTGTTTCTAAGTTTTAGTATTTCATACAGTTCAATGTTTGTTAACTCATCAAACTTTTTATATTTCCAGTCAATCATAAATAATCAGTTTAGTAACCATAAATGTCTTTCCATCGCTCTTTTAAAAATCTTCTGATTTCTTCTTCCTTAGCATTTTTTTGTGGGTTGTAAAATTGAGTTCCTGTAATTTCTGATGGAAGAAATTCCTGAAGTACAAAATTATTTTCATAGTTATGAGCATATTTATATTCTTTGCCATAATCCATTTCCTTCATCATTTTAGTAGGTGCATTTCTAAGATGTAATGGAACAAGTAAATCTCCTTTTTTTCTTACCATATCCAATGCTTGTTCAATAGCCATATAGGATGCATTACTCTTAATGGATGTAGCTAAATAAATGGCGCATTGCGATAAGATTATTCTGCTTTCTGGATAACCAATGATATTCACGGATTGGAAAGTTGTATTGGCTAACAATAAAGCATTAGGATTAGCATTGCCAATATCCTCACTTGCAAAGATGACCATTCTTCTGGCAATAAATTTAACATCTTCTCCTCCTTCAATCATTCTTGCTAGCCAGTACACAGCACCGTTAGGATCGCTGCCTCTCATACTTTTAATGAATGCAGAGATGACATCATAGTGTTGTTCACCTTTTTTATCGTAAAGTGCAATTTTATTTTGTGCAACTTGCATCACTATATCATCAGTAATAGCACTTCCTCTTTCAAGATGATTGCAAACTAATTCCAATAAGTTCAGTAGTTTTCTTGCATCTCCTCCTGAAATCCGAATCAGGGATTCTGTTTCTTTAAGTGTAATATTTTTTTGAGAAAGTGATTCATCTTTTATTAAAGCTGTATTTAATAATTCAATTAAATCCTGTTGCTGTAATGATTTTAAAACGTAAACCTGACATCTGCTTAATAAGGCGCTATTTACTTCAAAAGAGGGGTTTTCTGTTGTTGCTCCAATTAGTGTAATGGTTCCTTTTTCAACAGCACCCAAAAGAGCATCCTGTTGTGCTTTGTTGAATCGATGAATTTCATCAATAAATAATATTGCACCATTTTTTTCTTTGGCTTCATCAATAACCTCACGAATATCTTTAACTCCTGAAGATATTGCACTTAAAGTAAAGAAAGGTAGCTCAAGAGAGTTTGCAATAATGCCAGCTACGGTTGTTTTACCTACACCTGGCGGTCCCCATAAAATCAGGGAGGGGATTTTTTTATTTTCAATTGCTGTTCTAAGGATACTTCCTTTTCCTGTAAGGTGATTTTGTCCTATAAGTCCATCAATATATTGAGGACGAAGTCTTTCTGCTAATGGGAAATTATTCATTATATAAAAGTATCGGTTTTTAGAATAATGTCACTCCTCCGGAGTTTTATTATTTTATCTCATATACAAGTTAGAATAATGTCACTCCTTCGGAGTTTTATTGTATTTTCTCATCCCCAAGTTAGAATAGAGTCATCTCTTCGGGATTATTATTATTTAAGTCAAAACAAAAATCCCGTAGGGATGACACTATTCTAAAGTAAGAAAGATTACAACGGAAAAATCCCTTAGGGATGACGCTATTCTAAAATGAGAAAGATTACAACTGAAAAATCCCTTAGGGATGACGCTATTCTAAAATGAGAAAGATTACAACTGAAAAAATCTCGTAAGGATGACACTATTCTAAAGTAAGAAAGATTACAACAGAAAAAATACCGTAGGGATGACACTATTCTAAAATGAGAAAGATTACAACTGAAAAAATCCCGTAGGGATGACACTATTCTAAAATGAGAAAGATTACAACTGAAAAAATCCCGTAGGGATAACTCTATTCTAAAGTAAGAAAGATTACAACTGAAAAATCCCGTAGGGATGACACTATTCTAAAATGAGAAAGATTACAACTGAAAAAATCCCGTAGGGATGACACTATTCTAAAAAGTTGAAAAGATACTTTTCATGGTATTCAATTTTGTAATTATCCAAAAGATCTAAATACTCTTCTTTAAAACTTGACTTTTTGTGATGTTCTTCTTGATTTAAAATATAATTGTACACATTTTTAATCTGCGATGTAGCATAAGAAAATGCCCCAAAACCTTCTTGCCATTGGAATTTGCCCTTAATAATTTTTTTTTCATTTATATATTTGGAAGAGTTGTTTTTTACATCTCTGATTAATTCAGATAAACACATTGATGGGTTAAGTCCAATAAAACAATGTACATGGTCAGCCACTCCATTTACAATAATTGACTTCTGTCCTTTTGAAGTGATAATTCCTGATATGTATCTATGTATATCGTTTCTCCATTTTTTTTCAATGAGGTTCGATCTACCTTTAACAGTGAATACTACATGAATGAGTATTTGAGAGTAAGTATTTGCCATAATGTTAATTCTATTCTTATTTTTAAAAATAAAAATAGTAATAACATTACTTAATAAAATTTAGCCGTAGTGAAATTTATTAAGCCTTTAAATCCAATTTGATTTGTAATTCATTGAATTGTTTATCATCGATAGAAGAAGGCGCATCAATCATAACATCTCTTCCGCTGTTATTTTTAGGGAAGGCAATAAAGTCTCTGATGCTCTCACTTCCTCCTAAAATTGAGCAAAGTCTGTCGAAGCCAAAGGCAATACCTCCATGGGGTGGAGCTCCATATTCAAATGCTCCTAACAAGAAGCCAAATTTGTGTTGTTGTTCATGTTCGTCCATACCTAAGGCAGCAAACATTTTTTGTTGGAGTTCTTTTTGGAAAATACGGATACTACCTCCACCAATTTCGTTACCATTTAACACCATATCATAAGCATTGGCTTTGATATTTGCATAAGGATGTTTTAAGTACTCAGCAGCATTTTCAATAGCAGGATTGTTATTGATCATTGTTGCAATGTCTGAAGGCTTAGGAGAAGTGAATGGATGATGCCTTGCAACCCATCTGTTATCTTCTTCAGCATATTCAAAAAGAGGAAAATCTAAGACCCATAAGAGTTTGAATTCATCTGCTTTTCTTAATCCTAATTGTTGTCCTAAATACAAGCGAAGTTCACTGGTTGCTTTTCTAGTTCTTTCTTCGGATCCTGCTAAGATTAGAACCAGGTCGCCAGCTTTTGCATGAGTTGCTTCAGCAATTGCTTTTAACTTTTCTTCAGAATAAAATTTATCAACACTGCTTTTGAAGGTGCCGTCTAAATTACATTTGATAAACACCATACCTTTCATACCAATTTGTGGACGTTTAACCCATTCTGTTAGTTCGTCGGTTTGTTTACGGGTATATTCACAACATCCTGGAGCAGCAATGGCAACAACAGTTTCTGCTTCGTCGAATACTTTGAAGTCAACTCCATTAATCAAAGAAGAAATATCGGTTTGATTAGGGAAGGTATGCGAAGGGAATTTTAGATTGCAAAGTTTCATGTCAAATCGGATATCTGGTTTGTCATTACCATAAGTCCACATGGCGTTTTCCCAAGTCATTCTATTAACAGCTTCAGAGTAGTCGATGTTTTTTACATCTTTAAAAATTCTTTTAATCAGATTTTCAAACATATTTAAAATATCTTCCTGCTCTACAAAAGCCATCTCACAATCGATTTGTGTAAACTCTGGCTGTCTGTCGGCTCTTAAATCCTCATCTCTGAAGCATTTTACGATTTGGTAGTATCTGTCGTAACCACTCACCATCAACAATTGTTTGAAGGTTTGAGGAGATTGGGGTAGTGCATAAAACTGACCGGGGTTCATTCTGCTTGGAACAACAAAATCTCTTGCACCTTCAGGTGTTGATTTTATTAAAAAAGGGGTTTCAATATCCATGAAGTTTTGTTCATGCAGATAGTTTCTGGTGCTTCTTCCTACTGCATATCTTAATTCCAAATTCTTTTTTACTGCATTTCTTCTTAGGTCAAGAAATCTGTATTTCATTCTCAAATCATCTCCGCCATCCGTATCATCCTGAATGGTGAATGGGGGAGTCATGGATTTATTCAAAATGGAAAATTCATTTACAAGCAATTCAATTTCTCCAGTAGGAATATTATTGTTTTTATTACTTCTTTCATTAACGGTTCCGGTTACCTGCAAAACAAACTCTCTGCCTAATGGATTGGCTTCCAGTTTTTCGTTCAATGATTCGGAGAAAAGTAATTGAGTAATTCCATAACGATCTCTTAGATCTACAAAAGTGATGCTTCCAAATTTTCTGATGGTTTGTACCCATCCTGAAAGCGTTACTTTATTATTGACATCTTGTATTCTTAAATCTCCGCAGGTGTGTGTTCTAAACATGATAATGTGATAATAAATTAAATAAGTATGCAAATATAAGTTAAACAAATTCCTTCGAAAAGAAAGGCACTACATCGTTTCCAATTCTTCTTTGTGCTTAGGTTTCCAAATAATGTAATAAAAAGCCAAGAACATTATTCCCAGTGTAAAGGGAATAATGGCCAAGTGTTTATAGGTATAATCACCAAATAATGGGAGCGCATCAAAATTGAAAAATTCGCTAATCATCCAATAACTGTTGGCACTAATCCAAACCGTGATGGCAAGATTATGGCAAACCTCACTCATGATATTTTTTGTACGCCAGGCAATTAATATCGAAATAATCAGAGTGGGAAATATCATTGCTATACCCAAGGGTTTCCATATCATGCACCAGGCGATGTCTTTAAACAGCCAAAAGACAATATGTAGATTTTCCATTTTACGGTATCTCAGAGGGATATTATATATAGGTTCATTTTTCATAATCACGAAATTATTTAATTTATGCCCATAAAAAAACTCCGTAATTACAACGGAGTTTTTTTTATCATTTTTCAATTTTTTACTTTTTCAAAGCTTCTGCCATAGTTTTACCAATATCAGCAGGGCTAGCAACTACATGAATGCCACATTCGCCCATAATTTTCATTTTTGCAGCAGCAGTATCATCAGCACCACCAACAATGGCACCAGCATGGCCCATTCTTCTACCAGGAGGAGCTGTTTGGCCTGCAATGAACCCAACGACTGGTTTTTTATTTCCGGTAGATTTAATATAATGAGCGGCTTCAGCTTCCATTCCACCACCAATTTCACCAATCATCACAATCGCATCAGTTTCATTATCATTCATTAATAATTCAACGGCTTCTTTGGTTGTAGTTCCGATAATTGGATCTCCGCCAATGCCTATAGCAGTAGAAATGCCCATTCCAGCTTTTGCTACCTGATCAGCTGCTTCATAAGTCAATGTGCCAGATTTAGATACAATACCAATTCTTCCTTTTTTGAAGATAAAACCAGGCATGATTCCAACTTTACATTCTTCTGCAGTGATAACGCCTGGACAATTAGGCCCTATTAAACGAGTATTTGAACCTTGTAAATAATTTTTTACCTTAACCATATCTTGAACAGGAATTCCCTCTGTGATACAAACCACTAAAGCGATTCCTGCTTCAGCAGCTTCCATGATTGCGTCAGCTGCAAATGCAGGAGGAACAAATATGATACTCACATTAGCTCCGGCAGTTTTTACAGCATCAGCTACCGTATTAAAAACTGGTTTATCCAAGTGTGTAGAGCCTCCTTTTCCGGGAGTAACACCACCTACAACGTTTGTACCATACTCAATCATTTGAGTTGCATGAAATGTACCTTCTGTACCTGTAAAACCTTGTACAATTACTTTTGAACTTTTGTTTACTAAAACTGACATGTTTTTTATAAAATAGATGTGATTGAATAAAATTTTTGCAAAGATAAGGGAGTTGAATGAAATTGAGGTTTTGTATGTTGAAAACGTTCAACAACGTTTAAAAGGTTTGTGGCTCTAATCAAAGCGGATTTAAGAAAAACTAATCTACCTCTCAACTAATCAACTATTTCCCCTCCATCATTCTTAATTTTTTAGCTCCTTGTAAAAACTCGGAAGCGAAAATAAAATCGTTCAAATTTTTATTTTCGGAGAAGATGATGTCTTTTTTATTGCCTGTCCATTCTTTCTTACCATTCTTCATATATAAAATATTATCACCAATTTCCATTACGCTATTCATATCATGGGTGTTAATGATTGTAGTGGTATTGAATTCCTTTGTGATATCATAAATTAGCTTGTCAATTACCATAGAAGTTTGTGGATCCAAACCGGAGTTGGGCTCATCACAAAAAAGATATTTCGGATTTAAAACAATAGCTCTTGCAATACCTACTCTTTTTTTCATTCCACCGCTAATTTCAGATGGATATTTTTTATTACTTGCTACAAGATTAACTCGTTCTAAAACTTCATTTACCCTTTTCAGTTTTTTAGACTCTGAATCTTTGGTGAACATGTCTAAAGGAAATTTTACATTGTCTTCTACAGTCATGCTGTCGAAGAGTGCAGAGCCTTGAAACAACATGCCAATTTGCTGACGCAATAATTTTCTTTGTTCATCTTCCATTTCAGTAAAACTAACTCCATCGTAAATAATTTCACCTTGATCAGGTTCAAACAAGCCAACTAAACATTTTTGCAAAACGGTTTTACCACTTCCGCTTGTACCGATGATAAGATTGGTTTTGCCAGTCTGCATAGCATGGCTCACATCATTTAAGACTAACTTATCTCCAAAGCGTTTTGTTATGTTTTTAAATTCAATCATGTAATTAAATCTATCAAAGTAATAAAGCAGCTAATACATAATCTGCAATCAATATCACTATACAACTTACGACTACAGATCTCGTACTGCTTCTGCCGATTTCAAGAGAACCCCCTTTTAAGTGATACCCAAAATAAGCAGGGATTGAACTGATAATGAATGCGAATGTGTAGGCTTTCATCATTGCAAAAAAAACATTGTAGGGAACAAAGAGTTCTCTTAATCCCATATCGTATGTTTCAGTTGAAATAATGCCCGACAAACCTACTGTTATTCTGCCACCAAGAATTCCAAGCACCATAGACAAAATTACCAGCATAGGAATGGTTGCTATTGCAGCGCAAATTTTAGGTAAGATGAGATAGGTTCTGGTATTGATGCCCATAATTTCAAGAGCATCAATTTGTTCACTTACTCTCATATTTCCAAGTTCGCTAGCAATTTTACTACCTACAACACCAGCCAGTACAATACAAATAAGAGTAGGAGCGAATTCGAGAATAACAGTGTCTCTGATAATCTGAGCTATAATTAGTTTTGATACTAATGGATTTACGATTTGATAGGCAGTCTGCACCGCACTAACCGCACCCATGAAAACAGATATGATACTTACGATTCCAATGGATCCAATTCCAATCTCGGAGCATTGATGCATAAACTCTTTCCAATACAACTTTGGATTTTCAGGTTTGCTGAACATCCATTTCAGCATGAGGATGTAGCGACCAAAGTGTGTGAAAAATGTCATTTTATATTATCGTATTTTTTTAAAATTATTAAGAAGTAGGTTTTGGTTTTCTTCTCCACCATTTACTTCTTTTTACAACTTCCTGAACATTTACTTTATTCTTCGCCTGAGCATCTACAACTGCGATAACCACCATATTGAATATAGAACGGATAGAACTTCCCAATTGTAAAACGTGAACTGGTTTTTTCATACCCAATAATATAGGGCCAATGCTATCAGCACCTCCAACTTCCTGCAATAAATTATAGGCTAAGTTTCCTGCTGCTAGATTAGGGAAAATCAAGACATTCACCTCGCCATTAACCAACTCAGTAAAAGGATAATTTTCTTTTAGAATTTCTTTGTTGAAAGCAAGAATTCCTTGTATCTCTCCATCGCAAATTAAATTAGGATTTTTTTTCTTTACAATTTCTCTTGCAGCTCTTACTGTATTCGCTTCAGGAGAATTAGAGCTTCCGAAATTAGAATAGGAGAGCATTGCAATTTTAGGTACGATATTGAATTGGCGTACTTCTTTTGCAACAAGCATGGTGATTTCAGCTAATTCCTCTGCAGTAGGATTGAAATTGACTGTAGTGTCTGCAAGAAATAAAGGACCTCTTTTGGTAAAAAGCAGATACATACCTGCAATCTTTTTTACTCCATCTTCTGTACCTATAATATGTAGTGCAGGTCTTATGGTGTCGGGATAATTTCTGCTTAAACCACTAATCATACAATCTGCTTCTCCGGTTTCAACCATCATGCAGCCGAAATGATTTCTGTCTTTCATCGCTTTCAGTGCTTCATATTTATTGATTCCTTTTCTTTGTCTTTTTTCAAAGAAAAGCTCGCTAAATTCTTTTCTTAATTCCTCATGCTCATCACTTTTAGGATCGATTATAGGCATGTCATCTAAATCGACAGCATTTTCTTCAGCAATCTTTTTAATTTTATTTTCATTACCTAACAGTATAGGGTATCCGATACCTTCTTCAACTACCATTTGAGCCGCTTTGAGTATTTTAGCGTTCTCTGCATCAGCAAAAATTACTCTTTTAGGATTGCTCTTTGCTTTATTGCTCAATATACGACTGAGCTGGTTATCCAATCCCAATCTCTTATTTAATTCTATTTCATATGCTTCCCAATCCGTTATTTTTATTCTAGCTACTCCACTTTCAATTGCTGCTTTTGCAACGGCTGGCGCTACTGTTGACAATAATCTTGGATCAAAAGGTTTTGGAATGATGTATGTAGGTCCAAACGAAATTGTTTTTTCATTGTAAGCCAAATTAACAATATCCGGTACAGGAGTTTTAGCCAGTTCTGCAAGCGCCTTTACTGCAGCAAGCTTCATTTCCTCATTGATATGCTTTGCTCTAACGTCTAAGGCTCCACGAAAGATATAAGGGAATCCCAAAACATTATTCACCTGATTGGGATAGTCGCTTCTTCCTGTAGCCATAATCACATCTTTTCTGGCATTCAATGCTTTGTCGTAGGTAATCTCTGGATCAGGATTTGCCATCGCAAAAACTATAGGATTTTTAGCCATTGATTTCACCATTTCTTCTGTTACCACATTTCCTACACTCAATCCTAAAAACACATCTGCATCTTTAAGTGCTTTGCCTAAATCATAGTCTTTATATTTAGCATCTACACAAAACTTCAATTTATACTCTTCTATGTCAGGCCTTCCTTTGAATAAAATACCTTTTTTATCAAACATCACAAAGTTTGAAGGTTTTGCGCCTAATGATTCATAAAGTTTGATACATGCCATCGCAGCAGCGCCGGCACCATTTACAACAAATCTTACTTTATCTATTTTCTTTTTTTGTATTTCCAATGCATTCAGAAGAGCTGCAGCAGAAATGATAGCAGTACCATGCTGATCATCATGCATGATTGGAATATTGCATTGAGCTTTTAATTCTTGCTCTATGTAAAAACATTCGGGAGCCTTAATATCCTCAAGGTTAATTCCACCAAAGGTGGGTTCCAAAGATTTTACAATCTCAACGAATTTTTTGGGGTCTGTTTCATTGATTTCGATATCAAATACATCTATATCTGCAAATATTTTAAACAATACACCCTTACCCTCCATTACAGGCTTGCTTGCTTCAGGTCCGATATTCCCTAAGCCTAAAACAGCAGTTCCATTGGTAATTACGCCTACCAAATTTCCTTTTGCTGTATATTTATATACGTCTTCTTTATTTGCAGCAATTTCATTGCAAGGCTCTGCAACACCTGGAGAGTAAGCCAAAGACAAATCCCTTTGTGTTTTGGCTTCCTTTGAAGGGATAACTTCTATTTTTCCGGGCCTTCCTTTTGCATGATATTCTAATGCTTCCTGCTTACGAATTTGTTTTGCCATAACTATAAATTAAAATCTGTCCACAAAAATCTTTCATTAGTATAATTGTGCAATTTACAACATACAAGCTATTTAAAATCAATACTGAAAGAGACGGTTTTAGTAGATTTGATTGCTCAACAAATCTTCAAAATTGTCTCTTCTTCTAATTAAAATAGTTTTACCATCTTTAATCATCACTTCAGCAGGCTTCAATCTGGAATTAAAATTTGATGACATTTCAAAACCATAAGCCCCAGCGTTATACATCACCAGTAAATCTCCTTCTCTTACTTCGTTAATTGTTCTGTCCCATGCAAATGTGTCTGTTTCACAGATGTTTCCAACAACAGTATAAATTCTTGGAGTTCCATTGGTGTTAGTTATGTTTTCGATGTGATGATACGCATCATACATCATTGGACGAATCAAATGATTGAATCCACTGTTAACTCCAACAAAAACGGTTGCTGGCGTTTGCTTGATCACATTTGCTTTCACTACAAAATAACCTGACTGACTTACCAAATATTTTCCAGGCTCGAACCACACTTCCAATTTTTTTCCAGTTTCATTTTTATATTTCAAGAATGCTTCAGACACTTTGTTACCTAACTCATTAACATCAGTTTCTTTATCTCCAGGTTGATAGGAAACTTTAAATCCGCTTCCCAAATCGATGTATTTTAAATCAGGAAAATGTTCCGCCACTCCAAACATCACTTCCAATCCCATCAAAAAAACATTGATGTCTTTTATCTCACTTCCGGTGTGCATATGAATTCCTTCTACTTTAAGATTGGTGGATTTTACTATCCTTTCAATATGTCTTAATTGATGGATTGAAATACCAAACTTACTGTCTATATGCCCTGTTGAAATTTTAAAATTACCACCCGCCATGATATGCGGATTGAGTCGAATGCAAACAGGATAAGAGTTTCCAAAAGCAGTACCGAATTGCTCCAGTATGGAAATATTGTCAATGTTGATGTTTACACCTAGCTCTTTTGCTTCAAGCATTTCATTGAAATCAACACAGTTTGGTGTATACAATATTTGTTGTGGAGCAAATCCTGCAAGTAATCCCAGTTTCACCTCATTAATGCTAACACAATCCAAACATGATCCTAATGAAAGAAGATGCTTTAGGATATTGATATTCGTTAGAGACTTACACGCATAAAATATTTTTGCGTTACAAGAACTGAATGCTGAAGTTAATTTTTTGTATTGTTCTGTGATTTTTTCAGTATTGTAAATGTATACCGGAGTTCCAAACTCTTGAGCTATACTGATCAGTGTTTCATTCGAAAGATTTTCCAATTGTGCTATTTTATCTTTAATAAAAAAAGGCATATTGAATGCCTTTTAAATAAAAGTTATTGTTCTTTTTCACCCACGTCATTGCTATCTGGTAAATCAGGAGATGAAATTTCATTGGTTATATTTTCAGTTGATTCAATTTCTTCTGGATTTCTTGTTGAGTTTTCTTCATCTTGCATGCTACTACTATTCATTACCGTTGCTTTAACTAATTCTTCCATCAAAACTTCGTTTATTTTAGGCAACTCATCAGCGCTGTTGATTCCAAAATAATCCATAAATGATTTTGAAGTAGAGTAGATGAGAGGTTTGCCAACTGCTTCTTCGTTTCTTCCAGAGATTATGATTAAGTCTTTTTCCAATAATTTTTGAACAGCATAATCGCAATTCACTCCTCTGATAGACTCTATTTCACTTTTTGTGATAGGTTGTTTATATGCAATAATCGCTAGAGTTTCAAGGGAAGCAGAAGATAGTCTTTTTAAAAATTTATCGCCATTTAATAGAGCAACTGTTTTGTGAAACTGTGGTTTGGTTAGAAATTGCCAGCCACCACCGCTTTGTTTTAATTCGAAGGCGTAAAATTCAGTATCATATTTTTCCTTAATTCCCTGAATTGCAGATTCTACCTGGTCTATGCTTGCTCTGTCTTCAATGAAGCCAAGTGCGTTGTTGACAAACTCATTTATTTCCTCAGCTGATAATGCTTTGTCACTTGCAAAAATTAAAGCCTCTATATGTGGTATGATTTCTGATATTTCCATTTTAATTGATTTGAAGATTTGAAGATTGATTGATTTGATAAGTTATTGACGAGATTTTGAATGTATTTTCTGAAATAGTGAAATTGTCGAGTTTTCAAATTTTCACATTAGGTATCTCCAAATTTTCAAATCAACACATCATCAAATCAAATTAACCTTGCAATGCAGCCGCGCCACTTACAATCTCAGTCAATTCTGTTGTAATTGCAGCCTGACGAGCGCGGTTATAACTAATTTTCAATGACTTCAGTAATTCATTCGCATTATCACTTGCCTTATCCATTGCAGTCATTCTTGCACCATGCTCACTTGCGTTAGCATCTAATACTGCTTTGTATAATTGAGTATTCAATATTTTCGGCATTAATTCTGCAATCAATATCTGCTGATTGGGTTCGTAAATAAAATCCGACTTTTTCTTGTTTTCTGTCTGAGCTACTTTTTGAACAGGTAAAAAGGGTTCAGCTATGTAGGCTTGAGATGCTGCATTTTTAAATTCACTGTAAATTACTTCAACTGCATCTATTTCTTTAGCAGCGAAAGCATCCATTGCATATTTTGCAGCAGTCTGAACTTTTTCAAAACTTAAATTGGTGAAAAGGTCCCAATAATTATTAATTACTTTAAATCCATTTTTAGTGAAGTGTTCATATCCCTTTTTGCCAATAGGTAAAAACTGAACATTTCCTTTATCTAATTGAGTTGAATACTTTTCTCTTGCAACCTGTTTAGCCAGTTTAATCAAATTACTGTTATATCCTCCGCATAATCCTCTGTCGCTAGTTACTACAATGATCAATACTTTTTCCACTGGTCTCTCAGCAGCCAAATCCATTGAAACTTCCCCATCACTGTTGCTAACAATATTGCTCATCATTTCTTGCAGTTTTTTTGCATAAGGCCGCATTTGCGTTATGGCGTCCTGAGCACGACGAAGCTTAGCAGCACTCACCATTTTCATGGCTTTGGTAATTTGTTGAGTACTTTGTACACTTTTTATCCGGTTTCTTACTTCTTTTAATGCACCACTCATATAATTTGCTGTTTGTTCTTATTATAAAAATATAATATCCTATATGGTTATTTTGAGGTGCAAATGTAGGGCAAAAGCCATATAATACAAAGGAAAGGTTTTAATGTATGTCAGGTTTAATAGGTTTGGAAGGTTCAATGGGTTATATAGATTGGTTAGGACTTGTAAAAACCTCAAACCACAAACCTTAAACCACAAACTACAAACCACTAACAACAAACCACTAACAACAAACCACAAACAACAAACCTCAAACCTCAAACCACAAAAAATAAGATAATACATTAAATAAAAATACAATTCAATCCTTCAATATTATTTAAAAAAAGAATTAAGTTCCTTTACCTTTGCAACCTGTCAATATGGCTAAAAAATATCATTAGCATTGTATTTGACTCTAAAAAAATTATCTAATTAAGTAGCATAATAAGCGGAAAGTATGATCGGATTTATATCAAAATTGTTTGGCGGAAGCAAAAGTGAAAAAGACGTAAAGAAAATATTACCTCAGGTAGCAAAAATCAATGAATTTTTTGCAAAATACCAGTCTTTGTCCAACGATGAACTTAGAAACAAAACTCAGGAATTCAAGATAAGAATCAAAAATCACTTATCTGATATTGATGCAGCAATTGATTCTAAAAATACTGAAGCAGAGGCATTGCCATCTGAAGATATAGCTGGCAGAGACCATATCTACAATGAAGTGGATGAGTTGAAAAAACAAAGAGATCAAAAAATAGAAGAAATTTTACTTGAGATTTTACCAGAAGCATTTGCTGTAGTAAAAGAAACAGGCAGACGTTTCAAGGATAATGAAAATATCGAATCTACTGCTACTGAACTGGATAAAGAGTTCGCCACCAAAAAAGATCACATTACAATTTCAGGCAACAAATCTATTTACAAAAATACCTGGAACGCCGCTGGTAACATTGTAAAATGGAACATGGTTCATTATGATGTTCAGTTGATTGGGGGTTCTGTTTTACATTCCGGTAAAATTTCTGAAATGGCAACAGGAGAGGGTAAAACTTTGGTGAGTACCTTACCTGCCTACTTAAATGCACTTGCCGGCGAAGGGGTACATATTGTAACAGTGAATGATTATCTGGCAAAAAGAGATAGCGAATGGAATGGTCCCATTTTTGAATGGCTCGGATTAAAAGTGGATTGTATAGACAAACACGAACCTAATAGTGATGCCCGTCGCAATGCCTATAATGCAGATATTACTTATGGAACTAATAATGAATTTGGTTTCGATTATTTGAGAGACAACATGGTTCATCGTCCTGATGAAATGGTTCAACGCAAACACCATTACGCTATGGTGGATGAGGTGGATAGTGTGTTGATAGATGATGCAAGAACTCCTTTAATTATTAGTGGTCCAATTGGACATAGTGATAACACTCAACAATTTTTTGATTTAAAACCAAGAATCGAAAAATTAGTGGATGCACAAAAGAAAGCAGTTAATCAATTTTTGATTGAAGCTAAGAAAAAAATTGCTGAAGGAAATGATGATCCCAAAGATGGAGGATTGGCTTTAATGCGTGCTCACAGAGGATTACCTAAAAACAGTGCGCTTATCAAATTTTTGAGTGAACCTGGAATGAGAGTGAAATTGCAAAAAAGTGAAAACTACTATCTCGCCGATCAGCAAAAAGAAATGCCTAAAGTTGATGCCGAATTATTTTTCATCATCGATGAAAAAAATAATTCTGTTGAACTTACTGATCAGGGATTGAATTTGATTACCAGAAGTGGAGAAGATCCGGAGTTTTTTATTTTACCTGATATCGCCACTAAATTAACGAGTATCGATAAGTCGGCGCTATCAAGCGAAGAAAAATTAAAACAAAAAGATGGATTAATAAACGAATATTCATTAAAGGCAGAGCGCATTCACATCGTTCAGCAATTATTAAAAGCATATACTTTGTTTGACAAAGACACAGAGTATGTGGTTATGGAAGGTGCAGTAAAAATTGTGGATGAGCAAACAGGTCGTATTCTTGATGGAAGAAGATATTCAGATGGTTTGCATCAGGCATTGGAAGCGAAAGAAAATGTAAAGATTGAAGCATCTACACAAACATACGCTACTGTTACTTTGCAGAATTATTTCAGAATGTATCATAAGCTTGCAGGGATGACCGGTACTGCAGAAACAGAAGCTGCTGAATTCTGGAGTATTTATAAATTGGATGTGGTTTCTATTCCAACAAACGTTACTGCTATACGAAAAGATGATCAGGATAAAGTATATAAAACAAAACGAGAAAAGTATAAAGCTGTTATTGATGAAGTTGAATCGTTGAGAGCAGCAGGAAGACCCACTCTTGTTGGTACCACTTCTGTAGAAATCAGTGAGTTATTAAGCAGAATGCTGAAACAAAAAAATATTCCACACAACGTATTGAACGCAAAGCAACACTCCAAAGAAGCTCAAGTAGTTGCAGAAGCAGGATTTGCAGGAGCAGTTACTATTGCTACCAATATGGCTGGTCGTGGTACTGATATCAAGTTAGGTCCAGGTGTTAAGGAAGCCGGTGGCTTGGCAATCATCGGAACTGAAAGGCATGAAAGTCGTCGTGTAGACAGACAGTTGCGTGGTCGTGCGGGAAGACAAGGTGATCCAGGTACTACTAATTTCTTTGTATCACTTGAAGATGATTTGATGCGTATGTTCGGCAGTGAAAGAATCGCAGGTCTTATGGATAGGATGGGTTACAAAGAAGGCGAAGTGATTCAGCACAGCATGATTACGAAGAGTATCGAGAGAGCGCAGAAAAAAGTAGAAGAAAATAACTTCGGCATACGTAAACGCCTACTCGAATATGATGATGTGATGAACAAACAGCGAAATGTTGTTTATGGCAGAAGAAGTCATGCTTTATTTGGTGATAGATTGGCGTTGGATTTGGATAATGCTTTCTATGCAGTAGCAAATTCATTGGTTAATGCGAGTAAAGATTCCGATAATCATGAAATGTTCAAGCTTGAAGTAATCAAAAGTTTTGGAGTTGATACACAAATCAGTGCAGAGGAATTGAGTAAAGAGGATTTTAATCAACTCACAGAAAGATTATATAATGAGGTTATGGCTCATTACTCTCAAAAAAAGAAAGGAATTATTGAACAGACACTTCCTATAATCAGCAATATCAGAAAAGAACAGGGCAACCATATTGAAAATGTAGCTGTTCCATTTACTGATGGAAGAAGAGGAGTGCAGGCATTAGTTAAACTGGATAAATATTTTGAAACCGAAGGCAGAGAATTGATGAATGCATTGGAAAGAAATATTACACTGGCTTTGATTGATGATGCATGGAAAGAACACCTTCGTGCTATGGATGATTTGCGTCATAGTGTTCAAACTGCTGGCTATGAACAAAAAGATCCGTTAGTAATCTATAAAATAGAAGCTTTCGCTGCATTCAAACAAATGAATGATCAGGTAAATCGAGATATTGTTAGTTTCTTAAGTCATGCTTCAATTCCATTGGATGAAGCAAGACCTGCTCAAATTAAGGAAGGAAGAGAAAGAAAAACAGACATGAGCAAAATGAACATCAACAAAGCGGAAATTGATGCAGCAGGCCAGGATTATGCAGCTAATCAAAATGATTACTTTGATCCTTCAACTCCAATAAAACAAGAGCCGGTAAGAGTTGAACCCAAAATCGGACGCAATGATCCTTGTCCTTGTGGTAGCGGAAAGAAATTCAAACAATGTCATGGCAAAGACGCCTGATAAAAAATAAAATGGAATGAAGAAATATTTGTTGCTCCTATCAATGTTTCAAATTTTTGTTACAGGATTATCTGCACAAGTATTTATTACAGATACCACTGCAAACGGAAAATCATTCATTCACAAAGATGAACGTATTGATTTACTTGGCGCAAAAATGACTGAATACTACGAAAGTCTCTCTAAAAAAATTCAATTGGTAGATGGTTATCGTTTGTTGATTGTAAATACATCTGACAGATCTATGGCAATGCAAATTCGCTCTGAGTTGATTAAAGCTTATCCCGATCAGAAATTATACATGAGTTTTTTGGCTCCCAATATCAAAATAAAATTGGGGAATTTTACAGAAAGAGAAGAAGCTGAAAAATTCAGAGATGTGTTGGTGAAATCCAATTTAATCTCTGGAAACATTTACATTACACCTGAAAAAGTGGAACAAAAATCCATCATAAAAAAATCGGAAGAAGAGCAATAATTTCTTTTATTTACAACCCATCCCAATGCTAGATCAAATAAAACAATTGGCTAAAAATTATGCAGAGGAGTTTATTGAAGTAAGACATCATTTGCATTCCAATCCGGAATTGAGTTTTGAGGAGTACAACACTTCTGCATTTGTTCAGGATAAATTAAAATCTTGGGGAATACCTTATCAGGTTTTAGCAAAAACAGGAGTGGTTGCTTTAATCAATGGAAAAAATTCAGATTCGAAAATTATAGCATTAAGAGCAGACATGGATGCTCTTCCGATTAGGGAAGAAAATAACATCTCCTACAAATCTAAAAATGATGGAGTGATGCATGCTTGTGGTCATGACGTGCATACCACTTGTTTATTAGGAGCAGCGAAGATTTTAAATGAAACCAAGGAGAACTGGGAAGGTACCATTAAATTGATATTTCAACCAGGGGAGGAAAAAAATCCAGGCGGAGCAAGTCTTTTAATCAAAGAAGGAGTGCTACAAAATCCTGCTCCTGAAAAAATATTCGCTTTGCATGTTCATCCTGGAATGGAAGTAGGGCAATTCAGTTTCAGAGGCGGAATGGTGATGGCTAGTGCAGATGAAATATACATAACGGTTAAGTGTAAAGGCGGGCATGCAGCTGCACCTCAATTTACCGCAGACTCTATTTTAATAGCGTCGCAACTGGTGGTGAGTTTACAACAAATAGTTAGCAGAAACAATAATCCCTTCAATCCTTCAGTACTTTCCATTACTGCATTTAACGGAGGAAATACCACAAATGTTATTCCATCTGAAGTTAAACTGATGGGTACATTCAGAGCAATGGATGAAGAGTGGCGATTCAAAGCACACGAATTAATCATCAAACAAACAAATGAATTGGTAACTGCTATGGGGGCTGAAGCAGACATTAAAATTGATGTGGGTTATCCATTTGTGTATAATGATATCGCGCTTTCGGAGGAGGCAAAAAAAATAGCTATTGAATTTGCTGGCGACGAAAATGTATTTGAAACCGAATTAAGAATGGGAGCTGAAGACTTCGCCTATTACTCTCATGAAATTCCCGGATGTTTCTTTAGATTAGGTGCCGGTAACAAAGAAAAGGGCATAACGAGTAATGTGCATACACCAACATTCAATATTGACGAATCTGCTATAGAGCATGGCATTGGAATGATGGCTTGGATGGCAATAAATGCTTAATAACTTAACTTATATCCGTAACTTACTGTAAATACTCAGTTATGAAAATTTCATTTCACGGAGCCGCCAGAACTGTTACCGGATCAAAACATCTTATCACACTAACTAACGGAAAAAAACTATTGCTAGATTGTGGGTTGTTTCAGGGCATGGGTCATGAAACTAACGAGTTAAACAGTGAATTCGGTTTTAATCCCAAAGAGATTAATTATGTGATACTTTCTCATGCACATATTGATCATTGCGGCTTGCTACCTAAATTGATCAAGGATGGATATGACGGTAAAGTATATGCTACTCCTGCAACAAAAGATCTAGCTACAGTATTGATGGAAGATTCTGCAGGTATTCAGGAAAATGATATCAAATTTGAAAATAAAAAAAGGGCATTATTAGGCTTGCCATATTTAAAACCACTCTATACTACTGAAGATGCAATTATCGCCTCAAGTCATTTTGAAATAGTTGATTATCAGAAATGGTTCAAAATCGACGAAAATTTTGAGTTTTGTTTTACAGATGCCGGCCATATCATCGGAAGTGCAGCAGTTCATTTAAGAATTACAGAAAATGGAAAAAAATCAACATTGACATTTAGTGGTGATGTTGGTCGTTACAGGGATATCATTTTAAAGTCTCCTGCTGTGTTTGAACAATCGGATTATATTTTACTGGAATCCACTTATGGAAACAGTCTTCACGATGAACACCATTCTTCAACAGACACGTTATTAAAATGGATAGAACACACTTGTTTAAAAAAACAAGGTAAATTAATCATTCCTGCATTCAGCGTAGGAAGAACTCAGGAGATATTATATTCCTTAAATCAATTAGAATTAGAAAACAGATTACCACAGCTGGAATATTTTGTAGACAGTCCTTTGAGTTTAAAAGCAACTCAAATTATAAAAAGCTTTCCTCAGTATTTTAATTCAAGGATTCAAAAAGTATTACAAAGCGATAGTGATCCTTTTGACTTTAAAGGATTGAAATTTGTAAAAACTGTTGACGAATCCAAAATGCTGAACTACTATAAAAATCCTTGTGTGATTATTTCAGCAAGTGGAATGGCTGAAGCAGGAAGAGTTAAACATCATATCAGTAACAATATTGAAAATAGCAAAAACACAATTTTGCTTACCGGTTATTGCGAACCTCATTCATTAGGTGGAAGGCTGAAACATAAACCAAAAGAAATAAACATATTTGGACAGCCTCACGAAGTAAATGCCGAAATAGCCGAAATGAGGAGCATGAGTGCCCACGGCGATTACGATGATTTGTGTCAATTCCTGGCATGCCAGGAGCCACGTGCAGTTAAAAAATTATTTTTAGTTCACGGCGAATATCCGGTTCAAATGGATTTTAAAAAACGATTAATCCGAAAAGGATTTTTGGATGTGGAGATCCCATCAAGACATGATGAAATAGGATTGGGGTAATTTATAACACCAGAATTATTCTTGATTTAACAAAGGATATTTTATTGATACACATCTAAAGTATTTAAAATTATGCCTAAAAGGTTCCTGATTTCTTTATTTGTTTCGCTCATTAATTTTCATTCAACTGCTCAAACTAATCCAATTATTACATCCTGGTTAATAAATGACTCTTCAAATAAATCTTCAGCTGTAAAATCCATATCTTTTTCCCAAGACTTTGTTTATGTAGAAAAATATACCCAAAAATCTCAAAAAAAAATTTGGGTTGCATTTCCCATTAATCCGGATACTGTGAAACATAATAATTCTACATTAAAACAATCCTATAAAGGAATGATGATAAATGGATCAATGATTACTTCAAAAAAATCAGAGGATAATTGGAGCATATTTTTAAAATTAAAAAATCCTGACAATAAAATTCATTCTCCCATAATTGGATTTGCAAATGATGGGTTTCCGATTTACGGACCATATGGTTTTTATAATAAAACCGGAATTGGTGAAATTGTTAGGATGAAATCAGGATTTCAATTAAAATCAAATCCAAAAAGAAAAAAATCAAAAAAAGTAATTACCGATTTCAATGCTTACCAATTTATATCATCCACATTGCCTGATTTTCTTGATCAACATAATGGAAGATTTTGTATTACACCTGAATATCCTCAGGGGACCTATTGTTACTTTTTAACGATTGATTCTTTGAGTAATCCAGTCTACCCATTTCTAATTGGACCAACTCTATTTAGAAATTCACTTTCTAAAATTGTAGATACGATTGAAGAACCTTTTATAAAATACGCTAACTTAAAAAATAAAATCAATCTGTTAAAGAAAGAGGAAAAGCTCCCTTTTACGATTTTTTTTGCTGAAAAAAGTGAATTGATTGTGATTCAGAGTAATGGTATGATTAATGAAGACGTTAAAATGCAATTGTATGATGAATCTGGAATTTTTGTCAAAGAAACAACTTTGTACCAGGGAAGTACAATTGCTTATTTTGATGCTCAAGCTTTATATAATGCCGAATACACCATCAAAATTATTCGCTCTTCTGGATCAACAGAACAAAAACTAATGATCAACAAATCTCTATAATTTTATAAATTGAAACAGATAAATAAATGAACTTTAAATCTATATCTTTTTTTGCCCTTTCAATTTTGTTGCTCACTTCTATGGAGTTGCCCGTCGCCCTAACAATAAATCAATCGTCATCACAAAAAAAAATTAAAACTCTTACTCTTTCAATTCAACCATTATTTCTTAATAAGAAGTTGATATTGAACGACAAGATTTATAGCTATTCTAATTCAAAAAAAATTTCAATCGAAACTTTAAAATTTTACATCACAAATATCAGATTTTTTGAAAAAAATAAAATGGTATTTAGTGAGCAGAGTAGTTTTCATTTATTAGATTCAGATAATCCTAAGTCGATGAACATAAAATTGTCTGTTCCTCAAGCATTAAGTTACGACAGTATTCAACTCGGATTGGGTGTTGACAGTACAGCTCATGTTGGGCCTATGACAGGTGATTTGGATCCCACAAAAGGGATGTATTGGACATGGAAAGGTGGTTATATAAATTTAAAATTGGAGGGATATATAGATGGAATCAGATCCAGAAAAAATGAATTTCAGTATCACATAGGCGGTTATCAGTTTGGTGAAAATTGTTATCAGGAAATTAACTTGTCCATCTACAATAAGAAAGCTTCAACAATCAACATAGGCTTGGAATTACATGATTTTATTCAAAATCTGGATTTGGTAAAACAGAGTCATATCATGTCTCCCGGAGCTGAAGCGGTATTATTATCTTCTCAGTTGGTAAAATGCTTTAAGATTATCAAAAAATGAAAAAGTATATTTTTATTACAGTAATCATTTTTATCACTTTAACTTCTTGGGTATTAATTGAAGAAGTGTATTTTATTGTTCCTGAAAATTGGCCTCAACCTGTTTACGATTTTAAACAAAATAAACTAACCAAAGAAAAAATTGAATTGGGAAGAATTTTATTCTATGATCCCATCTTATCTAAAAACAATAAAATATCCTGCGCCAGTTGTCATTCTTCTTTTGGTGCATTTGCTCATGTTGATCATGCATTAAGTCATGGTATATATGATAGCATTGGAACAAGAAATGTACCCGGTTTGATGAATCTTGCTTGGCAACCAGCTTTCAGGTGGGACGGAGGTATTGATAATCTTGATGAGTTTTCAATTATGCCACTAACACATCCCAAAGAAATGGGTGAGCAAATGAATAGTATCGTTTCAAAATTAAATCAATCTGCTTTTTATAAAAGTTTGTTTTTTCAATCTTATCAAGATTCTGTAATCTCCAAAGAAAAGTTGCTTAAATCTCTCTCTCAGTTTTTGTTGACACTTGTTAGTTATAACGCTAAATATGATAGCGTAATGAGAAAGCAAGCATCATTTACAAAGCAAGAATCAAATGGGTATCAAATTTTTAAAGCAAATTGCAATGTTTGCCACCAGGAACCTTTATTCACTAATTTCTCTTTTCAAAATAATGGATTGCCCATGGATTCTACTTTAAATGATTATGGAAGATTTCTTGTTACTCAAAACACAGTCGATTCTTTTTTATTTAAAGTGCCTACCTTAAGAAATATTGAATACACTTTTCCATATATGCATGATGGAAGGTTTAAAAAGCTATCAGAGGTAATCAAACATTATAATTCAGGTATTATATCTTACAGTACATTGTCTTCTAGTCTCCAAAAGAAAATTTCATTAACCACAAACGACAAAATTGATTTGATTGCATTTTTGATGACGCTTTCTGACAGAACATTTGTTTTTAATCCGGATTTTCAATTTCCAAAGCAATTATTAACCAATTAAAGTTAATGATATCATCATTTGATGAATTTTATTACTTTGCACTCATGAATCAACAAACATTGGCACTGTTAAAAAAAGATATCTTGCTTGAGTTTCGACAAAAGCATACTTTCTATGGAATTCTTCTATACATTGCTGCAACTATTTTTGTGATTTATCTTTCACTTCCTGAAAGTCCTGATGCACAGATTTGGAATAGTTTATTTTGGGTGATACAGTTATTTGTTTGTGTAAATGCTGTTGCAAAAAGTTTTTTACAGGAAAGCAAGGGTCGAATGCTCTATTTCTATTCAATTGCAAATCCAGCCCAGTTTATTTTCGGCAAGCTTATATTTAATGTATTGTTAATGTTATTAATGAGTTTGATTAGTTTATGCTTATTCTTTGTTTTTTTAGATAATCCCTTATCAAATGTATTCCAGTTTGCAGGCATAGTCATACTAGGTGGCATGGGAATCAGTTTGGTATTCACTTTAATGAGTGCTATTGCCGCAAAAGCCCAGCAGAATGCTGCATTGATAGCAATTTTAGGTTTTCCTGTCATTTTGCCTCAGTTACTTTTACTCATGAAATTAAGTAAAGTAGCTTTTGGAGAAGTGTTCAGAGAAGGAGCCCTTTTTCAATTAGCGGGTCTTACCCTTCTGATGGATATATTGGTTATTGTTTTGGCAGTAATTCTGTTCCCCTTTTTGTGGAAAGATTAATACTTAAAATTAACTGCATATTGATAATATTTTTTTGGTATGAACTAGTTAACCTTAACTTTGCCACACTTTATTAAATGCTTGAATTGGTGAACAAAATCTGGTGGAAAATATTATCATTTTTATTGTTGGTTTATACCATAGTAGCAGGCTTTCTTCTTCCCGTTCCACGACTTAATATACTAAATGAAACTATCAGAAACTTGTATTTCCATGTGTGTATGTGGATGGGTATGATGGTTTTATTTGCAATCAGTTTTTACCATTCTGTAAAATACCTTCGTCATCAAAATTTCAGAAGCGATATTGCTTCAAGTAGTTATGCCGCATTAGGCAGTTTTTTTGGCATTCTGGGTTACGCAACAGGATTTTTGTGGGTAAACGTAACCTGGGTTACAGATCAAGGACAATCCATTGGAAGTGTTTTGAAGGAGCCTAAACTTATAGGAGCCGCCATTGCTTTGCTGATTTATGGAGCTTATTTTGTGTTGAGAGGTTCTTTTACAGATATAGACAAACGTGCAAGGGTAAGTGCAGTATACAACATCTTTGCTTTTGCAATGCTATTTCCCAGCATCTGGATTATTCCAAGATTAGTGGGAAGTCTTCATCCCGGAGCTCCCGGAAGTGATAGTGGAAATCCTGCTCTCGACAGAACAGATTTAGATTCAACAATGAGAATGATTTTTTACCCTGCAATTATTGGATGGACTTTACTTGGAGTTTGGATAGCCACATTGAAAATCAGATTGGAATTAATTAAAAATAAAAATATCATTAATGAATAAGTATTTATTAATTGTAACGACGTTGTTTTTTTCATTGTCTGCGTCAGCACAGGACAAAGTGGAAATGGCTGATTTAATGCGCAGTAATGGTAAAATCTACACGGTTGTTGCTGTTTGCTTAACAATATTAATTGGTCTTTTTATTTATGTATTTTCAATAGACAGAAAAATAACAAAACTGGAAAAAGAACAATCAGTAAAATAAATTTTAAAATAAAAACCTGAAATATGTCTTCAAATTCAAATTACAGCTTTTTTCAGAGTGTAGAAAAAAGCTTCGACAAGGCTTCTAAATTCACCAATTGGGACCTTGGTATTCTTGAGCAAATAAAAGCTTGCAACAGCGTTTATCAAATGCGTTTTCCAGTTAAAATGGACAACGGAAAAATTGAAGTGATAGAAGCTTATCGTGTACAACACAGTCAACACAAATCTCCTTGTAAAGGAGGTATTCGTTTCAGTGATGAAGTGAATCAAGATGAAGTTATGGCATTAGCTTCATTAATGACTTACAAATGCGCAATTGTAAATGTTCCATTCGGTGGTGGTAAGGGGGGGATAAAAATCAATCCTCGCAATTACTCTACCTATGAATTGGAAAAAATCACACGTCGTTACACAGCAGAGTTAGTGAAGAAAAACTTTATTGGCCCCGGTATTGATGTGCCTGCACCTGATTATGGTACAGGACCAAGAGAAATGGCATGGATTGTGGATACTTATGCTTCATTAAAACCTGGTGAAATCGATGCAGCTGGTTGTGTTACTGGTAAGCCAGTTACACAGGGAGGTGTTAGAGGAAGAACTGAAGCTACCGGTTTGGGAGTTTTCTTCGGTATCCGTGAAGTTTGCAATATGGAAGATGTGATGAAAAAATTAGGACTCACTACTGGAGTTCAAGGAAAAAGTGTTGTTGTTCAGGGATTGGGAAATGTAGGCTATCATTCTGCAAAATTCTTCAGAGAGGCAGGGGCAAAAATTGTTGCACTTGCAGAATTTGAAGGAGCAATATATTGTGCTGAAGGATTAAATGAGGATGAAGTATTCCAACACAGAAAAAAAACGGGATCAATTTTGAATTTCCCAGGAGCGCAAAATTTAGCGAAAAATTCAGATGCTTTAGAATTGGAATGCGATATTTTAATTCCCGCTGCATTAGAAAATGTTATTAATGGCGAAAATGCACCAAGAATAAAAGCAAAAATCATAGGTGAAGCAGCAAATGGACCTTGTACTCCAGAAGCCGACGAAGTATTTGCACAAAAAGGAATCCTTTGTGTGCCTGATATGTATTTGAATGCAGGTGGTGTTACTGTGAGTTATTTCGAGTGGTTAAAAAACTTAAGCCATGTTCGATATGGTCGTATGGAAAAACGCTTCACTGAAAATTTAAATACACGTATTTTAGGACAAATAGAAGAGTTGACCAATAAAAGAGTAGAAGACAAAGAACGCGCCTTCATTATGCATGGTCCTGAGGAGCAGGATTTAGTACATAGTGGTTTGGAAGAAACGATGATAAGTGCTACAAGAGAAATTATGCAAATCTGGAAAGATAATCCTTCTATTCCTGATATGCGTACAGCCGCTTACGTTAGTGCTATCAATAAAGTGGCAACCAGCTATTTGGAATTAGGAATATTTCCATAATAATATTGTCACCGGTTTGAGACCGGTTGATATACCAAATTAAAAAAGCTGTTCAATTACGAACAGCTTTTTTAATTTGGTATATTCTAAAATTATGGTTTCGTTGCCTGCTTGTTTGTTGCTGGTTTCTTTGGAGCAGCTTTGGGATCATTTTTGCTGATGAAATCTCTGTTGCTTATCATTTGCGCATCATTAGGATCAAGTAAAAGCGCTTTGTCTGCATAAATTATAGCATTTGCTTGATCTTTCATTTTGTTGTAATAGTATTCGATTAAATATTGGTACGAACCCATCAACTTGTCTTTTACTTTTGTTTTGTCTGCTTCTTTTTCACCAATTTCTATAGCTTTTAAATAATAAGGAACAGCCATTCCTAAGGTTCCACTAGTGTCGATTGCTGCGTTGGATTTAGCAATCATATAGTTTCCAAAAATATCTTCCGGAAATTTTTCAGTGTAAATATTGAAAACTAAAATGGAAGAATCATATCCACCGCCTCTGAAAAAATTATAGCCAGCATTGTATAAATCTACTTTACCTGGATTCTTCTTTATTACTAAAACCTTCATATACCATTGAGCAGCATTTTTGTATTTTTTCTGTCCCTCATAAATTTGTGCAACTGATTTTAAATAATCTACTTTGTTTTTTTCTATGGAATCCAACGCAACAGCTTTATCAATAAATAGTCCTGCTTCAACTTCATTTCCTGGAATTTTCAATAAGTTTTTCGCATATTCTAAATAATCAGCTGATACAACTTTATCTGATGCTTGACGTTTAAAATATTCAGTGTAACATTCAATAACCTTAATTGAATCTTTAAGTTTACTGTAAGCATTTGCTTTTAATCCATAAAGACTTGGATAGGGTGTAGAACCACCAGCACTGATACATTCGTCACATTTGGTAATAGCTTCCATAAATAATCCTTGAGCAAATTTTAAAGATGCTCTGTAATAGCAACTTTTTTCATCTTCATCAGTATTGGCAAGCCATTTATCAAAGTATTCTGCGGCTTTGGTGACGTTGATTTCATAGTTGAATGAAAATAAGGTAAGATAAACAGGAGCGAAACTAGGATCGCTTGCCATTGCTTTATCATAAAATTCCATAAATATGGATTCTTGTGATCGTCCTTGTGATTGGTAAATACGACCTATTCTATAGTTCGCTCTTGCATAATTAGGATTGATTGTTAATGCCGCTTGATACGATAGAATTGCATTTCCTCCATCACCAGCTTTTCTGTAGGCATCACCCAAATTCACCAATACATCTGGATCATTGAATTTTTTAATTGCCTTTGCCTGATTTAATTTTTCGATTGCATACATCGCATCGCCATTTTTAGCATCAGGGTTGCCATTTGCAAAACCAACAGCATTAAAAACGGCAATGCTTTTTCCCTGAGATAAAGAGATCGCAGCTTCAAAATGATTTCTTGCATCTTGAATTTTACCTTCAAGCAATTCAATATGCCCAATTCCTGCAATTAATAAATTACTGTTGTTTGCAGCCAATTTAGTTTGATATAATGCTTTGGCATCAGCAATATCCTTTGGGGATCTATCATCAGGTAAAATCATGCATTGCCCAAGCCAATAAGTAGCTTCATCATTATTCGGATCTGTCAATAGCATTTTTTGGAATACATCTTTTGCACTTTTATATCTTTCACAATAAACCAACTTTTTACCTTGTTCAATGGTTTGAGCATTCAGACTATGTATTAAAACTAAGCCCATAATCATCAACAACCACTTTTTTAGCGTTTTCATCTTCTTTATTTTTTTGATTACTAATTTATTATTGTAAAAATATACAAGAATGCGTTATTTGGGTATTAATTTTTTGGTAAAGATGCATTGATTTGTACATTTCTTACCCCTAAATTCATTACTGGTCCTAAATAGGCTCTTCTGAAGATTAATTGACCTCTTTCAAATTTTAAAAAGGAGACAAACCCACTTCCCAATCCCGTATAATTTTCTTTAATGATGTAATGCAGTTTTCTAACTAGTGGGTATCTCATTGTTAGCATGTTCTCTTGCATTGGTTTTACGTATGGATTTCCCTCACAAACTTCACATTTTACATATCCCAATTTGATATTTTGAAGTGTCTTTTTTTGTATTGAATCTTCAGGATTTCCAATCCAACTGTAACCCACTAATCCAATTGCATTTTCATGATTAGAAACAAATTCAATTACATCCTTACTGTTTTTCGCTGCTTTTACAACTGCAGTGTCATAATTCTCCCCTTTCAAAATTGAATCTTTTATAAATCTTACAGTACTTGTTGCATTGAGTCCATCAAATACAAATGTGTTTTTTGTTTTATCTTTCCCTTGCAATTGATTTTTTAATGTTTCAATTGTAAACATACTGTCTGAATTAGATTTATTTAGTATGATGGTTACTGCATCAGAAGCAACTGCATTACATCCGGGGTTATAGCCCAAAGAGTCAATCATATAACGTTCTTCTTTTCTATTTAATCCTCGTCCAATAATTATAAGTCGGTTAGTTGAATCTCTGAAAAAGTCTTTGAGGCAATCGGCCTCAGATTTATATTCAGCGATAATATGTGCATTGGGATAAGTTATTTCATACATTTTAATTTGCTCTTCAATCACTGGTCTGTATGATTCATCAACACTGATGTGAATTGTTCCAGCATCAGGTTTATCTTTTAAGATTGATTTATTTGACTTACATCCTATTGCAAGTAAAATGAAGGATATTATTGTTAAAAGCAGTTTCATCTTTCGTTGATATAATTTTTTTTGTAACCTCTGTAAATTCTAAACCCACCATATAACATACAAACACCACCAAAAATTTTCATTGCAGGATCATCAAATCTTAATTGTAATTCAGTGTTGAAGTATTTGATAAATAATAGAAAGATGCCCATTGAAATCCAAAGAATTCCCATTCCAAAATCCATTATACTTCTCATTAAAAGATATCCTTTATCTCTGTTGCTGAGTTGGCGCCTTTCGTCATTCATTTTTATTCAAATTTGAGCGCAATTTAATGAGATTTGACCATCAAAATCCTTTTCTTTATCAATATCAACATGATTTTAAGTTATTGATTATAAACAAGATTTATCTTTGCCCAATGAAAGTTTTGATGGTTTGTTTGGGGAATATTTGCAGAAGTCCAATAGCAGAAGGCGTTTTACAAAATAAAGCACAAAAAGCTGGATTGAATTGGATTGTTGAAAGTGCAGGAACAAACGGTTATCATAATGGAGAAGCCCCCCATCATTTAAGCCAAAAGGTTACCGCATCCCAAGGGATTGATATTAGCCATCAAAGATCACGACAATTTAAAAAAATCGACTTTTCCTATTACGACTTGATCTATGCAATGGCTAGTGATGTTATAAGTGATATGAAATTAATTGGTGGTAATGAGTACGATAATGAAAAGACTTTTTTATTTTTAGAGGAATTGTTTCCTGGTGCAAGAAAAGATGTACCTGATCCATGGTATGGTGGCGAAGATGGATATATTGAAGTGTATAATTTGATAGATAGGACCTGTGATGAGATTGTAAAAAAATATTGTAAAAAGTAATAAACCCAAAGACGATTTATGTCTAAACCTAGTATACCTCAGGGAATGAGAGATTTTTCATCAGAAACGGTGAGAAAAAGAAATTATATATTTTCAAAAATAAAAGAGGTATTCGAAATCTATGGTTTTCAACCATTAGAAACTCCGGCTATGGAAAATCTTGAAACATTGATGGGAAAGTATGGTGAAGAAGGAGATCGTTTGATTTTTAAGATATTAAACAATGGATTGAATGATCCTAAAAATCAAGAAAAAGCCAAAGATGGATTTGAGAAATTGCTGGAAGGGAAAAGTTCTAAGGCTATTACTGAAAGAGCTTTGAAGTATGATTTAACCATTCCATTTGCAAGATATGTGGCAATGAATCACGGTCAACTAACGTTTCCATACAAACGATATCAAATACAACAGGTGTGGCGTGCCGATAGACCACAAAAAGGAAGATACAGAGAGTTTACTCAGTGTGACGCTGATGTGGTTGGAAGTAATGCTCTTATTAATGAAGTAGAGTTAGCTTATGTTTATCATGACGTTTTTACTAGATTGGGTTTAAAAGAGTATTGTCTTAAAATCAACAACCGTAAAATTTTAGCTTCATTGGCTATAGAATGTGGTGATATTGATTTATTAACTAACATCACTATTGCAATCGACAAACTTGATAAAATTGGCATAGATAAAGTGAAGTTGGAGCTGGAGCAAAAGGGATTGAACCCAAGTCAGATTAATGTAATTGAACGTTATTTAAATATTATCGGTTCCAATGATGATCAATTAAGTCAAATAGAAACGCTGTTGGGTTCAAATGAACAAGCACAGGAAGGTATCAAAGAGCTGAAGTATATTTTAACTCATTTGAATCAGATTAATATAGAAATAGATTTTACATTGGCTCGAGGATTAGATTATTACACAGGAAGCATCTTTGAGGTGAAAGCACCTGCATCTGTTCAAATGGGCAGCATCGGTGGTGGCGGACGTTACGATAACTTGACAGGATTATTTGGAGTTCCTAATATTCCTGGAGTAGGAGTAAGTTTTGGTGTAGACCGCATTTATGATGTGATGGAAGAAATGCAATTATTTCCTCAAGATTTACAGATAAGTACAAAAGCACTCTTTTTCAACATGGGTGAAAAGGAAAGTGAGTATGCTTATAAGATTATGCAAGAATTGCGAAAGGATGGAATTGCATGTGAACTATATCATGAGTTATCAAAATTGGACAAGCAGTTCAAATATGCAGAAAAGAAAAACATTACTTATGCAGTGATAATAGGAAGTAAAGAGATTGAACAAAATTGTGCAATTCTAAAAAATCTTAGTTCAGGAAATCAGGAGAATATTCCATTTAATCAATTGGCTGAAAAAATAAAATAACGAATTACATTCCTTCAAAAATTACAGCAGCTCCTTGTCCTACGCCCACGCACATGGTAGCAAGTCCGTATTTGCTTTTTCTTCTTTTCATTTCGTGAATAAGAGTTGTTGAAATTCTGACACCACTGCATCCGAGAGGATGACCTAACGCGATTGCGCCGCCATTTACATTCACTTTTTCTAAATCCAATCCCAGGTCATGAATGCATGCAATGCTTTGTGATGCAAAGGCCTCGTTCAATTCAACCAAATCAAGCTCACTAACAGTTAGGCCTGCACGTTTTAATGCTTTTTGGGAAGCAGGTAAAGGTCCAATTCCCATTACCGCAGGCTCTACACCTGCAACAGCCATGCTTTTTATTTTTGCAATTGGGATTAAGCCGAATTTTTTTACAGCAGCTTCACTAGCTAGCAACATAGCGGCAGCACCGTCATTAATGCCACTACTGTTTCCTGCGGTAACAGTTCCATCTTTGATGAATGCTGGCTTAAGTTGAGCTAGTTTTTCCAATGAGGATAACCTTGGATGCTCATCCTGTTCAAATTCAAATACTTCTTTACCCACCTGAACTTGAATAGGAATGATTTCGTCTTTAAATTTATTATTTTTAAATGCGGCTGTATATTTCTGTTGACTTGACATTGCAAATTCATCCTGAGCATGTCTGCTGATGTTCCATTGTTTAGCAACATTTTCGGCAGTTTCTCCCATAGAATAGGGGAAATAATCCTCAGCTAACTTTCTGTTAATGAATCGCCATCCCATTGTAGTATCAAAAATCTGTGCATTTCTATCAAATGCACTCGCTGCTTTTGGCATTACAAAAGGTGCTCTGCTCATACTCTCAACACCGCATGCAATCATTAATTGCCCATCCCCACAAGCAATAGCTCTCGCACAATCCATTATGGATTGAAGTCCACTTGCACAAAGTCTGTTTACTGTATTTCCTGCAACAGTTGTAGGTAGTCCTGATAGTAAGGAAGCCATTCTGGCAACATTTCTGTTGTCTTCCCCAGATTGATTTGCAGCACCTGCAATAACATCTTCTATCGCATTAACGTCAATGTTTTTGTTTCTGTTAACCAAAGCTTTGATTACATGTGCTAATAAATCATCAGGTCTTATTGCTGATAATGCACCTCCATATTTTCCAATGGGGGTTCTTACTGAGTCGATTACATAAACTGTTTCCATAATCTGCTGTTTAATTTGCAATAAATCTAATCTTTACAAAGATAAAGGCTTTCCATCACTGAATTTATCACTAAAAATCATCAATTCAAGCAATTTTAATCAATTTCAGGTTGATTATCTTTGCAATATGCCAATCAGTAAAAACATCAGAGAATTAAGTTTGCCAGAATTGAAAGAGTATTTTGAATCTATCGGAGATAAAAAGTTTCGAGCGATTCAAACCTACGAATGGTTATGGAAAAAGCAAGCCCGCGATTTTGATGATATGAGCAACTTGTCATTAGATCTCAGAAAAAAACTGGCTGATGATTTTGAGATGAATGCTATAAAAATTGATACCACTCAATACAGTAATGACGGTACTGTAAAATCCAGATTCAAAACTTATGATAATCATCTTATAGAAGGAGTTTTAATACCAACAGAAAAAAGAAATACAGCCTGTGTATCGTCACAAATTGGTTGTAGCCTTACCTGCAAGTTTTGTGCAACTGGAAAGATGGAGAGAAAAAGGAATTTAAGTTTTGATGAGATATATGATCAGGTTGCTATTCTGAATGAGCAAAGTGAAAAAATTTATGGAAAGAAGCTCTCTAATATTGTGTATATGGGAATGGGTGAGCCCTTGTTGAATTATAAAAATGTGTTGAAGTCTATTGATAGAATTACAGCATCTGATAGTATGAATATGAGTCCTAAAAGGATTACAGTTTCAACAGCGGGTGTAGCAAAAATGATTAAGCAATTGGGAGATGATAAGGTTAGATTTAATTTAGCGCTTTCATTGCATGCGCCAACAGATAAAAAGCGTGATGAAATCATGCCCATAAATGAAACGAATACCATCGATTTATTAATAGAGGCTTTGAATTATTTTTACGATCAAACCAAGAATGATATTACACTGGAATATATCTTATTTAAAGATAAAAATGACAGTATTCAGGATGCTGAAGAACTAATAAAAATTTACAGAAAAATACCCACACATTTAATTAATGTAATCGAATATAACCCTATTTCAGGAGCAGAATTTGTAAAGCCTGAAGATGACCAAACCCAATTATTTACTGATTTTTTGGCTAAACACCGAGTGAATGTAAGGGTTAGAAGAAGCAGAGGAAAAGATATTGACGCCGCTTGCGGACAGTTAGCCAATAAAAACAAAATAACAGAATAGCATATCGGACTCCAAAAATATTTATTTTTAATTAAACTTAGTTGTTCAAACAAGGTCTTATAGCACAAATTTTAAATTTATAGTTATGAAAAAAATCGCAATTTTATTTTTGTTTGCCACAGCATTATATAATCAACAAGCTAATGCACAAGAGAAAACAAAATCAAAACCAGCTGCCAAATCTAAAATCCCAGTAGTAAAAAAAGAGGTTCTTGTTAAAAAAGAAGAAAAAGCATGTTGTAAAAAGTCTGATTACAAAAGAAGAATGGCTGAAAACCTTGCATTGACTGATGACCAAAAAGCAAATTTTAAGAAAATAAAAAAAGAGGCAAAAGATAGGATAGAGGAGTTGAGTAAAAATCAAAATATTACATTAAAAGAATTTAATGATAAGAAAACGATGATTTTGAAAGAGGCAAGAGAAAAAAGAAAGTCACTATTGACAAGTGAACAATTAGGGAAAATAGCAGTGGCAAAAGATGGCAATAAGCAAAAAAATTTAAAGGAGTTTGAAGAGCGTTTAAATAAGTTGATATCTGATCTAAAACTAAATGATGAACAAGTTGCGCAGCTTAGAGGAATGCATACAAAGCAAATCGAGCAAATCGAAGCGATAAAAAACAACAACCAATTGAATGATTTTGAGAAAAAACTTCAGATTAAAGAAACAAGAAAACAAAATCAGGAAATCAAATTAAAATTACTTACAGAAGACCAAAGGGGTAAGTTTTTTAAAATGAGAAAAGAAAATTTAAAGGTCAATCAGCCAGCAAGTAGCCAAATTATTCAGGTTAATGACGGTTCGTATAAAATGAACTAATCCCTTACTTATTTATAAAAAAACGCATCAACTAGATGCGTTTTTTTGTGTCTTTATTTCATCAAATTAAAAGCGTATCTTCGTTAATCATTACTGTTGGAAAACAGCATAAACTTCACTTATATGAGTCAGTCTCCATTTCAAAAATTTGTTGTCAAGAAAAAAAACAGCGCTGTAAAAGAAGCATTTCGCCAGGAAAAAAAGAAAATCAAAAAAGAAAGAGCAGCTTATTTTGACAAGGTAAAAGAGGAAAAGTACCAGGCAAGAATGGCAAAGAAGGCTGAAGAAAGAAGCCCTAAGAAAGAACAAAGTAAGCCTGTCAAAGACTCTGTCAAAAACCCAGTCAAAACGAAGATTGAAGTAAATAAATCCAACTCGAAAACTTCAACTCCTGGATTAAATAGTGTAATGCCTTTGAACAAATATTTAGCTCATTGTGGTATATGTTCAAGAAGGGATGCTGTATCATTAATAACAGATGGTAAAGTGAAAATTAATGGTACTATTGTTAAAGAACCAGGGTATAAGATACAACCTACAGATCAGATACTATATAATAACAAACAATTGTTTGTAACGAAAAATCTGCAATATATTTTATTAAACAAACCTAAGGATTATATTACTACCACCGACGATCCTCAAGGAAGAAAAACTGTACTGCAATTGATAAAGAGCGCTACAGAAGAAAGAGTTTATCCTATTGGCAGATTGGACAGAAACACCTCTGGAGTATTGTTGCTTACAAACGATGGTGATTTAACTCAAAAGTTATCACATCCAAGTTTTGAAATTAAAAAAGTGTATGAGGCAAAGCTCGACAAACCTTTAACTAAAGGTGATTTTGACAAAATACTAAAGGGATTGATTTTGGAAGATGGGCAGGTTCATGTGGATACTTTAGCATATGCTGATTCAAAAGACAAATCAATCATTGGCATAGAAATACATAGCGGAAGAAATAGGATTGTAAGAAGGATATTTGAACATTTAAGCTATGACGTTAAGGCATTGGATAGAGTAATGTATGCGGGGCTGACTAAAAAGAATGTGGAAAGAGGGAAATGGCGTTATTTAAGTGAAAAGGAAATCAGATTGTTGAAATACATGAATGCATCAAAAAAGAAATCCTGATATTAAAGTGGCTAAAAATCAAATTCAAATCATTTTTGAGAATGATGATTTTATTGCGATTGACAAACCTGCAGGAATGTTGAGTATTCCAGACAGAGAGCAATCTGAAAAATCATTGAAAGATATTTTGATTGAAAAGTACGGACATATTTTTACTGTACATCGATTAGATAAAGATACAAGTGGACTTATTCTTTTTGCAAAAAATGAACATACACACAAATATTTATCTCAATTGTTTGAAGGCCGAAAAATTGAGAAATATTATGTTGGAGTTGTTTTGGGCAAACCTACGGAGGAATCTGGCTTAATCGATGCCCCCATATCAGAGCACCCACTTCATAAGGGTTTGATGAATGTTCATAGAAATGGCAAACCTTCTACAACAGGGTATCAAGTTTTGGAATCTTACAAAAACTATTCTTTAGTATCCTTTCAATTATTTACTGGCAGAACACATCAAATCAGAGTCCATTCAAAAAATATTGGTCATCCATTAGCTTGTGATGTATTGTATGGTGATGGTAAGCCTGTTTTGTTATCTTCAATCAAAAAGAAATATAAATTAAGCAAGCATGATGAAGAAGAGCGCCCATTGATCAGCAGATTGGCACTTCATTCTTATAAATTAATTTTTGAGGATGAAAATGAAAAGCATCATGAAATATTTGCAGAAATACCTAAAGAATTTAAAGCATTAATGCAGCAGTTGAAAAAAGTGAATTGATTCAGAGATTTGAAAATTTGTCGATTTGATAGAATCTCGGTTTAGATTTTTTGTTCTGTGTTAAAATCTAACTTCAACCTTCACTTATAATACTTCAAACCCAATCTTCTCATTTCTTCATCTTTAAATCTTCAAATTGACCCATCTTCAAATCGATAATTATCCATAAATATCAAGCAGTCCTTCTGGTAGTTCTACAAAAACCTTCTTACTTTTTTTATCGATTTTTATTAGGTTATCCTGGTGAATAGGAATCAAGGCTTCATTGCCTTTGTAAATGACAGTGCATAAAACCTGGTGAGGCTGTTCAATAACTTCAATAATTTCACCTAGATCTAAATCTTCGTTAATCAAATTGAATCCCAGCAATGCAATTGGAGCCGATTTTTGAGCAAATTTCTGAAAATCATTTTCTTCAAGCCACACTTCTTTTGGTGTTAATATTCTAGCTGCCTCTTTTGTGTTTATTCCTTCTAATTTGATATAGGTTTCTGTTTCACTTTTTATGGAGGAGTTTTCAATAAAATAGGGCATAAAATTATCTTTAGGGGACTCTAAGTAAAGTACTTCAAGCCCTTTTAAAGTTGTTTTTTTTCCTAGACTGTGTTGTAAAACTAAGTTCCCGGAAAGTCCAAAACTTGCTGCAAATTTCCCTATTTTAAAATATTGCGACATTAATCTTTAGATTGAGCACAATTTCTGCATCTGGGTTCATAAATGTCTTTTTCGCCCAATAAAACCTGTTCAGCATCAGCCGTTTTTCTATAACTGATGTTGGCAATATTGCCACATTTCATACAAATAGCATGGAGCTTGGTAATATAGTCTGCAATGGATAAAAGGTTGGGCATTTGTCCAAAAGGATTGCCCATATAATCCATATCCAATCCTGCAACAATCACTCTTATGCCTTTCAGAGCCAGTGTTTCACATACTTCTGTAATTTCATCGTCGAAAAATTGAGCTTCGTCAATACCAACAACATCTACATCAACAGCTAATTCTAAAATCTTTTTAGCACTTTCTACAGGTGTGGAATGTATCGTATTGGTATCGTGGCTTACAATATTGGTGTCGTGATAACGCTTGTCAATCATAGGTTTGAAGATTTCAACCTTGAGATTGGCTATTTTGACTCGTTTTAATCTTCGGATCAATTCTTCAGTTTTGCCACTAAACATACTACCGCAAATCACTTCAATCCAGCCTCTTTTTTCTCCTTTATAATTGGGTTCAATAAACATTAACTGATTTATTTAAAATTGAGTTTGTAACTTTATCTTTAGAACTGCAAAGATTGTTGTTTATGTTCAATGAGCAAAACAAAATTCTACATTAATTTAATTAACTATCGTAAAATATTTGATATGGAAAGAGTGGAGACGCTCTGTGAAAGACTTAAAGAGCAAATCACAAAAAATGTTAGCTTAGATGAATTGTTGATTACAGTTCAGATGCTTCAATCTGAATTGCTCCATTTAAAAAATACGACAGCTTCTGTTCAATATCATTCTGCAGTTAATATTGATATTCCATCAATAGTTTTGCCAGAAGAAAATCCTGCGACTATTTCCAAAAATGCAATTATTGAATTTATGATTGATGATTTCATTGAGGAAGAAAAAAATGAGGTCACAGAAATGGTGGTTGGCTTCAATGAAGAATTGGAAGCTGATATTCAAACTGAAAATGAAGAAAAAAATACAGACCAAGTTGACAGTAAAAATTTAACTGAAGTAATATCAAAACCTTCCGAAGAATTTAATATAGAAAAAGAAGGGGTTAAAGAAATATTGGTTGGCTTCAATGAAGAAATGGTTGATGTTTTTAAAATTGAAAATGAAGAAAAGAATTCGGATGAATCTGCCGTTATCATTTTGGCAGATGAAATATCAAAACCACTGGAAGAATTAAAAGAGGAAGAAAAAGTGGTCATGATGTTAGAATTAGATGAATCTGCCATCGAAGAAGAGCTACAGCAAATTAAAAAAAGTGCCGAAATTAAAAATACTGTAAGTTCAGTTAATAAGCCTTTGATGCTTTTTGATCCGCTAGAAGAAATTCCAACTTTGCTTCATCAACGAATTGAAGAACATCAAACAAACCCATTTGAAACTCATGATCATGTTGTATCACATTTATCAATAAACGATAAGTTGAAACAAGAAAATCAAGTGGTTTCAGAACAAATAAATAGTGAGCCCATCAAGGATCTAAAAAAAGCAATATCCATTAATGAACGCTTTTTATTTATCAATGAATTGTTTAACGGAGATGAAGCAATGTACGATAGGAGCATAAAGACAATCAATGCTTTCAGTATCTATCCTGAAGCTGAATACTGGATTAGAAGAGAGTTGAAAATAAAATTTGCCTGGGATGAGAAGAGTAATACCGTTAAACAATTTAATCAGTTGGTTAAAAGACGTTTTTCTGCAACATAAGCCAGAATTTTCTCTGTAGCACCTCTATTTGCGTAAACATATTCTTTAGCTAGCTGTCCAGATTGATTTAGCAATTCACTATGATTGATTAATTCAAAAAGTTTTTCTTCCAATTCGATAGCACTATTTATAGAAAATGCGGCACTTGCGTTTACCAATCCTTTGGCCTCTGCAAATTTTTCATACACTGGACCAAAAATTACCGGTTTGCCATAAACAGCAGCTTCTAATGTATTGTGAATTCCACTGCTGTTAAAACCTCCACCAACATAAGTTATAGTTGCATATTGATATAGTTTTGATAGCAATCCAATGCAATCGATAATCAACACCTTGTATTCCGAAATGTTGGTTATATTATTGATTTCAGAATAAAAAAAAGATTGTTTGAATTCTTTTTTTAGATCTTGTAAATTGCTTTTACTTATTTCATGTGGGGCAATGATAAATTTGAAATCTTTTCTGTTGTTTGTGAAGTGAACGAGTATGGATTCATCATCTTCCCAAGTACTTCCAGCAACAAGGACAGGGTGATTATTAATAAATTCTAAAATCCCTGGAACCCCTTCTTTTTTTTCTGCGATTTCGATGACCCTGTCAAATCTTGTATCACCAGAAAGGGTTGTTTTTGATTTAAGGTTTAATGTGTCCAGTAATTTTATTGAACTTTCATTTTGAACAAATAAGTGTTCAAAAGCACTTAAAATATTTCTCCATTTTTTTCCATACCATTTGAAAAAGGGCTGTGATTTTCTAAAGATACCCGAGATCAACAATACAGGAATTTGATTTTTTTTCAGCTCATTCAGAAAATTAAACCAATATTCGTATTTCACCCAAATCACAATTGCAGGGTTGATTGTTTTTATGAGTTTTTCAGCATTTCGTTTAGTGTCAATAGGTAGATAAATAATATGATCAGCCCCAGTGTATTTTTTTTTGATTTCGTAGCCACTGGGAGAGAAAAAACTTAAAACAATAGGATATTTTGGGTACTTAATTTTTATAGCTTCTAAAACAGGTTTTCCTTGCTCAAATTCTCCTAAGCTTGCGCAGTGTACCCAGATTGTTTTTTGCTTAAAATCTAATTTTGGAAAATCGACTCTACCTTTTACCCACAGCTTTGCTTTTTTATTAAAAATCGAAGCAATGTGAATGCCTAAAGAATAAAGTATGGTAAAAAAATTGTATAACAACGTGAACTTTATTATTTTTCAAAATTAAGGGCATTTTATGGTTAATCAATTAGATTAATCGACATTAAAATTGGGCATCAAACCTTATCTTTGCGAGCCTATCAAGGGGTAAAAAACTTACTATGAGACCTTTACAGATGGTGGATACTAAAACCCAGTATCATAAAATCAAAAATGAAGTTGATTCAGCTGTTATTGCTGTTTTAGAAAGTTCACAGTTCATTGGTGGAAAAGTGGTTAATGATTTCGCTTTCCATTTGGCTGAATACCAAGGAAGCAAACATGTTATTCCATGTGCTAATGGAACTGATGCTCTTCAAATTGCCATGATGGCATTAGGACTGAAAGCTGGTGATGAAGTCATCACTCCATCCTTTACTTATATCGCAACTGTTGAAGTAGCAGCCTTGTTGGGCATAAAGCCAATTTTTGTTGAGGTTGACAAACAAACATTTTGTATTGATCCTCAAGCCATAGAAAATGCCATCACACCAAAAACAAAAGCAATAGTTCCTGTTCATTTATATGGACATGCTGCAGATATGGAAAAGATTATGGCAATTGCAAAAAAACATAACCTTTTTGTAATTGAGGATAATGCTCAAGCCATTGGAAATAAGTATCAATTTACTGATGGTACCATCAAAAAAACGGGAAGTATTGGTCACATAGGTTGTACTTCATTTTATCCTTCAAAAAATCTGGGAGCTTTTGGAGATGGGGGTGCTATATCTACAGAGGATGATTTGCTGGCAGAGAAAATAAGAATGATTGCTTCTCATGGACAGAGCAAAAGGTACTATCATGATGTAGTTGGATGCAATTCAAGATTAGATGCAGTTCAGGCAGCAATTCTGGATATTAAATTGAAGCAACTTGATGGATATATTTCTGCTCGACAAAAAGCTGCTGATTTTTATGATCAGGCATTCAAAGGAAATAAAAAAATAGAAACACCATATAGAGCAACAAATAATAATCATGTGTTTCATCAATACACATTAATTATTCATGATGCAAGCAGAGATGAATTGAGTCAGTATTTAACAGAGCAGGGTGTTCCGAATATGATTTATTATCCAGTTCCTGCACATCGTCAGAAGATGTTTGATGCTTTTGGTGGAAGCGAGTATCATCTACCCAATACCGACTGGTTGACAGAAAGAGTTATTTCATTACCTATACATACAGAGTTGGATGAAGAACAACAACAATTTATTAGCGAAAAGGTATTGAGTTTTTTAAATTAGATTCCACAAAAATTATTACAATGAAACTAGCAGTTATTGGTACAGGTTATGTTGGATTAGTTACAGGTACTTGTTTTGCTGAAACAGGAAATAATGTAATTTGTGTAGACATAGACAAAAACAAAGTTGACAAGTTGACTAGTGGTCAAATAACCATTTTTGAACCTGGATTGGAAAAGTTGTTTTTAAGAAATCAAAAAGAGGGCAGATTAAGTTTTACAACTTCAATAGAAGAGGCCATTGAAAATGCTTCGATTGTGTTTCTTGCATTACCTACACCTCCCGGCGAGGATGGTAGTGCAGACCTCTCTTATATTTTAGGTGTTGCAAAACAACTAGGCACATTAATAAAGCCTTCAGATTATAAAGTTATTGTTGATAAAAGTACAGTGCCTGTTGGTACTGCAGAAAAAGTACATGCTGCAATTTTATCTGCTGCAACCTTAAACATTGAGCAATCTTTCGATGTGGTAAGTAATCCTGAGTTTTTACGTGAAGGGGTAGCTGTTGAAGATTTTATGAAGCCCGATCGTGTTGTTATAGGTACGACCTCAGAAAGAGCGATGAAAATGATGAATGATTTATATGCTCCTTTTGTGCGTCAGGGAAATCCTTTGATTTTTATGGATGAAAAATCAGCAGAGTTAACAAAATATGCTGCTAATTCTTTTCTTGCAGTGAAAATTACTTTCATGAATGAAATCGCTCAGCTTTGTGAAAGGTTGGGAGCTGATGTGGATATGGTGAGAAGGGGAATTGGAAGTGATGAAAGAATTGGCAAAAGATTTTTATTTCCAGGTATAGGATACGGAGGAAGTTGTTTCCCTAAAGATGTGCAGGCATTATCTAAATCCTCTCATGAAGTAAAATATGATTTTAAAATTTTAGAGGCAGTGATGGAGATTAACGAATTGCAGAAATTGCTCCTCATCCCAAAAATTGAATCTTATTTCAATGGTAATTTAACAGGAAAACATTTTGCAATATGGGGATTGGCTTTCAAGCCGAATACTGATGATATTAGAGAAGCCCCTGCATTTTATATGATTGATGCTCTTTTAAAAAGAGGAGCTACTGTTTCTGCTTTTGATCCTGAAGCGATGAGTAATTCGAAACAAGTTTTGGGTGATAAAATTCAATTTTCTGAAAATCAATATAAAGCTCTGGAAAATGCCGACGCTTTGATCATAGCAACAGAATGGAACGAGTTCAGAACACCAGATTTTGAAAAAGTAACTACACTGTTGAAAAATAAATTGATTTTTGATGGTAGAAATTTATTTGACTTACAGCAAATGAATGATTTGGGTTATCATTACGAAAGCGTAGGCAGAAAAAAAATTACTCATTCCTAATTTAAAATATTTTTAAGTGAGAAATAAAAGAGTATTAATCACCGGTGCTGCTGGATTTTTAGGATCACATTTATGTGACCGATTTATCAAAGAAGGATTTGATGTATTAGGTATGGATAATCTAATCACCGGCAATTTAAAAAACATTGAACATCTTTTTAAATTAAAGGAGTTTGAGTTTTATCATCATGATGTTTCTAAATTTATTCATGTTCCTGGGGAGTTGGATTATATCCTTCATTTTGCATCACCTGCAAGTCCGATTGATTATTTAAAAATACCTATTCAAACTTTAAAAGTAGGTTCATTAGGCACTCATAATTGTTTAGGCTTGGCATTGGCAAAAAAAGCACGTATACTAGTTGCTAGTACCAGTGAGGTTTATGGTGATCCATTGGTTCATCCTCAAACGGAGGAATATTGGGGGAATGTGAATCCTGTTGGCCCTAGAGGAGTATACGATGAAGCTAAACGATTTCAGGAAGCAATAACGATGGCATATCATAACTTTCATCAGGTTGAAACACGTATTGTACGCATTTTCAATACCTATGGTCCAAGAATGCGATTGAATGACGGAAGAGCATTGCCTGCATTTATTGGTCAGGCACTAAGAGGAGAAGACTTGACCGTATTTGGGGATGGTAGTCAAACAAGAAGTTTTTGTTATGTAGATGATTTAGTTGACGGTATTTACAGACTGTTAATGAGCGATTATGCGTTACCGGTAAATATTGGTAATCCAGATGAGATTTCTTTAAAAGATTTTGCAGATGAGATTCTGAAATTGACAGGGGCCAATCAAAAAATCATATACAAGCCTTTGCCGGAAGACGATCCCAAACAAAGGAAACCAGATATCTCAAAAGCAAAAGAAATTTTGGGTTGGGAACCTAAAGTAAAAAGGGCAGAAGGTTTGAAAATTACGTACGACTATTTTAAAGGGTTGTCTAAAGAAGATTTAAATAAGCAACCTTTGGAATTTGTAAGCAGAAAATATTGATTTATTTAAACAAGGGCATATGTATCAAGATTTAATAGACAAGAATAAAACTTTAGCTGTTATAGGACTCGGCTACGTTGGTTTGCCTATTGCTCTTGAATTTGCTAAAAAAATTAAAGTCATCGGCTTCGATATCAATGCCGAAAGAGTAGCATTGATGCGCGAGGGAATTGATCCGAGTAATGAGTTGGAGTCAAGTGCTTTTGAAAATTGTGATATCACTTTTACAAATGAGTTAGATGTTTTAAGAACGGCAAACTTTTTTATTGTTGCTGTTCCAACACCTGTAGATGATCATAACGTTCCGGATTTGATTCCGGTTCAAAGAGCAAGTGAAACTATCGGAAAAGTAATTAAGAAAGGAGATTATGTAGTGTATGAAAGCACTGTTTATCCAGGTTGTACGGAAGAAGATTGTGTGCCCATAATTGAAAAATTATCAGGATTGAAAATGGTTGTCGATTATAAAATAGGTTATTCACCCGAAAGGATCAATCCGGGAGATAAAGAACATACGATTAGCACTATTATTAAAGTAGTAAGCGGTTGTTGTAATGAAAGCTTAGATACGATTGCAAAAGTTTACGAGCTTGTTGTAATGGCAGGTGTTTATAAAGCCTCTTCAATTAAAGTGGCAGAAGCCGCAAAGATTATTGAAAATACTCAACGTGATTTGAACATCGCATTGATGAATGAACTTTCTATCATTTTTGACAAGATGAATATCAATACCTATGAGGTATTGGAAGCTGCAGGTACGAAATGGAATTTTTTGAAATTTCAGCCCGGACTTGTAGGCGGACATTGTATCGGTGTTGATCCTTATTATCTAACTCATAAGTCGAAGAAATTGGGTTATGACAGTCAGGTGATTTTAGCAGGCAGAGTAATTAATGATGGCATGGCTGGCTATGTAGCAAAAAAAGTATTGCAATACATTATCCAAAATAACGGAAATGTAAAAGACAGCAGAGTTTTAGTAATGGGAGCTACTTTTAAAGAAAATGTAAGTGACATCAGGAATAGTAAGGTAGCTGATGTAGTAAAAGAATTGAAATCTTATTCATTAAATGTTGATATCACTGACCCATATGCCGATAGTAATGAGTTGAATCATGAATATGGATTTGAATTGACTGAAAAAATTGCTTCTGAATATGATGCAGTAATTGTTACAGTTCCACATAAAGAGTACATGAAATTAGACGATACCTATTTTGCTTCAATTACAAAAGAAAAAGGATTGGTAGCTGATTTGAAAGGAACATTTCGCTCTGTGATTAAAAGCAGAAAATATTGGAGTTTATAATCAAAAATCACATCTCATTTGAGCCAATCATTTCATACCAAAGATATTTCTAATTCCAGCTTTTTAGTAACAGGAGGAGCAGGGTTTATCGGTAGTCATATTGCTGAGTATCTATTGAAGCATGGTGCAAAAAAAGTTTGTGTTTTAGATAACATGGTTAATGGTTTTGAAAAGAATCTTTCTATTTTGAAATCATATTCCGGTTTTGAGTTTATAGAAGGAGATATTCGTAATTATGATACTTGCTTGAAAGCAACAAAGGATATGGATTATGTGAGTCATCAGGCAGCATTGGGTTCGGTGCCTCGTTCGATCAAAGAGCCGCTATATTTTAACGAAGTAAATGTGGGCGGTTTTGTAAACATCCTTAATGCCAGTGTAGAAAATAAAGTCAAAACTTTCGTTTATGCGTCATCGTCATCTGTATATGGAGATGAGCCTACTTTACCTAAAGTTGAAAACAGGATAGGCAATTGTTTGTCGCCTTATGCGGCAACCAAAAAGACCAATGAATTATATGCACAGGTGTTTGCAGATGTTTATGGGATTAAACTAATGGGATTTCGGTACTTTAATATTTTTGGTCCTCGTCAGGATCCTGATGGGCCTTATGCTGCAGTGATTCCTTTGTTTGTGAAAGGTATTATGCATAAGACTCCTGTTTACATTAATGGAGACGGGGAGCAAACACGAGATTTTACATTTGTTGACAATGCTGTTCAGGTAAATGTAAAAGGAATGTTTTGTGAAAATGAAAATGCTTTTAAGCAGATTTATAATGTTGCTGTTGGCGAAAGATTTTCAGTAAACCATTTGTATCTCACATGCGCAAAGGAATTGGGAAGTGATTGGCTGCCTCTACACAGAGAAGCCAGAGCAGGAGATATCAGAGATTCGCTTGCAGATATTTCAATCGCAAAAAACTTGCTGGGATATCAGCCAACAAAAAAATTTGAAGAAGGACTAATTGAAACCGTAAAATATTTCAAAGCTATTTATTCTTAATTATATGCCATTTATCAAAACCAAATTTCCGGGCTTATTTATTTTTGAACCCAAAGTGTTTGAAGATGCAAGAGGTTATTTTTTTGAAAGTTATAATCAGCAAACTTGCGATAATGATGATATAAATACGATTTTTGTACAGGACAATCAGGCAAAATCAGTATATGGTGTAGTAAGAGGATTGCATTATCAATTAAATCCAAAGGCACAAACTAAATTTATTCGTGCATTGAGTGGCACTATTTTGGATGTAGTATTGGATATCCGAAAAGGTTCCCCAACTTATGGTGAACATTTTTCGTTAGAACTTTCTGCTGAAAACAAAAGACAATTATACATTCCGCATGGATTTGCTCACGGATACTCTGTATTGTCTGAAACTGCAGAAGTATTTTATAAGTGCGATAATTTTTATAATAAAGATTTGGAAGGTGGTATTCAATTTTATGACCCTGCTTTAAACATTGATTGGAAAATACCTTCTGATATGCAGATTGTTTCTGATAAAGACAAGCAACATCCGACCTTTGAAAACTGTAAAAATAATTTTGAATTTAATCTATAAAAGTGAGTATAGTTAAAAATATATTGGTAACGGGAGCAAACGGACAATTGGGTAATGAATGCAAAGTACTTGCTTCACTGCATCAGCATGTTCGATTTGTTTTTACAGATGTTGAAGAGTTGTCGATAACAGATAAACTAGCAATTGATAAAATCTTTTCTGAAAATAAATTTGATTATTGTATTAATGCGGCTGCATATACAGCTGTAGATAATGCTGAAAAAGATGAGGGTTTGTCAAGAGCTATAAATGCAACTGCTGTAGGATATTTAGCAGATGCTTGTAATAAATATAATTGTCGATTGATTCATATCTCTACAGATTATGTTTTTGATGGAGAAAATTCAGTTGGATATAATGAAGATGATGCTACTTCACCCATAAATGTTTATGGCGCAACCAAATTGGAAGGAGAAAAAATTGCAATGCAATCAGATTCAAAATCAATAATTATACGTACTTCATGGGTGTATAGTTATTTCGGAAAAAACTTTGTAAAAACCATGATGAAATTGATGCAGGAGCGTGATGAGATTAGTGTCGTGAATGATCAGATTGGTAAACCTACCTATGCTGCTGATTTGGCTGCTGTTATATTTAAAATCATTTTTGAAAATGAAAATCCATCATCAGGAATGTATCATTTTTCAAATGAAGGTATCATTTCATGGTATGATTTCGCAGTAGCGATAAAAGAAATTGGCGGCTATCATTGTAAAGTGAATCCGATACCTTCAAGCGCGTATCCTGTTCCTGCCAAACGCCCACATTTTTCAATATTGAATACTTCTAAAATAAAAAATACCTTTTCAGTTCAAATTCCTAATTGGAGAGATAGCTTAAAAAAATGTATGTTGCTGTTAAATCAAAAAGCATCAAGTTAAAATATCTCCATGAATTTATTTTCAACATCTAATCGTATCATCGTTACTTGTAGTAATCGTTTATCAATATATCTACAGCAGGAAATTGCAACATTAGGATTTACTCCAGTAAGAGTTTTTAAAACAGGAGTAGAGTTGTTGGGAGATATCAACGATTGTATCAAACTCAATATCCATCTTCGTTGTGCAAGTCAGGTTTTGTATTCTTTAAAAGAATTCAGGGCTTACAATGCCAATGATTTGTACAATGAGTTGATAAAGATAGAATGGGAAAATATTATTCCATCACAGGAATATTTCTCAATTAGCAGTAATGTTACCAATGAAACGATTACTAATAATTTATTTGCAAACGTAAAAGTAAAAGATGCCATTGCAGATAGATTTAGAAATAAGACAGGAGAGCGGCCAGATTCCGGTCCTGAGCTTAATGCAGTAGTAGTTCATTTGTATTGGAAAGAAGATTTAGCCGAAATTTTTATTGATACTAGCGGTGAAACTTTGTCTAAGCATGGATACAGAAAGATTCCGGGGAAAGCCCCAATGTTGGAATCGCTTGCAGCCGCAAACTTATTGGCATTGAAGTGGGATAAGAAATCAGTTTTCATTAATCCAATGTGTGGCTCAGGAACGATTGCGATTGAAGCTGCGTTATTAGCCACAAACAGAAAGCCCGGTTTGTACAGAAATAATTATTCGTTTATGCATTTATGTGAGTATGATGAGCAGGTCTATGAAAAATTATATAAAGAGATGGAATCACAGGTTATTACAGATTCCAATATCAGAATTATTGCATCAGACCTCAGTGAAGATGCTGTTCAGATATCAAAGGTAAATGCAGGAATTGCCGGTGTGGAGGATATGATTAGCTTTGAGTTGTGTGATTTTGCATCAACTACAGTTCCTGAAAATACAGAAGGGGTAATCTTTTTTAATCCCGAATATGGCGATCGTTTGGGCGATGAAATCGAACTACAGGAAACTTATGCCAGAATGGGAGATTTTTTAAAACAAAAATGTAAAGGATATTGGGGTTATATATTCACTGGTAATTTAGAATTAGCAAAAAAAATAGGATTAAAACCCAAGAGAAGAATTGAATTTTATACCGGTAAAATCGATTGCAGATTATTTGAGTATGAGTTGTATGCAGGGAGTAGGAAGCTGGTTGATTAGTTGATTTGATTTTTTGAATATGCGATGATTGGAGTACTTTCTGTTTTAACAAATATGAATAGGGTTTAAAAAAGCAAGTCCACGGTAAAACCGTGGACTTGCGATACATATATAATCTCGAAAAAATTACATTCCCATTTTCTTTTTCAAATTTGCATCAATCGCATCTAAAAATTCTTCTGTATACAAATAATGCTCACCATGAG
>JAIXWH010000132.1 GCA_027484165.1 Chitinophagaceae bacterium | reverse complement strand
GAAGTTGTATTATATCAAAAAGTTTCAATCGGAAATGGAAGTCAGGCCAACAATCCTTGGTTACAAGAGTTACCTGATCCAATTTCAAAAGTAACTTGGGACAACTACGCGATGGTTAGTCCTGAGTTGGCTAAAACATTGATTGGAATTGACATCATGAACAACCAGCGCGAAGCTGATGCTTATGAAGTTACTCCTGAAAAACCAACAGTAAAAGTTACAGTTAATGGTAGTTCGGTTGAACTTCCTGTTTTAATTCTGCCAGGTTTAAACAATTCAACAGTTGCTGTTGCGTTAGGATATGGCAGAGGAAGTGCAGATGAAAAATTATCAATCGACAGAGTTGGAAAATCAGCCACAGGCGCTGGTAAAAACGCTTATCCTTTAGTTGCATTAACTGGTTCAACATTCTCTTACAATGCAATTGCAGAGGTTGTAAAAACAGGAAACACTTATCCTTTAGCACAAACACAGGTCCATGGATCTTCTGAAAGCAGACCTGTAATATTCGAAACAAACTTACCTAGTTTCATAAAAAACCCTGAAGCATTATTGGAAGAACCAAGAAGCGAAAGAATAAATCTTTTAGCTGAAGGGAAAACAGATTTCGTAACGGAAGGAACGATTTATCCTAATCACGAAAAGCCTGGTATTAAGTGGGGAATGAGTATCGATCTTAATACATGTACAGGATGTAGCGCATGCGTAGTTGCTTGTACTGCAGAAAACAACGTGAGTGTTGTAGGAAAGATTCAGGTTCAGAAAGCTCATGAAATGCATTGGTTAAGAATAGACCGCTACTTTACAGGAGATGTAAAAAATCCTGATGTGGTATTCCAACCCATGATGTGTCAGCATTGCGACAACGCTCCTTGTGAAAACGTTTGTCCGGTTGCAGCAACTAACCATAGTAGTGAGGGATTAAACCAAATGACTTATAACCGTTGTATCGGTACAAGATATTGCGCAAACAACTGTCCGTTTAAAGTACGTCGCTTTAACTGGCTAGACTTCACAGGTTCAGATAGTTTTGCTAATAATCAAGAACCATTACGCGGAACTGAATTAGATGAAGCGGTATTCCAAATGAATGATGATCTTACAAGAATGGTATTGAATCCAGATGTAACGGTTCGTTCAAGAGGCGTTATCGAAAAATGTTCTTTCTGTGTTCAGCGTTTACAGGAAAGCAAATTGGATGCTAAGAAAAACCAGGATCCATCATTGGTTCGCAATGTTAAAACAGCATGTATGCAGGCTTGTCCTACTAATGCAATCAGCTTTGGTAATGTTAATGATAACGAGAGCGAGGTGTCTAAAGCAAGAGCAGATAAAAACCGTAATTTCTATGTATTGGAACAACTGCATGTATTGCCTAACGTTAGTTATTTGGCTAAAGTTAGAAATACCGACAGACATGTAGGAGTTGTAGAAAAAGAAGAAGCACACGGATAAGACATTTGAAATTTTAATAAAAAGACTAACAGCTAAAATATAAATAGCTAAAAGCGAAAAAGAATATGTCATTACTCAAATACGAATCACAACAAAGGGAACCACTTGTAGATGGCAATAAAGATTATCATCAGGTTACTGAAGATATCATTAGTCCTATTGAGATGAAGCCAAGCAAACTTTGGTATGTTGGTTTCTACATCAGCGTTGGTTTATTGCTTTTCGGAGCTTACAGCGTTTACAGAGAGGTTACTTACGGTATCGGTCAATGGAACTTGAATAAAACAATTGGATGGGGCTGGGATATCACCAACTTCGTTTGGTGGGTAGGTATCGGTCACGCAGGAACGCTAATCTCTGCAATCTTGTTGTTGTTCCGTCAGGGTTGGAGAACTGGTGTGAACAGAGCTGCAGAAGCGATGACGATTTTTGCGGTAATGTGTGCAGGACAGTTTCCTATTTGGCATATGGGTCGTGTTTGGATGGCCTTTTTCGTATTGCCTTATCCTAACACACGCGGTCCGTTATGGGTTAACTTTAACTCTCCTCTATTATGGGACGTATTCGCAATCTCAACATACTTCACCGTATCATTATTATTCTGGTACTCAGGATTGTTACCTGATATGGCAACGGTAAGAGACAGAGCAAAAACAAAATTCCGTAAGATGATGTATGGTGTTGCTTCATTTGGTTGGACAGGAAGCACCAAACACTGGCAACGTCATGAATCATTATCATTGGTATTGGCAGGATTAAGTACACCGCTTGTACTTTCAGTACATACAATTGTATCTTTCGACTTCGCAACATCAGTAGTTCCAGGTTGGCATACTACTATCTTCCCTCCTTATTTCGTAGCGGGTGCGATCTTCAGTGGATTTGCAATGGTGCAAACACTTTTGATTGTGGTTAGAAAAGTAATGGGATTACAAGATTATATCACATTAGGTCACATCGAAGCGATGAACAAGGTTATTGTATTAACCGGAAGTATCGTGGGTTGTGCATATTTAACGGAATTATTCATCGCTTGGTACGGACAAAATCCATATGAGTGGTATGCATTCTCTCAAAACAGAGCTAATCTTTTCAGTCCTTATGGATGGTCATATTGGTTAATGATGTTCTGTAATGTGGTTTCACCTCAGTTATTCTGGAGCAGAAAATTGAGAAGAAATATTACTGTGACTTTCTTTATGAGTATCGTTGTGAATATTGGTATGTGGTACGAGCGTTTTGTAATTATCGTTACTTCAATTTATCGTGATTTCTTACCATCAAGTTGGAGTACTTACTACAGTCCTTCAATTTGGGAAATCGGATTCTATTTAGGAACATTCGGATTGTTCTTTACTTGCTTCTTCTTATTTGCTAAATATTTCCCTGTAATTGCAGTAGCAGAGATAAAATCAATCTTAAAAACATCAGGCGAAAGCTATAAAGCAAAAATGACCGACATAGAAAAATCAGATGCTGAGAAGTTTTATGTTGAAGAAGTAGAACACGCTCATTAATAAAAAAAGAAACAATAAATTATATGGCTGGAGGAATTAAAAAATTTGTAGTTGGTTCATTTGATGATGAAGCAGTTTTGTTTCCGGCGGTGAAGAATGTACGCAAAGCAGGATATAAAATCCATGATGTGTATACGCCGTTTCCTGTACATGGTTTAGATCATGCCATGGGATTAAGAGAAACAAGTTTACATACTGCCGGCTTCATCTATGCAATCACTGGAACCACAACAGCGCTTAGCTTCATGAGTTGGGTGTTTACAAAAGATTGGCCTTTAAATATTGGAGGTAAACCTCATTTCGCCTTGCCTGCATGGATTCCGATTACATTCGAATTAACGGTTTTGTTTTCGGCAGTTGGCATGGTGCTAACCTTTTGCTACTTATGTCAATTGTCGCCATTTGTAAAGAAGCATCACTTCCACGCAAGAGCTACTGATGATTTGTTTGTAATGGCTATTGAGTGTACAGACAAAACAAATGACGCAGAAGTACAAACGTTTTTAGAAAAAGCTGGAGCAAAAGAAATAAACATCCAACATGCAGAAACAGGATGGTGGATTGGAAGATACGACAGAGAACAAAAATTGTACAGAGAAGAAAAAGGATATTAATAACCCAACCCCGTAGGGGTGAAATGATTATAAAAGGAAATAACCCAACCCCGTAGGGGTGAAATGATTATAAGTATGAAAAAAGTTGCAACATTTACGATAGTTCTACTAGCAATGAGCATTGCATTTTTTAGTTGTGATAGTAAGCGTGAACCAGGAAAAATCTATATGCCCGATATGGCTTATAGTCGCTCATACGAAACTTATGCAGAAAGAGACTCATCGAAATTTACAAGTGATCCTTCAATGAGAGGAGGAAGCAAGATATACTACGATAACAATCCTGTTTCTGGTACAATAAAAAGAGGAGAAATGTTTCCTTATCATTTACCCAATGATTCTAATGGATATAAAATGAGTGCATCTGTTGTAAATCCTATAGCTGATATGACAGAACCAGAAATGAAAGAAGCGGGAAGATTATATAATATCAATTGTGCTATTTGTCATGGAGAGAAAGGTGCAGGAAATGGTCCATTATCAACATCAGGAAAAATTGGTGGGGTAGCAAATTTGACATTGGACAGTTATGTTAAAATGGCTGACGGAACGATGTTTCATTCTTTAACTTATGGAAAGAACAACATGGGTAGTTATGCATCACAGCTAGACAGAAAACAACGTTGGATGATTGTTAAATATATACGCACACTCCAGCCAAAACCTGCAGCAGCAACAATGGCAACGGACAGCGTTAAAACAAAATAAAAAAGGCATTAAAATAACATTCAACACAAAGATTTTTAAAAATAAAGTTTACATAGATGAATAATCAATTTGAATTACCAGGCAGTTACAAAAAATGGACATGGGGATTGATTGGAGTAGGAGTATTAGCCTTGTTGTACGGGTTTATTATGTTGCATCCATTTGAGCACGCTGCTCATGGTGGTGGTAATCATGGTAGCACAAGATTTTGGGCTGTATTGTTACAAAACAGCGTGTATTGGTTACTGGTAGTTAATGCTTCTATGTTCTTTATTTGTGTAACAACCATGGCAATGGGCGGATGGCAAGTTGCTTTAAGAAGAGTTCCGGAAGCGATTTCAAGCGTGGTTCCTTATTTAGGAATCATAACCTTTCTTGTTCTTATGGCAATAATATGGGGAGACAGAACAGACATCTACCATTGGTTAGATAACGAAGCTGTTAAGCATGATCCAATATTAAACGGTAAAAGCGGATTCTTAAATCCTAAATTCTATACTATATGGTCTGCAATTGCAATCTTAATGTGGTGGTTGTTGGGTAAAAAAATGAGAAGCATGAGTTTAGAAACCGACAACGGTGGAACAATGGATTATGAAACTGGTAAAAAATGGATATGGAAAAATACAGTTTGGGCTTCTTTATATGCTGTGTTTTTTGGTTTGTCAGTTGCATCAACTATTCCTTGGTTGTGGTTAATGAGTATCGATGCTCATTGGTACAGCACCATGTATAGCTGGTACACTTTTGCAAGTACCTTCGTTTCTGGTATGTCGTTAGTAGCTTTGTTTGTAATCTTCTTAAAAAACAGAGGTCAATTGGAATATGTTACTGAAGAGCATTTACATGACGTTGGTAAGTTTATGTTTGCCTTTTCTGTGTTCTGGACATACTTATGGTTCTCTCAATACATGTTGATTTGGTATAGTAATCAACCAGAAGAAACCAAGTACTTTATTGAAAGAATTGGCACCGCAGGAAAACCTGGTCCATACAAAGGATTGTTTTTCTTAAATCTCATTCTGAATTTCTTGTGTCCTTTATTAATATTAATGAAAAGAGGAATTAAGCGTAACTGGACAATGGTTACCGTGATGGCAGTATTAATCATCTTTGGACATTGGATTGATTTCTATCAAATGGTAATGCCTGGTACAATGAAAGAACATGCAGAAATGATGCCGTTTGAATTTGGAATCGCGGCGTTATTTATCGGTATTATAATGTGGGGCGTTGGAAGATATTTAACAAGTCATCCATTAACAGCTAAGAATCATCCTTTCTTAAAAGAAAGTATTATTCACCACACTTAATCGTGTGTTTAAATAAATAAGTTTATAAAAAATAATTTTTAGAAGTCCATAACAGACTTTATAAAAGAAAAAAATTTTTACAAATGAACATGTTTTATATTATTGCCATCGTAGTAATGATTTTTGTTGTGATTTTTCAAATTGCTAAGGCAAGCGAATATGTAAGTGTATTGAAAGGAGAAGAGAAATCTCGCAAACAAAATAATAGAATCAATGGATTTTTATTGATTTTGTTTTTAATCCTTGGAATGTATGGCGCATGGTATTGCAATGAATTGTATTTCGGAAAAACATTATTTCCTCAAGGATCGGCATCAGTAGAAGGAGAGCAAGTTGATTTAATGTTATATATAACAATCGGTGTTACGGGTGTTGTTTTTGTAATCACTCAAATCTTATTATTTTGGTTTGCATTCAAGTATCAGGAAAGCGATAAAAGAAAAGCTTTTTATTTTCCTCACAATACCAAATTAGAATTATTGTGGACCACAGTGCCAGCAATTTTCTTAACTATATTGGTTGTGTTCGGTTTAAAAAACTGGTTCAAGTTCACGGGTGACGCCCCTAAAGAATCAGTAGTGGTTGAAATTACAGGACATCAATTTGCTTGGGATATGCGTTATCCTGGAGTGGATGGAAAACTTGGAAAGAAAAACTACAAACTATATAATCAACCTTCGGGAAACACGCTTGCAGTTGACTTTGAAGATCCTGAAAGCTGGGATGACTTACATACAACAGAAATGCATTTACCAGTTGGCAAACCAGTTAAATTGGTAATCAACGCAATGGATGTTATTCATGATGTAGGTTTATCACACTTTAGAATGAAAATGGATGCTGTTCCAGGAATTCCAACTACAATGTGGTTTACTCCAAAGTATACTACAGAGGAAATGAAAAAAAGATCAGGCAATCCGAATTTTGTTTACGAAATCAGTTGCGATCAAATGTGCGGTAAAGGACACTTTTCTATGAGAGGTGTTATTGTTGTAGAAAGTGAAGCTGACTACAACAAATGGTTAGCGTCGCAAAAACCAGAATACTTTACTTTGTTTCCAGACAAAGACCCATCTAAGCAACTAGCCGCTCCCGTTAGCGATAGCTCAGCAACAGCGAAACCAATTGCTCAGGTAACCCCACAACAACCATAAAAACATTCATAATATTTATACACTATGAGTACAGCTACTTTACACGAAACAACACATTACGAAGCACATGGAGATGCACATCATGACCATCACCATCAGGAAACCTTTATCACTAAGTATGTGTTTAGTCAAGACCATAAAACCATTGCGAAACAGTTCCTTGTAACTGGAATAATATGGGCAATCATCGGTGGTTTGTTTTCAGTAATTTTTCGACTACAGCTAGCTGATCCTAATGCTACGTATCCATGGCTTGAAGACTTGTTAGGTCATTGGGCTAAAGGTGGAAAAATACAACCCGAATTCTATTATGCTTTGGTTACCATGCACGGTACCATATTGGTATTCTTTGTATTAACAGCAGGCTTGAGCGGTACTTTTGCCAATTTTTTAATCCCTCTTCAAATTGGAGCAAGAGATATGGCATCGCCAATGTTAAATATGTTAAGCTATTGGTTTTTCTTTTTAGCATCTATTGTAATGATGTCATCTTTGTTTGTTCAAACCGGTCCCGCGAGCGGAGGCTGGACAATCTATCCACCATTGAGTGCACTTGGTGAAGCATCTTCAGGAAGTAAAATTGGAATGGATTTGTGGTTGGTGAGTATGGCACTGTTTATTGTATCTTCTTTATTAGGAGGATTGAATTATATCACAACAATATTAAACATGCGTACTAAAGGAATGAGCATGACAAGAATGCCTCTTACTATTTGGGCATTATTCTTCACTGCGGTTTTAGGTGTATTGTCTTTCCCTGTATTATTGTCTGGTGCTATTTTGTTATTGTTTGATAGAAATTTAGGAACAAGCTTCTTCTTGAGTGACATAGTAGTTGCAGGAAAAATTTTACCAAACGAGGGAGGTAGCGCAATTTTATTCCAACATTTATTTTGGTTCCTAGGTCACCCAGAGGTATACATTATCTTGTTGCCAGCAATGGGAATGTCATCTGAAATATTATCAGTAAACAGCCGTAAGCCAATTTTTGGATACATGGCGATGGTGGGATCTTTATTCGCCATCACAATACTTGCTTTCTTGGTATGGGCGCATCACATGTTTGTAACTGGACTAAATCCTTTCTTGGGATCAGTTTTCGTGTTGCTTACATTGCTGATTGCTGTTCCATCTGCAATTAAAGTGTTTAACTGGCTTACTACTTTATGGAAAGGAAGTATCAGATTTACTCCAGGCATGTTGTTTGCAATTGGATTTGTAAGCTTATTTATCAGTGGAGGATTAACCGGAATTTTCTTAGGAAACTCTGCACTTGATATTCACCTTCATGATACCTACTTTGTAATCGCTCACTTCCACATTGTAATGGGTGTTGCATCGTTCTTTGGAATGTTTGCAGGCGTTTATCATTGGTATCCTAAAATGTTTGGTCGTTATTTAAATAACACGCTTGCGTATATCCATTTTTGGGTAACCATCATTGGCGCATATTTAATTTTCTGGCCAATGCACTACGAAGGTTTAGCAGGTATGCCTCGCCGTTATTATGATTTTTCAAATTGGGAATCCTTTAAAATGTTTGGAGGATTAAATCAATTCATTAGTATCATAGCTTTAGTTGTTTTTGCTGTTCAAATATTATTTGTAATCAACTTCTTTTACAGTATCTGGAAAGGAAGAAAAGTTACAACTCAAAATCCTTGGGAAGCAAATACATTAGAGTGGACAACGCCAATCAGACCTGAACACGGTAACTGGCCTGGAGAACTTCCAGAAGTACATCGCTGGCCATATGATTACGCAAAAGACGGAAAAGATTTTATTCCGCAAGATGTACCAGTTGGTGCGGATGAGAGCAAACATTAATATAAAAAGTGCAAGATAAAAACCCCATATCCAATTCAACATCGTTTGTATTGGCAAGTAAAGTGAAGGATTATTTTTCTTTAATCAAATTCACTTTAAGTTTTATGGTGGTATTTAGTACGGTAATTAGTTACTTACTTGCGCCAAATATCAGTTTTGATCTGATACAAGTTCTTTTACTTTTTGTTGGTGGATTATTAGTTACAGGTTCAGCAAACACCATTAATCAGATTCTTGAAAAAGACACTGATGCAATGATGAAACGAACATCTAATCGCCCGGTTGCAAGCGGCAGAATGACGGCTCAAGAAGCATGGATATTCGCTGCAGTTTCGGGAGGTGTTGGTTTGTTGATCATGTATACTTTCAGCAAAGAAGCCATGTGGTTGAGTTTGATTAGTTTGGTTTTATACGGTTTTGTATATACGCCACTAAAAAAAATAAACTCTATTGCAGTTTTAGTTGGAGCTATTCCTGGAGCATTACCTTGTTTGATCGGTTGGGTTGCAAGCTTTGGCGAAGGAAATGCAAATAACTGGATTGGCGGCTGGATTTTATTTGCGATACAGTTTCTATGGCAATTCCCGCATTTTTGGGCAATTGCATGGGTAGCACACAAAGATTACAGCGCAGCAGGTTTCAAACTTTTGCCAAGTGATAAGGGACCAACAAAGTTCACTGCTATACAAACAATCATGTATAGCGCTTTAATGATACCCGTAGGATTACTTCCTTATATTTATCAGATAAGCGGTATCGTTAGTATGTGGATTGTTTTGGGATGTAACTTATTTATGCTTTTTGTAAGTGTACTTCTGTTTATACGAATGGATGTAACATCAGCAAGAAGAGTAATGTTCAGTTCTTATTTTTATTTAATGATCGTTTTTTTAAGTTTATTCGCAAATAAAGTTTATAAAAGCGACAAACATAAGTTTGATAATCAAAATATTGAGGTATGGAAACAGAGGTAATCAAACCAAAAAATAAAATTCATCCACACAAGTTTACTTTGTGGGTGGGAATTGGGAGCATCGTAATGATGTTTGCAGGGTTAACGAGCGCATACATAGTAAAGCGTAATCAGGCGAACTGGCAAACCTTTGATATTCCAATTGCATTTTGGTATAGCACAATTTTGATTTTAATCAGTAGTTTAACATTACATCTTTCTCTTAAATATTTTAAGGAAAGAGAAATGAAAAAATACAGAATGTTAATGCTAACCACATTAATATTAGGAGCTCTTTTTTTTGTGACACAGTATTTCGGGTTTAAAAGTTTTTGGAATTCAGGAATGACATTACAAGCTGGAGTTTCTTTTTCTTTCTTGTATGTTATTGTTGGATTACACGCGTTACACGTAATTGGCGGTGTTTTAGCTCTAATCGTGATGTCGTTAAAAGCATTCAGTACCAAAACTAGAAACTACAGCGTAGTGCCAGTTGAGTTGATTTGTACATATTGGCATTTTGTAGATATTCTTTGGGTTTATTTGTTGATTTTTTTGGTGATGATTAGATAATAATAAAAAATTAAAAAGTAAAAAATAGAAAAATTCACTATTAACCTATCACAATTCATTTTTGAATTTTGATTTTTAAATTTTGAATTCGAATAAAATTTAATTCTGAGTAATTATGGGAGCAACAACAATTCCTGCAGGAACAAAATGGTGGAGTGGAGGTAAAAGTCCATTCAACGTAAATTATGGTAAAGTAATGATGTGGTACTTTTTGATGAGTGATGCATTTACTTTCGGAGCATTTCTGATCAGCTATGGTACCATTCGTTTCAGTGTTAACCATTGGGCTGATCCAAACCATGTATTTAATGCATTTCCATTTGCAGGTCACGCTAATCTTCCATTAGCGTTCGTGAGTTTAATGACCTTTATTTTGATTTTCAGTTCGGTAACTATGGTGTTAGCTGTTCATGAAGGACACAAAATGAATCGTAAGGGAGTGGAAAAATATATGATACTAACCATTTTAGGAGGTATTGCTTTTTTAAGCTGCCAGGCATGGGAATGGACACACTTAATAACAGGCGACCACGCAGTATTGGTAAACGGACATATTGAACACTGGGGAACTACAGTTACTAAAAACCCTTGGGGACCAGAGGTTATGTTTAATGGACAGGAAGTAGCAACACCAGGACCTATCGCATTTGGCGGATACTTCTTTGGAATTACAGGATTCCACGGGTTTCACGTATTTAGTGGAGTCGTAATTAATGTAGTAATGTATATCAAAACTAAATTGGGCCACTTTGATCAAAGAGGTCATTATGAAATGATAGAAAAAGCAGGACTATACTGGCACTTTGTAGATTTAGTTTGGGTGTTTGTATTCTTATGTTTCTATCTTGTATAAAAATTAAAAACTGAATAAATTAAAATATTTATGTCTCAACAATTTAACGATTATCCCGAAGTAACATTTCACCCAGATCATTCGGGTGGTACAGGAAAAATATGGAAAATATTTTGGGTGCTTTCAATTTTAACTATCATCGAATTAGGACTAGGATATTTTTTGTATGCTAAACAAGCAGAATTGGGTTATGCAGCTGTTCTATCAACAAAAGTAGCAATAGCAATATTGACTTTAGCAAAAGCATACTATATCGTTTCTGTATTTATGCACTTAGGTGATGAAATCAGAAATTTCATCATGACGATTGTTGTTCCTCTGGTTTTGTTTGTATGGTTCATCATTGCATTTCTTGCAGATGGAAGTAGCTGGAAAAATTTGCGTAACACTCGTGGTGGAAGCAGAGTAGACCAAACAGAACAAGTTCAGCCAGAATCAAAACATAAGTAAAATAAAATCAGATTAAAGTTTATAACCCATCGTTTATCAAAAGTAAACGATGTTTTTTTTTAATAAACAAGAGATTGAATTATTTGTTATAATACATAAAGAAAAACACCTTGAATAAAAACGCCTCACTTTCACTCTTATTGGCTATACTTCTTCCTCTCATAGGATATTGGATGGTGAAGCATTACAGTAAAGATGCCGTACATATGCCACAACGCTATTTTTATGACAGCGTAACTGTAAAAAACAAGAGAGGCAAATATGTTACCGATACCTTATGGCATAAAGTAAAAAATATTTCGTTCACAAATCAACTTGGTGAAAAAGTCAGCTTAGATGATTTACATGGAAAAATTATTGTGGTAGATTTTTTCTTTTCTCACTGTCCTTCTATTTGTCCCGGAATGGCAAGAGCAATGAAAAAACTGCAAAGCTCATTTGATAAAAACCCCGATATTGTTCAGTTTTTGAGCATTAGTGTAGATCCTGAACATGATAGTGTATCACAATTAAGAAAATTCGCTGATAAATTCGACGTCAATCATGATACCTGGTGGTTTGTGACAGGTGATAAAAAAGAAATTTATGATTTTGCGCTTCAAGAAATGAAAGCAAGCATTGCCGACAGCGGTGTGGACACTGCATTTATTCACACAGAAAACTTTTTCCTTTTAGATACGAACAGAATTGTAAGAGGATGGTACAATGGGTTTGATACTATCAAACAAGCACAATTGGCATCAGATATCCCAACCTTGATGTTGGAAAGAGACAAAACCAGTCCCTCAATATTTAGAGAGTTTATTCCTTATTTACCAGTTATCTTTATTGGGATAGGATTGACGATATTTGTAATGACTTTTTTGAAAAGAAATAAAAATAAAACAAATGCTAACACCATTATTTAAGAAAAACGACAGCAAAGCAAAAGCGATTATTTATTCGGTTTCAATAATTGTGTTTGCCGCAGTGGTTATACTGAACAAAGTAAAATTAGAGATTGATTTAACATTCAGTCCTCATGTTTTTGCAACCGTGAGTGCTATGATTAACTCTTTGGTTGCCCTTTTGTTGGTTGCGGGATTGTTTACAGCAAAACAAAAAAAGTATGAGGCACACAAAAAAATTATGATGCTCGCAATTATTTTGTCTGTATTGTTTTTATTAAGCTATATCGCACATCATTTGTTTACGGCTGAAACAAAGTTTGGAGGAGAGGGTACAATCAAAACAATCTACTATATCATTCTGTTCACTCATATTCCACTAGCAGGAATTATATTGCCCTTTATTTTATTTACAGCTTATCGCGCATTGATTGGAGAGTATGATCAACACAAAAAATTAACTAGAATTACCTGGCCAATTTGGTTTTATGTTGCAGTGACTGGCGTGATTGTATATTTGATGATAAGTCCTTATTATGTAGGATAGTTATACAACTAAGAAGGAATATTTTCATCTACATATTCTATGATGATGCGATCTGTTGTTAAGTGTATAATTTTTACAGATAGTGCGCATCCAACTTTAATTATTTCTGATTTTAACTTTTCAGCTAAAACATCGTTGATACTCAATTTGCAGTCTAGAGCACTTTCGTTAAGTGTAACAAATATTCCATAAGGAGTAATTTTAGTTACTGTAGCATTAACAACATCTTCTTTTTTGTGTTGCTTAACAGCAATTAAAAATCCATCTAAATAGTTGTGATTATAAAGCTCTGCGCTTAATTTCTCCGGCTTCTCAATATTAATCAGCTTAAAGCTAACTGGCTTTTCTTTTTCATTTGTAACAGGAGCGTGTTCAAACTTCGAAACGATCAAAGGAAAGAAAAGATAACTGTCGATTTCTTTTATGAAGTATTTTTCATCTACTACTTTAACGTAGCCTAAAAATTTGTTTTGGACCTTCGCCTTGTTGATAAGTACTTCCAACGCATTGTTATACTCATATTGAATATGGTCGGCAAAAAAAACATTTGTACTCGATTTTTTTATTACAAACTTAACGTGATCTCCAACTAAAAAGCGATGAGGCTTTTTAATTAAATTCTTTTGAATATACTTTTCCTGTTGCTTTTCGTTAACAATAGCAGTAATCGTTTTTACTTTATTGTTATTTGTGTATTCAATCGTTGCTTTCTCTTTATCATTATTTATAAAGACAATTTTTCCACGAAAATATTTTTCAGACATAAACAACGAGTTGTGATTGTAAAGAAAGCAAATAAACTTAAAGAGATTTTTACAAACTTAATTCTTTTGAGGGGTCCCAGAAGACATTTTTAAAATTAACAACACAATCCTTTTCCACTTTCACGCCCTCTTTTTTTAACAAGCTTTCCATTTGTGTAGGTGTTGCGAAATGATGTTTCCCAGTAAGCATACCATTTCTATTTACAACCCTTTGAGCAGGAACATTTAATCCTGAAGAATGCGAGGCATTCATTGCCCAACCCACCATTCTGGCACTCATTTTCGTTCCAAGATAATTAGCAATAGCACCATAAGAGGTAACTCTACCTTTTGGGATTTTCATCACCACTTCAAATACATCTTCAAAAAAACTGTACTCTTTCTTTTCGATTGGCATAATTATTTTTTCTTCTCTATTAATTCGGAACGAGTGGGTTCAGGCACAGCCTCATATTCGTAAGGACAATGTTTACATCCATTTCCACAACAAAACCCCTTGTCTAAATGATATTTCTCTGTTAATACAACAAAACCCTGTTCGTTAAAATAATAATCTACACCCTCCTTTAATTCGTTATTCATAATTTAAATACAAATTAATTAGTCAGAATGTTCTGTTTCTTTCAATAATTGTTGAAGTTCATCATCTAAATTCTTGATCTCCTCAGGAAGAGAGAATTTTAAATAGAAAATCTTGTTACTACCGGCTATATCCAAACCTTCATAAAAGGTTTTAATTTTTAAAGCAGGATTAATCTCAGATTGACCATAAACATCATCACAAGATTCAATTAGATTCAATCCGTACATATTAATAACCTGAAGCGTAAATTGATATAATGCAGGAGAGTCTGTTTTTAGATGTATTATTCCTTCTCTTTTCAATACTTTTTGATAGAGCCGTAAAAATCTGGGGTGAGTTAACCTTTTTTTTGCTCTTGAAGTTCGCAATTGAGGATCCGGAAAAGTAATCCAAATTTCATCAACCTCATCTGTTGAAAAAGAATCAGTAATATTTTCAATTTGTGAGCGAAGAAACATTGCATTTGTTAATCCATCAGATAAAGCTTTTTTTGCACCGATATACATCCGGTTTCCTTTTATATCAACACCAATAAAATTCTGCTCTTTATAAAATTCTGCTAATCCAACTGTATATTCACCTCTTCCACAAGCAAGCTCTAAAACAATGGGATTGTTGTTTTCGAATTTACTATTCCATGCCCCAGCAATATCTACAGGATATTCTAAAACGTTTGAAAAGGTTTTAATTGCCGCGAATCTAATAAGTTTTTTTTGTCCCATGAGCAGGCAAAGGTAATAAAGAGTTAATCATGTTATTATATGCCTAAAGTCATTTTTTCAAAACCGAATCGATATTACCTTCATAAAACTTTAATCAGAAGAGGTCGGCTAAGGAAGAATGTAGAAATAACTATTTTAAAAGGTAGTAAACTATTATTCAAAAAGCGGAATAAAAACTGCTTAATTGGTCAGGACATTTTTGGTTATGAAATAGGCTGAAACAGGGTAAGATTTTAAAAGATTGTAAACTGTTTCATTCACTTTGGAGGGTGAGATCATATCTCACCCTTTCTTTTTGCTGACCTTTCATTTGATTTAAATAACTTAAATTCTGATGAGTTTTCTTTTACGTAAATCATCTAAACTGAGCGCATTGCCATCATTTAAATTTTTGTACGAAACCAATTCGCATAAAAAACATTTATGATCTCCTGCGTCGAAACCTTGCAAAACCTTTAAGTGCATAACAGCTAAACAATTAATCAATACATTAAAATCTTTCCAAGTTGTTAGCTCTTTCCTTTTATTCAGTATGCGTATTTTATCTGTTGTTTTTCCCGACTTTCTTCCAAGCAAATCCACAAGCTTATATTGTTGGTCGGAAAGCACTTGTAAAACAAACTCACCGCTTGCTTCAATATTTGACAATGTTTGAGTATTGTAATAGATTCCGCAAATGAATCTTTTTGGATTCATGCTTATTGCGGTAACATAAGTAATCATATGCATGTTGTGGTTGTGTTCTGATTTTGAACTACAACTGTAAACAGGAAGATTAACTCTGTTCCATGGTTTTTTTCTGGTCATATCAATTTATCTGTTCTCGTTAAACAAAATGACTTAAAAATTGTTTTAAAGCACAACAATCAAAGTTGAAATGAAATCTATAGATATTTCTGAAATAAAAGAGTGGGAGCGATTTTACAGAGCAAACTTCATCAACAGTTTAACAGGTTTTAAATCTGTTGGACTAATTGGCACAGCAAATAAAAACAACCAAACTAATTTGGGCATTTTTAGCAGCGTGGTTCATATCGGCTCCGACCCTGCACTGATTGGATATATTAACCGACCTTTAAAGGCAGCTCCACACACCTTATCAAATATAGAATCCACAGGTGTTTATACGATGAACCACATTCAGGAAAATTTTATAGATAAGGCACATCAAACAAGTGCAAAATACGCCGAAGAGATAAGCGAGTTTGATTCAGTTGGTTTAACTCCAGAATATATCAACGAATTTCGCGCTCCTTTTGTAAAAGAAAGCATTGTTAAATACGCATTGAGTCTTGAAAGCATAATTCCTATTACACTTAATGACACCTTTTTGGTAATAGGAAAAGTAATATCCGTACACCTTCCGAGTTCGATTATTGGTGAGGATGGATTTATTAAACTAGACGAAGCGGGAAGTGTTTGCAGCAATGGAGTTGACGCTTATTATAAAACAAAAGTTTGCAATCGTTTTGGATACGCAAAGCCAGACCAACCTTTAAAAACAATCCCATCATAATTTCTAACAATAAATCAAATGGTTGAAATATCAAATCTTGTAAAAACATTCGGGCAATTTACTGCAGTTGATAATTTGAGCATGCAAGTAAATGAGGGCGAGGTTTTTGGAATGCTTGGATTGAATGGTGCAGGTAAATCAACAACCATGAGATGTATGCTAAGTTTGATTAAACCTGATAGCGGACAAATTCAGTTTTTTGGTAAAAATATATCCACTGACAGAAACTATATTCTTGGAAAGATAGGATGTCTGATTGAGAAATCGGATCATTACAATTATTTATCTGCACATAAGAATTTAGTATTATCATCAAAGCTATCTGGATATATACCCACACAAAAAGAAATAGATTTTGTTTTTGAGCTAGTAGGATTAAAAGGAAGAGAGCATCAACAAGTAAAAACATTTTCGCAGGGAATGAAGCAACGCTTAGGAATTGCGAACACATTAATCCATAATCCTTCTTTAATTATTTTAGATGAACCTGCAAACGGTTTGGATCCTCAAGGAATCATTGATTTAAGAAACTTAATCCTTCGTTTAAAAAACGAGTGGAAAAAAACAATTATTCTCTCTTCGCATATACTCAGTGAAATTGAGTTAATCGCCGACAGCATGGTGATTATTCATAAAGGTAAAAATGTAATACAGGGAAAAACAAACGAATTACTTTCAGGAAATGAAGTTGTTGTTGAAGTGGAAGTAGACGATAGCAATAGTGTTGTGGAAATCATATCAAAAGTATTTCCACAATTACCATCAAAAATTATTGACTCAAAAAGCTTTTCTGTAAAGATGCAAAAATCGGATTTGAATGTTTTGCATCGAGAGTTGGTGAACAATGGAATAAACATATACAATTTTACCACCCGAAATAAACTGGAAGATTATTTTTTAAAACTAACATATGAAAATGAACAGCCTGTATTCCATAGTTAAGATTGAGTGTGTAAAATACTGGTCGAAGCCGAGGACTTATATTGGATTTATTGCCATCACTACAATTGTTTTATTAATTCAACTGGCACTATATACTGATGGAAAAAATTATTGGGATTTTTTAACCCAATCCTTATCCCAATCTTTTGAGATTGAAGGCATGGAGTTTAATGGAAACATGGTTTGTTTTATTATCCTTCAAACTTTAATTGTTCAGATGCCGCTAATGGTGGCATTGGTTTCGGGAGATATTGTTTCAGGCGAAGTGCAGTCGGGTACAATCAGATCATTATTGACAAAACCGGTATCCAGAACAAAGATTTTAATTTCAAAATTCATAGCAGCTGAAATTTATACTTTAGCATTGATTATATGGCTTGGCGTATTAGCTTATTTTCTTTCTCTCTTTTTATTCGGCAAAGGAGATGTGGTAGTTTTAAAAAGTGATGCGCTCACGGTGATCAGAAGTGCAGATGTGGGAATTCGATTCCTCTTTGCATTTTTCATGGCGTTTCTTTCCTTGTCTGTTATCAATTGTTTTGCATTTATGCTTTCCACTTTTTCTAATAATTCCATTACGCCGATTGTGATTTCAATGAGTGTGGTTATACTTTTTACTATCATTGGCACTTTCGATATTCCGCTATTCGAATCCATTAAACCTTATTTGTTCACAACACACACCATAGTTTGGAGAAACTTTTTCGATAATCCGATTGATTGGGAATTAATTATCTCTTCAACTTGTTTTTTAATTGTTCACATTATTGTTTTTCTTGGAGCATCAATCTATTATTTCAATAAAAAAGACTTTTTACAATGATAAAAAAAATCACATCTCTTTTACTTTTGACTTTTATTGTAAACATTGTCTTTGGTCAGCAGGCAAATACATTAATCAAATCCGTGAGTGAAAAATTCAGTCAGGTTAAAAATTTCAAGAGTAATGTGAATATTGATTTTGATATACCATCAATCAATATGGAAAAGATGAACGGCAAAGTGTTTTACAAAGCACCCAACAAGTTTAAAGTCAAATTGAGTGGAGTTGCTTTTTTGCCCAAACAAAATCCTTTTGAGTTGTATAACCTGTTAAGAGATACTTCGGCTTACGTTGCCGTTTCAAATGGAGCAGAAGATGTTAGCGGAATTAGAACGCAAGTAGTAAGTGTTTTGCCTATTAAAGAACAAGATGTAGTATTATTGAAGTGTTGGATAAACCCGGTTTCGAATTGTATTGAGAAATCACAGATTACTACAAAGTCTAGCGGAACCATCACATCAACTTATTTCTACGCTGCAAACTTGAATTATCCACTTCCTTATAAAATCAATTTCAGCATTGATCTTACCAAATTCAAAATTCCGAAAATGATAGCAGTAGATATTAATTCCAAGAAGAAGAGTAATTCAAATGCTTCTGGAAGAACTACTGGCAGCATTACCTTTAATATGAGTAAGTATGAAATTAATAAGGGTGTAAAAGAGGATAACTTCTAATCGTCTAATCAGGATGTCCGGACACCGTGGGATACTTATTTTATTTTCGCGCTATTCACCAGTTTTTCCAAATAATTCATCACCGCAATTTTATTAAAGGTTTGATTGGTAATCTTGAATTCGTACAAAACTTCAGAATAGTTATAAGGCATCACGTAGTACATCACATTGGTTCTTTTCACTTTATCACTAAAAAGAGTTTCTGAAATCTTGTAATAATATTTTACGCCATTTTTCTTATAAGATCCTGCTTCTAAAATAGTTGTCAGTGGAGGAGTTATAGTTCTTACATATTTTTCAAACACATCATTAATAGCAGCTTTCTGTTTGTTTACATATTTAGTTAATCCAAACAACTCCTCTTCTTTTTCGATATAAACTCTTTCTATCCAGATAATAGACTTGTTAGCTGCAATTTTTAATAACTCCTTTGCTGGAGTATGTTTCCCTTCAAATTTTATAGAGATGTTGTTGTCGATATTGGTGTATTGAGCATAAGTATTTAATTTAAACAAAAGCATCAAAATAATGAAAAAAACAAGTCTCATGTATAAAATAGATTTATTGTAAATAATAAAGAATAAAATTAAAAGAGATGCTGATGTTTTTTGGTAGAATCATTTAAATCAAACGAACCAGAATCGTTTTTATCATAATCATGTGGCATTGCAACTGCGCCCATTAATTTTCGTGGATAATCTACTTCTTTGGTTTTCCTACCACCCACACAACCATATAAAAATATTAATAACAGAACAAAAGCCATCGCAAGAAATCTCAATGGCAAAAACTTTATTTTTTTACTTTTTGCTTTTAATATTTCTAATGTGCTCCTATGGCTTTTTTCAAGTTGTGTGCAATCAAATCTTCCACACACATAAGATTTGTTCAATAAATAAGTTTTGATTTCTTCATTCGACATTTTTGTGAAATCAACAACAGTTAGCTTACAGGTATTACAATAACGACCCTTTTCGTTAGGTTGCATTTGATTCCAATTTTGATTGCAAGGGTCGGGAATAGAAATTCTTAAACTCATTTACTTTTAATTTTACTCGTTACTGAAAACAACCAGGCTTCTGTCTAATTCAATTTTTTTCTTTTGCGCATGCTCACCCTTAATGAAATACTGTTGAGCCAAATCTTCGCCAATCGACTCTTCAAAAACTCTTTTAATTCTTGATATTTTTTGTACTCCCGAACCACTCAACACATTCACCATATCATCAATCCTTTCCTTCATTTCAATTAAATCTCCCATAGTTGAAATACTGCAATAAATTTCATAAAGCTCTTGCCGGTGTTCACTCAAACTGCTATTAAAAATCCCATCAGGATGTTTAAGAAATAAAAAATACAGTGCTTTTTCTAACGGACGCAATTTAATTTCAATATTTCCATAATCTGCAAGAAAAATTCTATTCTTTTTGTTAATTATTAATTTACTGAGTGGTGAAAATCTTTTTAAGTTTTGAGCAAAGAGCATTCTTTCTCTTAGCGAACTCATAATGTTTAATGCGTGATGCAAATCGGGCATACTGATTTTTCCCTCAATTTTGTTGATACAATCCACACAAACATCGCCTGTTCTTAATTTTAAAATGATGTCCTTCTTTTGAATGCACATGTCATTGATGCATCCAATAGGATGTTGATGAACATTGATCCTTACATCATACAATCCATCAAACATGTGTTTTTGCAGCATCAACGAAATCACTTCATAAGCAATAGGAAAAGCAGGAGAGCAGTTGATAAAGTAATCCCAATCATCAGTATGAATAAAACCATTGTAAGGCATATTCTCGTCCAATGCCGCAAACCAGTTTTGTTTATTGGGCTTGTCTGTCAATAGCAACACAAATTCATTGTTGGCAATATTTTTAATTTTTCGATATTGTTCACATTTTTTAAAAAGATTTTCCCATTTTATAGTTGGCCTCTCTAAAGGGAATTTAATTTTTGAATATTTGGGTTCTACCATTGCACATTCCGAATGTATCTCTCTTTCAAATTCTTCTCCGTCTTCAATTCTTTTAACATAGAGCTCATCCTCATCAAAATCGATGACCGCATCTTTATCATAGCCAAAATCAATTGTTCCAGGAATAGACATTAAAAAGTCAACCACCTTGGAAAACAAGGTGGTATCAACTTCAGTAGATTTTATTAAGTGTACTTTCATTTAAAAATTGTTTTAGAAAAAGTTATCCAAATTATCACCTTTTCTTTTTTTATGCATGTAGCTTTCCATCGATGAAGATAATTTGCTAAAAACACCGTTTCTCATATTTGACTTTTCAAACATCATACTGTTCTCTTTTCTTATAGCCATCGACTCAGCAATCTCAACAGCATCAAGCGTAGCTCCTATGAATGTAAATGTCCATCTACCTGTTTCTTCAAGACGCGAAATCTGTTTTCTAATATCTTCCAATTTAAATGATTTAGAAGAATTTTCATGACCGTCAGTTAAAATAACAACTACAACGGTAGTGTTCAGCGGGTTTATTGATTGTTTGATTTCCCTCTCTATAGTATCAGACGTCATACCGATAGCATCCAATAGGGCTGTGGAGCCATCAGGTCGGTAAGTGTCAGTGTTCAGTTTTCTCACATGCTGTGCTGGACTTTGAAAAAAGTGATGGTTTACAGCGTGATTAAATGTTGTTAACCCAATGGTAATTTCCTGCTCTGAAAATTCTTTTTCTAGTTCCTGAATTTTAGCGACTTGTTCATTAAAGCCGGTAATTGTGTTTTCAATACAATCGCACATTGAACCGCTTTTGTCTACAATAAGATGATAGATAGTTTTTTGTTTTTGCATGATGTTACTTTTTAATTGTTTGATAATAATCTTTTGGTTGGCTTTTTAAATACAGGGTTTAGATTTTTTTGAGGTAAATGTTTTCAGGATACTCACCATTGAAAACAAATTCGGCAACCGGACAAAGCCATAGGGTGTGTTGGAAGGATTTGTTCTGATACTTTAATACGTTGTAGTAAGCGCCATGATTTACAGGGGCGTGTCCGATTTGATCAAGCAAATCCTGGTTAAGCCCAATCTTAATTTTTTTCAGATGAATGTTGTGGTTGGAAAATGGTTCCTTTCCGAATCTCACGGTTGTTCTTACTCCGTTGTTAGATAAAAGATCCAAGAAAGTGTCAGCACCATCAACCATCAGTAGATTGGCTTTGGTTCCGAGACCGAGCTCGAGAAACAGTGGAAGGTCGGCATACCATAGGCCATTTTCTTTGTAAAAGGTGAGGGTTTTTGTTTGAGGACTTGTTTTGATTGCTTGCATAGTTTATTTATTTGTATGCAAGGTACTGTGGTGAAATACCGATTCGAATTTATTACAACCTTGTAAGGATTTATAACGCACAAGCTTGTAAACACAAAAAACAGACTCTTTAAAGATTCTAATCGATTTAGTAACCGTGGGTTATTAATTGATTAAATCCAGTAGCAACTTTCATCGGACGAACTTTTATCTTCTTCACTTCGATATAATTACTCTTTATCGACAAACGGGGTTCAATGTAATAACCCACATAATTACCTTCTGCAGCAAAAACTGATTCATGAGCCATATAAACGGTTATCTCATTAATCAAAAAATGAAAATAGTCGCCCATTTTTATGATACAGAAATGAACCGGTTTTTTGATATTGAAAGTCGATAGTTTTCGATTTTGAAATCTATGAAACACTCTTTTGTGGTCTTTTTCAAAGTGCATGATCAACGCTCGTCTTCCGTCGGCCGACAAAGTAAAGCGGTTTAAAAATTGGTGGTCCTCATCAAAACCCCAAACCAAACCAAAATGTCCCCAAGAATCTTCTTTGTTTTCAAGTTGGATTAACGCCTCGAAAATAAAATCCTGATCTTGCTTTAAAGAGGTTTTTATTTTATAATAATTCCACTTTGTTTCAGATTTATTCTTCATATGATAAAAGCCATCTTTAATCTCCGATTTTTCGGATGGAATGTCTGTAATCTCCCACTTACGTTTATTGTTGGAGAAATTTTCTTGTAAAACAGGTTGACAACTGTTTACTTCATACAGTTCAGTTATAATGTGCATTTGTATTTAATAATTAGAATACAAAGATGTGGTAGGCACACCTCCAACTATTGGAGGTGTAAGAAAGATTACTAGCCCTCAAAAAAATGGAGGTCTGCTTAATTAAGTTTGAAGTAACAAATCAAAAATATATGAGTACAAAAAACAACACTTCGAAATCTGTTTCAGTAAAAATCGATCAGCTAACATTACAACAACTAAAAGAAGAGTTCAAAGAAGAAGCGCAAACACTTGTGCATTGTAACTATGTTTCCAAAAGAAAATATACAAATGGCGGTTGGGTTAACATTTATCCAACAACATTTTTAGTACATGAAAACGAGGTAATTCCTATGCTCTATGCGGTTAACATACCCATTGCTCCAAACATCCATGTTTTTAAAAGTGCGGGAGAATTAAAGCAATTTACATTGATATTTCCACCTATTCCAAAAGAATGGGATTCATTTAGTTTAATAGAAAACTGTAATGACCATGAAGGTTTTGTGGTGATAAATATTGAGAGAAATGACTCTGGAGTGTATGAAGTGAACATTGATTAAGAAACTTTTCTTTTTTTCACTCCTCCAATCTATTGAGGTTTGCCCCCTCTAAGTTTGTTCAATAAAAACTAAACATTATGTTACAAGAAGCAATGCAATCAAATTTTATTTTTAAAAAAATAAAAACAACCAGTTGGGATAACAGAGGATATATAAAAGATCTTCTTTTGCTTTATAGATTAATGCAAAAACAAAAACTAAGCTCTGCAGAGGGTCAGCATTATTTCGTTTTGAGAAACAAGTTTCAGGAAGAATACACTCATTTATTAAAAGAGACTAACCCTATTAAATATCATGTATATATCGAAGAGGAACAAAAGCTTTTAGAAGATAAACAAGACCAACTCAAAATAGCTACTGCTCAAAAGGAAAAACAAATTCAACAAGAAAAAGAGGAGTATCAACAATGGCTAATACTCCAAAAGAGAGCCTAATTATTTCACAATTAAAATCAATTTACATGCCTGAATTTTCAGCAGCAATTTTTGCAACAAATGAAAGACCATTTGGTCAGGAACACAGTTTAAAAGCACATGCTTTATTGTTTGAAGGATCACGCCCTTATTGGGAAGTGTATATAGGAGGAAAGACATTTCGTTTTATTCCTAATCCTGATTTTATTTTAGAAGATGGATTATGGCAATTAAACAATTATTGTCAGATTCCAGAATCAGAGTATAAGTTTGATATTAATGATAATATGACATTAACTCTTGAGGAAGAATTCGGAGTTGATATTTGCAAACAATACCGGACTAATATATCAAAAGAGTTAACAACAGCCGGATTTCATTTTAAACTTATTCAATGGCCAGGCTTCTGGATAAACAAGTGGAATGATAAAATAAAACAATGGCAGTCTGATGGCGTTTTGATTACAAACTAGTTTTAAACTATTTATACAACGCTATTGTTTTTAAGAGCGTTTCTTTAATTTGTTTTTTTAAAGAAGATGGCTGTAACACTTTGCAATAAGAACTCATAGACAAAATACGATTAATCAATTCGTGATTGATGTTTACCATCAATTCAATATCCAT
>JAIXWH010000019.1 GCA_027484165.1 Chitinophagaceae bacterium | reverse complement strand
AGAGGACATTGTTTTATAGCATAAGACAACATTTGTTTTCCATAGCCGTTGCCCCTGAAATTTTCATCAATATAAATACTGATTTCTGCAGTTTCGTTATATGCAGGTCTGCCGTAAAAATTCTGAAAGCTAATCCAGCCAATAATATGCTCGTCTTTATTCTCAACCATCCATAGCGGCCTGGTTACTGGATTATGCTCATTAAACCAATCTAATTTAGAATCAACAGTTACTGGAATTAAATCAGCTGTAACTATGCGCGAGGGGATGGTAGCATTATAAATATCTACAATCGTTTGCAAATCATCAATTGTTGCATCTCTGAAATTCAATTGATAAAATTAAGTTTAACAGTAAATAAATTTCTATTGATGTTATCAGATGAGAAATAAAACAGATGCTTTTATGCAACTGCTTTATTAACCAAAGCAGCAGCTTCGCTCAATAAAATTGCGCTCTGAACTTTCAGACCGCTTTCATCGATTAATTTTTTCGCTACATCTGCGTTAGTTCCTTGTAAACGAACAATAATAGGAATCTCGATGTTACCTATACTCTTATAAGCATCTATAACCCCTTGGGCTACACGATCACATCTTACAATTCCGCCAAAAATATTAATCAAGATTGCTTTTACTTTAGGGTCTTTCATGATGATTCTAAATCCAGCTTCCACAGTTTGAGCATTTGCAGTACCGCCCACATCAAGGAAGTTCGCAGGATCGCCACCACTGAGTTTTATCATATCCATTGTAGCCATTGCAAGGCCAGCACCATTTACCATACATCCTACATTTCCGTCTAGCTTTACAAAATTCAAGTTGAATTTACTTGCTTCAACTTCAGTTGGGTCCTCTTCTGATAAATCTCTTAATGCAGCAACATCTGCATGGCGCATTAATGCGTTGTCATCAATGTTCATTTTACAATCCACCGCAATAATTTTATCATCACTTGTTTTGAAAAGAGGATTGATTTCCAACATGCCACAGTCTAATTCTACGTATGCATTATATAAGTTGGTTACAAATTTTACACAGTTTTTGAAAGCTTCACCTGATAATCCAAGATTGAAAGCGATTTTTCTTGCCTGAAATCCTTGTAATCTTCCTCCAGGATGAACAAATTCTTTGAATATTTTTTCAGGGGTATCATGAGCTACATCTTCAATATTCATACCGCCTTCAGTGCTATACATAACTACATTTTTGCAACTGCTTCTGTCCATCAATATTGCTAAATAAAATTCTTTCACCGGATTAGGTCCTTCGTAATATACATCCTGAGCAACTAATACTTTATTTACAAGTTTACCTTCTGGTCCGGTTTGAATGGTTACAAGCGTGCCACCTAAAATGTTATCTGCGATTTTAACTACATCTTCCATGCTTTTTCCAACAGCCACGCCTCTTTGATCTTTTCCAACAATTGAACCTTTTCCACGACCACCAGCATGAATTTGAGCTTTAACAACAGCAAATTTGCTCCCAAATTGAGTGTGTATTTGTCTGTAAGCTTCTTCAGCTTCATTGGAAGTGCTGCAAGCAAAACCTTCCTGAACGGGCACATTAAATTTCTTAAGTAATTCTTTGGCTTGGTATTCGTGTAGATTCATTGTTTAAAAATTTTTGCGAAGATACTTAAAAAATCAAATTATTAAGCTAGCTTTTTTCGTTTTTATTGATTCAGTGATAATGTCAACTATTGGCTTTTCTGCCGTAATTTTGAAGTTTATCAATAAATAGTTAATGGTTCAAAAAATTAGAGAGGCGGTTACTTTTATTCAAAATAAATTTTCGTCTAAGCCTGAAGTGGGAATAGTTTTAGGGAGTGGTTTGGGTAATTTTACAACTGAGATTGATATTGAGTTTGAACTCCCTTATCATCAAATTCCACATTTTCCTGTAAGTACGGTTGAAGGTCATAGCGGTAAATTGATTTTTGGAAATTTGGGAGGAAGAAAAATTGTTGCGATGGCGGGCAGATTTCATAATTATGAGGGCTATTCAGCTCAGGAAATAGTGTTCCCGATCAGAGTGATGAAGTACTTGGGTATTGAAGTATTGTTGTTGAGCAATGCTGCAGGAGGAGTAAATCCTACTTTTAAAGTGGGTGATTTGATGTTGATTAACGATCATGTAAGTCAGTTTGTACCCAACCCGCTTATCGGCAAAAATGAAAATGAATTTGGACCACGATTTCCGGATATGATGGAGCCGTATCATCATGATCTTTTGAAAAAGGCAAAAAATATTGCCAGAGAAAAAAATATAGAGGTAAAGGAAGGGGTTTATATATGTGTTACTGGCCCTACTTTTGAAAGCAAAGCAGAATACCGAATGATTAAAGCAATTGGTGGCGATGCAGTTGGTATGAGTACAGTTCAGGAAGTGATTGCTGCAATACACATGGGATTGAAATGTTTTGCAATTAGTGTAATTACTGATATGTGGATTGATGGTCAAGAAATGGGTATTTCACATGAAGAGGTTTTGGCAGCTGCAAAATCAGCAGAACCTAAATTGTCAAACATTTTTAAAGAGTTGGTTGCCGCTATTTAAAATATCCATTTAATGAAGTCATTTTTATTATTCTTTTTTACTTTTCTTATTGCTTTGTCTGTTTTTTCTCAGGTGCCGAGGTTTAAAAAAACAATTATAGATTTAAAAAAATCAAATGAGAAGTTTACACCAAATGATCAATCAATAAATTCGCAAACAAAAAATTCATCAGACGTAAAAAATGATTCATTGGGTTTCGAACACAGAGATGACTCAAAAGATAAAATCAGTATCAACTATCGCTTTATTGATTCTGTAAATAAAAACAAATTAGACTCCTCTGTTGATGATTTTACAAAGTATTTTTCTGTTCCTTTTAATTACATTTATCTTGGAAATAATGGGGCAGCTGCAGCTCCACTGGTGTTTAATCCGATCAAAAAAATTGGTTTCGATCCAGGTTCTCATGCTTTTGATATATATAAATTTTCAATGGAAGGCACCAGATTTTACAACACCTCCAAAGCGTTTTCATCTTTAAGTTATCAGTTGGCGTCAGGAAAAGAACAAATGTTGAAAGCAGGTGTCACAAAAAATTTAATGGCCAATCTTAATGTAGGATTCGATTATAAATTAATTAATGCTCCTGGTTTTTTTGTTTCTCAAAATACCAATCATAATTCATTTCGTTTGTTTGGTAATTACAGAGGTACGAAGAAACGCTATGGTTTTGAGTTTTCATTTTTGGGCAATAATATAAGGGCTTCTGAAAATGGAGGCATACAAAATGAAGATGATCTTTCAGACCCTTACAGAAAAAACAGATTTGCAATACCTGTTAATTTGGGAGGTTTATCCGCGTATAAAAACAGTCCTTTTTTAACAACAATCACAACAGGAAACCAACAAAGTGATTTTAATATATTGGCAAGACAATCTTATGACTTAGGCAAAAGAGATTCAATACAAATTAATGATACTACCTTAGAATACCTCTTTTATTCTAAATTAAGATTTCAACATACTTTCACCTACAGCAATCAAACTTACAAATTCATAGATAATGTTGCTGATTCAGCGATATACAGTAAATGGTATCAATTGAATTTCGCATCATCTATAAGCAGTATTTTATATCAGGAAAGTTGGAAAATCATGAATAATGATTTCAGTTTATATCAATTCCCTAACACAAAAAATACATCTCAATATTTTCAGGCAGGTACTACCATTCAAAACATTTCAGGAGGCCACGACTCTGTAAATTATCAGTTTCACAATTTATCAATTCATGCGGAGTATCGTAATTTAACCAGAAATAAATTATGGGATATATTGGCAAAAGGGGAGTATTATCTCAACGGATTGAATTCGGGCGATTATTCAGCTCAAATCAGCTTGAACCGTACTTTTGGAAAAAGATGGGGTAGTGTTGGTATCTATTTTATAAATAACAATCGTACTCCATCCTTTATTTTTGATAACAGATCGGCGTTTAATTTAGGTAACAATAATTCGTTTAAAAAAGAGAACAATATTAGTTTTGGAATTAAATCTGACAATCAATTTTTAAATTTTGATTTTAAAAATCATTTGTTATCCAACTACACTTACTTCAAAAATTATTATCAGGGTGAACAATATTCAAAAGTGATTAACTTAACTCAGTTGAGTGTTTCAAAAAAAATAAAATTAACTAAGAGATGGAATTGGATGTCGGAAATCACTTTGCAACAAACTGATTTAACAGCTCCGATTAAGGTGCCTTTTTTATTCACAAGGAACAGGATAGCGTATGAAGGTAAATTTTTTAAAAATCTGATACTTTCAACTGGAATTGAAGCAAGGTATTATACTGCTTATAAAGCCAATAATTATTCTCCTTTGATAAGCCAGTTTACGCTGCAGGATTCAGTAACCATAAAAAATCTTCCTGACATTAATTTGTTTGTACATTTCAGAATAAGAAGTTTTGCCGGTTATTTAAGAGCGGAAAATTTAAATACGGCAAGTTTTAAAAATGGCTTCGGATGGACTCATAATAATTTTTCTGCTCCATTTTACCCCACTCAAGGATTTATGATAAGATTTGGAATTCAATGGTGGTTTGTGAACTAATAATACTAAGAAAGCCATTCCTTTATTGTGTTTAATGGAGTTTCAAATGACTATAACTGTTTTCGAAATGGGATTGCATTTATTTATATTATCAGTAATTTTGTGTCAGTGAAAAAGTTACTCCTTTCCATATTAACGTTAATCTATATGATGTCTTCCACTGGTATTGCCATGGAGGTACATTATTGTATGGGAGAGAAAGCTGGGGTTGACTTTTTTAAAGTTGAAAACGAAAAGTGTAAGAAATGTGGAATGACAGAAAAGAAGGGAGGATGTTGCAGTGATGAGCATAAATTCTACAAATTAAAAGCAGAGTGTAAAAATGCATCACCCTACTTAATTACAACTTCTTTAGATGTTGATGCATTACTTTTTAAAACCGAAGACTTTTATTTTTTTCAAATACCTGGCAATAGATCAAATGTTTTGAGCGGTGATTATCCTCCCGATAAAAACTCTCCTCCAATCTATATTTTAAATTGCGTTTTCAGGCTATAGATTTCCCTTAAACTGTTTATTGTTTTCTTGTGCATCCAAAATGATGTGATACTCATTTATTTAAAATATTTTAAAACTTAAAATCATGAAAAAGTTATCATTATTATTCGTTATTGTAATTGGAATTTTATTTTCAAATACAACTTTTGCTCAAACTTCAAAAAAAGAAACTATTAATGTTTGGGGTAGTTGCGGCATGTGTAAAAAGAAAATTGAAAAAGCCGCAAAAATTGCAGGAGCATCAGCAGCCAAATGGGATGCAGAAAAGCACGAATTAGAAGTTAGTTATGACGATTCGAAAACAACTAATACAAAAATTCAGGAAGCCATAGTGAAAATGGGTTATGATACACAGGATTTTACTGCAACTCAAGAAACGTATGATAATCTGCCAGGATGTTGTCAGTATGATAGAAAACCAGCAAAGAAAGAGGACTCAAAAAATTAATAACTTATGAGAAAATCAATTTTATTTATTTTGTCATTGATTTATTTCAATGCACAATCTCAAATCAATAAAGTTACGATACAGGCGAGTGGACTAACTTGTAGCATGTGTAGTAATTCTATAAATAAGGCATTAAAATCCGTTGATTACGTTGATAATGTTGTTGCCAATATCAAAAACTCAACATTCGAAATTACATTCAAACCTCAAGCAAAAGTAAATTTTGATCAGTTGAAGAAAAAGGTGGAGGCTGCGGGTTTCTTTGTTGCTAAATTTGAAGCCAATATAAATTTTGACCAATTGAATGTGTATGATGAATCACATGTTGAATTGTTTGGAACGATGTTTCATTTCATGAATGTGGGAGATAGGATACTTAACAACGAAACTGTAATTAGGGTGATTGACAAAGGGTTTGTAACGCAAAAGGAATTCAAAAAGAATACAAAGTATACAAAAATGGAATGTTACCAAACCGGCGTAATGGGAAGATGTTGTAAGCAAAATGTCAAATCAGAAGGCGTTAGAATTTATCATGTAACCATTTAACTTTAAAGGGTACAGCTAGAAGGTTGTACCCTTTTTTATTCAGCATCACAATGAAAAAAATTATTGTATCTGTATTGATTAGTGTGTTTATCATGAATATTGTTCGGGCACAGGAATTATTCAGCTATACTGAACCAGCAAGCAATATGGCTGCAAATTCAATTGGATTAAGACTTACTCAATCAATAATGAAAGATGATCAGTCATCAGATTTGAATTCGCATTTAATGCCTGAATTTATGATTGGACTGAGCCGAAAAATCATGTTTCATGCAGAAGCTTTTTTGTCTTATGGAAATTCTGTCTTGAAATCCGAAGGTGGTGCAGTTTATATGAAGTATCGATTCTATAGTGTGGATGACATTCATAGTCATTTTAGGATTGCTGCATTTGGTAGGCTTTCTTTTAATAACAGTGAAGTGCATCAAACCTCAATAGATCTTAACGGGCATAACAGTGGTTATGAAATAGGAGTTATCAGTACTAAGCTAATCAACAAGGTGGCTATTTCAACAAGTGCTTCATTCGTTAACGCAAAAGACAACTCAAATGGCAATAAATTTAAAGTTGTCGATAAGAACAGTAGAGATGCAGTTAATTATACCTTCTCATTGGGCAAATTGTTGATTCCAAAAGAATATATAAGTTATAACCAGACTAACATCAATGTTATGGCGGAATTGATTGGACAAACCAATTTGTCTAGCAGAATGAGTAATTTGGATATTGCTCCAGTAATTCAATTTATAATCAAAAGTAAAATGCGAATAGATCTTGGGTACAGATTTACGCTTTCAAATCAATTGTACAGAAAGTATCCAGAAGGAGGAATGATTAGATTTGAATATAATTTGTTTAATGTGATGAGGTAGGTTCAAGCAGTTTAAGAGGTTTAAGAGGTTTCAAAGGTTGAAGATGTTGAAGAGTTTCAATAGTTTCTTTTTGTTTTGTAGGTTATGGAGGTTTTGTAGGTTCAATTAAATTTAGTCAAAAATACATTTGATTTAATTCCAAACCTACCCAACCTTCTCAACCTTCCAAACTTATCCAGCCTTACTCAAAGTATGCAATACTACCGCCTACCCAGGTTTCATTTTCATTATATCTTGTACCAATCATTTTCCCTTTACTTAATCTAGCAAGATTGTGAACTGCAATCGGTCTTTTCCATTCTTTTTTCCAAAAATAAAAGAGTCGTATTTCTGCTTTTGCATTTCCATCAGGGGTTTCTATAATATCAGCATAGGTTACTTTTTGTTGAAGTATCCAGTTTTCAGGATCTAATATGGCATCAATATCTTCTTGGTTAACATCAATCTTTACTCCCATACCGGCATAAGAGAACAAAGGCTTTAAAACAAATTCTTGTAAATTAAGAGGCTGTGTTATTTCGTTTAGAAAATAAGTTTTAGGAATATGAGGATCATCTAGAAATGGCAAGGTGTATTTACTAATACGGTAAAACCAATTGGGATGAGGGCACCATTCTACATTGTAGGGTTGCTTCAAGTCGATACATTTGCTAAGGTCAGAATTTTTCAAATCGTCAAATACAATTCTATTGAAGATTCTTTCGATTTTTATTTTTTGGTTGTTGTTGAAATAATACAAATCATTCTCTTCTGAAATGATTTCTTTCAGACAAATAGTTTTTATCCCTAATAATTTTTCGAGACAATAAAAATCAATTTTAGTCTTTTGTTTTTCAGGTTCTATTTCAAGAAGGATTACATTTTCTGGGTTGATGTTACTGAAAATGATTTCTTTTAAAAGTTGGAGGTAAGTTGATTTATTATATCCATTGAGATAAGAGCTTAGGTTTCCGGTTAAGTTATATGTGCTTTGCATGACATTATCCATCATCACTTGTAAACCATAAACAGAGGGGAACCCTTGCATTTCTATCAATTGCGGCTCTAATTCTTTATTTGAGTTCTTGCAAATTCCAAAGTCAAATACAAGCATTTCAGGTTTTTCATTTTCATCAGGTACATTGTATTCATTAGGAATGCTATTATTGGTATGGGCTTTAAAGTTGTCATCTAAAATAAAATCAATAATATTTTCGCAGGTTTCAACCATTTTTTCTTTAAATGAACTGCTAATAAAGACGGGCGTTTCAGCTATTCTGAAATCCGGTTTAATTCCGCAGCTTTGTTCAAGAGTATTGAGAAATGCTCTGTAATGATTTTCAGAAAAGTTAGCATTGAATCGATTTCTTAAATGTTTGATCATTACTTCGGTAATTGTGGATTGGAAACTAAAAGTGAGTTATGTAAGAAATTAGGTAAAATTGTTTTGTAGGTATAGGAAATTTTGTCTTCATCCTTTAAATGTGCAATCATGGATTCCCATTTTTCAATTCCATGATTTGAAACAATCATTTCTTTGGTTTCTGGTTTTTGAAGATATGCCGACATTCCCATCACATCAGCTTCGGGATGAAACTGTGTTCCAATCATATTCTGATTGAATCGAATGGCCATTAATGCTCTTTCTAAATTTACATGAGGTCTTTCTTTTTCAATCGCCAATACTGTTCCGCCAATTTTATGAATGGCATCTATGTTGGGTTCAATGGCTTGATAGTTCCTGTTATCAACTGCAAAAAACGGATTGGGTAAGTCATTAAAAACTAAATCAGGATTATTATCAACAAAGTGAACGGGGAAAACACCAAAGGAAGTGCTCTTTCTTTTCTTTACTGTTGCGATGTTGAAAAATCTACATGCTAATTGGAAAGAATGACAAATAAAAAAAACCTGTTTTTTGTTTTTATTATCTACTTGATTGTTGTAATCCAGTATGTTTTGTATCCATTTAAAATACAGCGGCTCCCATTGGTGCAGTTTATTTGGTAATGGATTTCCTGGGCCTCCGCTTGAAATATAAACATCATATTCTAACCCTGGCAATTCACTTTTCAACCTTACATCAAAAACATCAGTTTTGATATGAATTTTTTGGTTTTTTGAAAACTCATCAATGATCTGATACAGGCATCTCATTCCCTGATTTTCTGATCCTTCATATAAATCTAAAATTGCTATGTTGAGGTGATGTTTCATTTGTAAATCGATTAACGAAAGTACTATAAATAATTTGGAGATTGGTTGATAGGTTGAAGCTACTAAATCTGCTAAATGTACCAAACCTATTGATCTTACCAAACCTACTAAACGTTTTAAACCTATTAAACTTATGAAACCTTTTAAACCGACGTTTTACTATCTTTACGCCCAAATTATGAAGACAAAAACAATAAAGAAGGACAAAGTAAACATCATTACGCTCGGCTGTAGTAAAAATATGGTGGATAGTGAAGTTTTAAGTGGACAATTGTTAGCGAATGACATTGATACAGTTCATGAAAATAAAAAGCTGGATCACAATATTGTTATCATCAATACCTGTGGATTTATTGATAAAGCAAAAGAAGAAAGTATCAATACCATTTTGGATAATGTGGATCTGAAAAAGAAGGGGAAACTGGATAAAGTTTTTGTGACTGGTTGTTTAAGTGAAAGATATAAATCCAATTTAGAACAAGAAATACCTGAAGTAGATGCCTATTTTGGCACCATGGAATTGCCCCTTATACTTAAAAGATTTGAGGCGGATTATAAAGGAGAGTTGATTGGCGAGAGACTGTTAAGTACACCTCAACACTATGCATATATGAAGATTAGTGAAGGTTGTAATCGTACCTGTTCTTTTTGTGCCATACCCTTGATGAGAGGTCAGCATGTGAGCAGAACGATTGAATCAATTGTGAGTGAAGCAAAAAGTTTGGTGCAACGTGGGGTAAAGGAGGTGATGCTGATTGCGCAGGAATTAACTTACTATGGGTTAGACATCTACAAAAAAAGAGAGTTGCCAAAATTATTGAATGCATTAGCGGATGTTGAAGGATTGGAATGGATTCGATTACATTATGCCTATCCATCAAAATTCCCACTTGAAATTATTGATGTGATGAAGGAGAGAAGCAATATTTGTAATTATCTTGATATGCCGTTACAACATGCTTCGAATAACATGCTCAAGGTTATGAAACGTCAAATAACCAGAGAAGAAATGGAAGAGCTGGTTGGTGAAATCAGAAGCAGAATACCGGATATCTGTCTGAGAACGACATTAATATCAGGATTCCCCGGAGAAACCAGAGAAGATGTAGAAGAGTTGAAAACATTTTTGCAAAAAATGAAATTCGATAGAGTGGGGATTTTTACTTACAGTCATGAAGAGCAAACAAGTGCACATGATTTAGTAGATAATATCTCTGCCGAGGAAAAAGAAGAGCGTGCTCAGGAAATTATGGAAGTTCAACAAGATATCAGTTTGGAAAAAAATATGCAAAAAGTAGGTAAGGTATTTAAAGTGTTGGTTGATAAAAAAGAATCCGGCAGGTATTTGGGAAGAACGGAATTTGATAGCGTTGAAGTTGATAATGAGGTGATCATTAATTCAACTAAGAAGCTTGCAATCGGTGAATTTGTAAATGTGAAAATTACAAAAGCATTTGATTACGATTTGGAAGGGGAAGTTGTTGAATGAGAAGTTTAAAAGGTTTAAAACGTTCAATAGGTTTAATAGGTTTGCAAAAAATAGACAGCGCTAAACTTGGTATTGAAAATTTTGAACAAACGCAGCGAATTAAACATTAAACCTTTGAAACAAATAAAATGCAGTACACTACATCATATCAGTCTTATTCATCTACAGGATTATTTTCAAATCTTGTACTTGATTATTTGAATGATGATAATAAAGTGAAGTCTTTATATGCTTATAGGCCTGATTTGAAAGGGATTGAGGAAGCAATACAAATCAAATCTAAATCTGGTATAAACAGAACAGTGCTGGTTGCTGAATTAAAAAAGCAATATGATTTAGTAATTACATCAGAAAATGTTACAAGGAATATCGATAGTCTCTTAAATGAAAATGTGTTTACGATTTGTACGGCACATCAGCCCAATTTGTTTACTGGCCATCTTTATTTTATATACAAAATCATTCATGCTATAAAATTAGCAGCAGAATTGAATCAGCAATTTGTTGGGTTTTCGTTTGTTCCTGTTTATTACATGGGAAGTGAAGATGCAGATTTGCAAGAGTTGGGAAGTATACACATTGATGGAGTCGATTATAAATGGAACACCCATCAAAGGGGGGCTGTTGGTAGAATGACTATAGATGATGAATTGATCTTTATGTTGAGTGAGATCGAAAATCAATTAAGCGATAAGGAATTTGGAAAAGAAATTAGTTCCCATATAAAATCTTGTTACTCAAAAGGAAAATCGATTCAGCAAGCTACATTTGAATTAGTGAATTCTTTGTTTCAGGATTATGGATTGGTTGTTTTAATTCCCGATAATACTGATTTAAAGTATTTGTTTAAAGATGTAATGAAGAAAGAATTAACCGAAAATTTTTCTCATTTTACATTGCAAGAATCTATAAAAGAGATTGAAAAAGATTATAAAATTCAAACAGTTGGGAGAGATATTAATCTATTTTATTTAAAAGATGATATCAGAGAAAGAATTGAATTTAATGAAAATCAATACCAGATAGTAAATACGAATATTGTTTTTACAAAAGAGGAAATACTCAATGAATTAAATCAATACCCTGAAAGATTTAGTCCTAATGTTGTGCTAAGGCCATTATATCAGGAATTGATTTTGCCAAACATAGTATTCATTGGTGGAGGAGGGGAATTAGCTTATTGGCTAGAATTTAAAAATATTTTTAAGTTAGCAGAGTTGCCACTTCCAGTTTTGATTTTACGTAATTCATTTACTATACTTAAATCTAATATTGTAAATGAGATTCATAAGATGGGTTTTGGCTTGTCGGATTTTTACAAAGGTACTGATGAGTTGTTTCTACAATTATTAAGGAAGAGGTCAAAAAATGATTTGAAACTTAATGAAACAAAAACCAAACTTGCTCAATTATACAGTGAAATCAAAAGTGTAGTTTCATCAATCGATCAAACATTAACCATTCACACTGAAGCGTTACATACAAAAGCATTAAAGAAAATCATATCATTAGAGAAGAAAATGATACGTGCTGAAAAAAGAAAAAATAATGAACTCTTTAAAGAAATAGAATCAATACATGCTCACTTTTTTAATAATGGTGTATTACAGGAGAGGGTAGATAGCATCTTGTCGATGTATGCAAAATATGGTGACGCTTTTATTAAAGCAGTTTATGAATCATCAAATAGCTTAGATCATCAATTTTGTAATCTTATTATAAAATAAAAAAGAGGCCTTTTGAGCCTCTTTTCTGATATCCATCTCTATTGGGTTAGTCTACTTTGAAATCTGCATCTGTAACGCCTTCGTTAACTTGTACTTCATCGATAGTGTATGTCATTTCTTGTTCTCCAAATGATCTAACCGTAGTGAAAGGGAGTAAAATGTTGCCTGCTTTTTTATAGTTTGAATAATCAGCAATAATGGTTATTTCTCCGCCTGGGCCTTCCATGGCACTTTCATCTCTAATAAGTAATCCTGATTTTGTAGAATAGAATTCAACAGATACTTTACCGCTTGGCGCAGTTACTTTTAATTTATAAGCTTCTTCATTTCCAACCTTGTCTGTACCGATATAAAGTACTTGATAGTCTTGAGAAATGTAATAAAGCTGAGGAATTAAAGCTTTTTCATCCTGTGCTTCTTTAATGTCTTTTTCATCCATTTCTTTCTTTTGACCACTTTGTGCCTGGAAGCCTTTTGTGCCGTCAAATACCTTTTCCATTACTTTCATTTCTCCCATTTTGATTTCAGTATGTTGTTTGTTTGGAGCCATTTTAGTATCAGTTCCTTTCAAACTCATTCCCTGTATTTCCATAGTGAAAGAAGCTTTTAAAGTATTGAATTTCTTAACTTCTTCTTTTCCGCCAATTGCAGTAAGGAAACCATCAATCACTGAAGCAGCGGATACAGCATCGCTGGTTTTGCTGCTTTCCTTTATTTCTACTGCTTTTGGTTTATCTAAAACCGGTTCTGCATATTTATCATATTTTTTGATTGGATATCCTAATCTTGACAAATTAGGAAGGATTTTACTTGCGTTTCCTACAATCACAATTCTGCAATTGTCTTTCATGAAATATTTTTTAGCAACTCTTTGTACATCTTCAACCGTTACTGCATTAATTTTCTGTAAAAAAGTTTTGTAGTAATCTTTAGAAAGGTTGTTGATTAAAATATTTGTAGCATAAGAAGCAGTTCTTTCTGGATCTTCCATTCCTAATGCAAAAGAACCATTGTATTTAGCTTTAGCATTTTCTAATTCTTCTTTGGTTATTTTTCCGTCGCGCATGTTGCTTATTTCATTGATGATTTCAGCTACAGCACTGTCTGCTTTTTCGCTTCTTACCTGTGCACTACTGGTTACTTTTTCCTGGAATCTACCGTTTCCTACTTTTGAATAACTTCCGTAAGTAAATCCATGTTTTTCTCTTAGGTTCATGAACAATTTACTTTCAGCACCACCACCTAAAATTTGATTTGCAATCATTAAAGCATGGTAATCAGGATTGCTTAAAGGGTTATTGATTAAATTAGTAATATTGATTTCTCCCTGAACTGCTGTTGGCAAATCCACAAAATTAATTTCTGTAGATTTTACATTTTCAACATTAGGTATTTCAGCAAGTGTTAATTTTGTTCCTTTCCAAGTTCCAAAAGCTTTCATAGCCAAAGCTTTTGCTGCGTCCGGGGTGATATCCCCAACAAAAGTCAAATAAGATCTTGATGGAGTGATGTAATCTTTGTAAGCTTTTTTAATATCATCTAAGGTTAACGCTTTAATAGATTCTTCTGTTTCAAATTCACCCATTGCTGAGTATTTGCCATAGCTTAATGCGCCAATCACTCTTGCAGAAATTGCAGATGCGCTTTTTTCGTTAGATTTTAATCCTGTTAACTTCTGTGATTTTAATTTTTCGAACGATTCCTGTGGAAAGGCAGGATTTTGAAGCGCTTCAGCCATAAGCATAAATGCTTTTTCAAAATAACGATTCAAAGCAGATACAGATCCTCCACTTTCAAAAAGATTAACATTCGCACCCATTTGGTCTACTGCCGCATCAAATTTATCTTTTGGGGTTTTAGTAGTTCCTTCTCCAAGCATGCCACCCATCATTCCATTAATACCTGCTTTCTTTCCTTCAACAATAGGACCTCTGTCAATGCTGAATGTTGCTGCTACTTTTGGAAGTTTATGATTTTCAACTACGATAAGTGTGATGCCATTAGGCAATTTTTCAATAAATGGATCTTTAATTGTAATAGTGGGAGCAGGGCCTGGTTTAGGTTGTTTGCTTCTGTCTATTTGGGTTTGAGCCATCAGATTTAAACTGAAAGCGGCTCCAATAGTTAGTAATAATATTTTACGCATTTTGATATTTTTTGTCTGAATGATTAATTGTTGAAATTATTTTTTTGGCAAATAATAAACCACCACACGTTGATTTTTATTCAAGTACTTTTTAGCTACATTTTGAATATCTTCTCTAGTAACTTTTCTTACTTCATCAATTTCTTCGTTGATATAATTGGTGTTTTTGTTGTGAAAAGTGTAGCTATCTGCTAAATTTTCAGCAATGCCTAGCATTTTATCATTCTTGCTGATGAATTCATTTTCATACTGGTTACGAATTTTCGTAAATTCATCTTCACTGATTAAAGTATTCTGAAGTGTAGCAATTTCATCGTCCATGTCTTTCAACAAATCTTCCAGCTTCGAGCTGCCATTCGGTAACGCATAAGTGATATATGCGCCATAATCTTCCAAAGCATAATTGAAGCAGCCCACTTGAAGTGCATTCTTCTTATCGTCTACCATTTTCTTGTACATTCTGCTGCTGGCACCCTGACTCAATACACTAGCTGCTAATTCAAGCGCAATCGATTCTTTATTGGTTTCTCCTGGAGTTCTGTAGGCAGTCATGATTGCAGGAATTTGAATATTATTGTCATATGCAGTATCAACTACTTCTTTTGTAATTGGGTCCTCTTGAATATTTACTTTTTCAATAGTTTCTCCTGAAGGCACTTCAGCAAAATAAGCTTCAACAAGTGTTTTTGTTTTTTCGATATCAAGATCTCCCGCGATAACTAATGTAGAGTTTTTAGGAGT
>JAIXWH010000087.1 GCA_027484165.1 Chitinophagaceae bacterium | reverse complement strand
TTTGCAGGCATTTATGCAAACTGGACGGATAAGGAAACAGGAGAGTTGATGCAAACCTTTTCAATATTAACTACCGATGCCAATCCGATGATGGAAAAAATACACAACCTCAAAAAAAGAATGCCTGTGATTTTACCTAAAGAACATTATCGCAACTGGCTTCAGAATGAAATCACATCACAACAAATACAGGAATTATTCAAGCCTTATCCCGAAAGTCAAATGGATAATCATACCATCAGCAAAACAATCACTTCCCGTCAAAGCGATAGTAATATTCCTGAAGTAACGGCCCCTTTCATTTATCCTGAGCTTGCGCTGCTTTCTTTATAGTTCCCAATACGAGAAAAAAATAATTTTGAAAACTAAAATAATTAGTATTAATATTACTAAATAAATTAGTAAAAAGGAGGGTTAAATTATGGAAATAGAACAATTTTTTTCGGCGGGTTATCAGGGTACAAAAACATTTAAGCAATTGGATGTACCAACGGCAAATGCAACAGGTTTTGGTTCTGCAGCAGATGATTACATGGAAAGAGGGATAGATTTAAATGAACAATTGGTGCGCAACAAGCCGGCCACGTTTTTTATGCGTGTTCAGGGAAACAGCATGATAAATGCGTGTATCCATAACGGTGATATTGTTATTGTAGACAGAAGCATCAAGCCTCAAAGCGGCAAAATTATTATTGCAGTGGTAGATGGAGAAATGATTATAAGACGGATAGAAAAGTCGATGAACAAAATTCGTCTTATTCCTGAAACACCAAAATTATCGCCCATGGAAATAACGGAACATACCGATTTCAAAATTTGGGGTGTGGTAACCTATGTCATTAAATCCGTTTGACATATTAATCAGGAAAAATAAAAAATGAAAGCGATAGTAGATTGTAATAGTTTTTACGCAGCATGCGAACGTTTATTCAAACCTTCTTTGCATGGGAAGCCCGTTGTGGTATTGAGCAATAATGATGGATGTATCGTTTCAAGAACTGATGAGGCGAAGGCGCTTGGCATACAAATGGCCGGTCCGTATTATCAAAACAAAAAAGAGATTGAAGAAAACAACGTTGCAGTTTTTTCAAGTAACTATCATTTATATGGCGATATCAGCAAGAGAGTGATGGAAACTCTTCGTTCTTTTTCACCTCAGGTTGAAGTGTATTCTGTTGATGAATCGTTTCTCGATCTCACTGGTATTGCCGCCGATCAGCTTTATGATTATTCTGTTTTTTTGAAACATACTACAGAACTATGGACAGGAATTCCTGTTTCTATTGGCGTAGCGCCAACAAAAGTATTATCTAAAATCGCAAACCGCCTTGCTAAAAAAGATAAACAAGGAACTAAGGGTGTTGTTATCCTTCAAAATATCGAACAACAAATGGAGGCATTAAAAAAAACAGCAGTAGAAGATATCTGGGGCGTTGGCTGTGCAGGTTCAAAAAAATTGAGGATGTTTAATATCAATACAGCATGGGATTTACGAAATAGGAGTGAAGAATGGGCAAGAAAAAATTTAGGAGGTATCGTTGGCGTGAGATTGATTAAGGAATTAAATGGAATGCCTTGTATTGAAATGAAACATCCTTTAACCACAAAAAAAATGATTGCCACTACGAGAATGTTTGGAAAGCCGGTATATGAATTAAAAGAATTGAAAGAAGCTGTAGCCACCTACATTTCAAGAGCAGCAGAAAAACTACGCCGACAAAACAGTGCTGCAGGATCGTTGAGTTTGTTTTTAATGAATAACGACAATCGTTTATGGAATCAATATCATCCAACCTCTAAATCGTCTTACGTGATACTTCCATCTCCCACTTATTTAACCCATGTACTTATCGCCAACGCAATGCCTTTGGTAGAAGCTTTGTACAACAAGGGCAGTAAGTATATAAAAGCAGGTGTGATATTGGGCAACATCATTCCTTCTGATATGATTCAATTCAATCTGTTTGAATCGGAAGAATCGGCACAATCAAAAAAATTAATGCATATCATAGATAATGTAAACTTTAGTATGCGTAATGATATTTTAAAGTTTGCCACCACCGGAACCACAAAAAACTGGAAAATGCGTCAGGAAAAAAGAAGCCAAAGGTTTACCACCCGATGGGATGAGCTTTGTATTGTTAAATAGTTTTAAAATGAAAATAATTGACTCTGTCTTTTTTTCGAAAATCTTTGATTAAATTCAATATTTAGAGATACAAAACAATATATGCAAAAACTAATTTTATTCTCGTTTGCTGTTTTAATTTCTTTTACAGCATTATCACAAAGACTAAAAAACTCTTCAGGTAATACTATGGGTTATATAAAAGATGGCAGAGTGAAAAACTCATCAGGCAATACTATTGGATATATAGAAGACGGAAGAGTAAAAAATTCATCGGGCAACACTATTGGCTATTATCAAGACGGCAGGGTGAAAAATTCGTCAGGCAATACGATTGGTTATTTTCAAGATGGGAGAGTTAAGAATTCTTCTGGGAATACCATTGGTTATGCTGAAGATGGGAGAGTTAAGAATTCATCAGGGAATACCATTGGATATTACGATGGAGTTAAACCCTCAAGTGCTGCATTGTATTTTTTCTTTTTCTTTGATTAGCTTTTTATAAACCCAGACTTTATTTTATTCAACATTTTTTTTTATTAGATGTGGTCTTGATTAACTTGCGCCCCAATCAAGTATAAAATAATGAACCCATTTGTAGAAAAAATAAAGAATTCAATCGAGCCTCTTCGTCAGGAAATTATCAATCATAAAGTTTATGCTGAAATAAACAGTATTGAAGAGTTGAATATTTTTATGAAGTACCATGTTTATGCCGTGTGGGATTTCATGTCTTTATTAAAATCATTACAAAACAACCTTACTTGTACTTCAATTCCCTGGTTTCCAGTTGGCTCTGCCGACACTCGTTTTTTAATCAATGAAATTGTAGTGGGTGAAGAGTCGGATGTAGATATGAATGGGGTGAGAATGAGTCATTTTGAAATTTATTTGAAAGCGATGGAACAATCAGGTGCGTCAACATCAAATATCACGACATTTATAAATGAATTAAAAAAAGGCACATCTTTCTTAAAAGCCTATGAAATAGCAAATGTTCCTTTAGCTGCTCAACAATTTGTTGACAATACATTTAAAATCATTCAATCAGGAAAACCATATCTTCAGGCTGCAACATTTACTTTTGGAAGAGAAGATTTAATTCCGGGAATGTTCACTTCTATTATTAACGATATGGACAAAAATTTACCCAATACGATTTCCATATTTAAATATTATCTGGAAAGACATATTGAAGTTGATGGAGATCACCACAGCCATCTTGCACTTGAAATGACAACTAATCTTTGTTGCACAGATGAACAATATTGGAATGAAGCTACAGACACAACTATAGCTTCATTGCAAAGTAGAATTCAATTATGGAATGGAGCTTATGAGGAAATTATGGCAAATAAAAACTAAAAGTTATTTTTTATTTCCATCAGCATCCAACTCAACAATCTCTAATCCGAATTTTTGTAATCCCGGAAGAATTTTTTCTTTATCACCAACCAACAGAATATTCATGTTTTCGGATTGAATCCATTTTTTCGCTAGAGCGTTGATTTCTTCTTTTGTGATTGAGTTTAGTATCTTATTTTGAATATCAATATAATTCCCTTCCAGATTATATTCTAAGAGTCTGTTGATGAAACCTGATTTTTGTCCAGGGGTTTCATATTGTAAAGCATCTCTCTGACCGATTGCGCTCTTCATAAATTTCAGCTCATCATCGCTGATACCATTGCTTGCATAGTTTTTCATTTCTTTTAAAACCTCAGTTAGCGCACTATCAGTTGCATTTGCTCTGATACCCGAGCTGAATGTGTATTCAACGCTATATTTGTTTCCACTGAAATTAGCACGTGCTCCATAGGTCCAACCTTTGTCTTCTCTTAAGTTTAAATTTAATCTGCTGTTGAAATTACCTCCTAATACATAGTTCATCAAATCAGCTTTGTAATATTCTCCGGTTAAATCATAATTTAAGGCCATTACATTGCCTATTCGGAATTCAGTTTGAGCAGACTTCGGAACATCAATCAAATAAATTTTAGTTCTCTCAAAAACCTTTGCTTTGTCTGGAACAGTGAATTCATTTTTATTAGTAGGAAGTTCGCTCAAAAAGTTAAGTTTAGCGATAACATCATTTTCTGTAATATCTCCAACTATAATCACTTTGGTATTAAAAGACGTCAGCCATTGGTAATAAAAGGTTTCAATGTCTTTTAAAGTCATGTTTTTTATCGTGTATTCTGTCCCGTTATCACTCATCCCAAAAATGTTATCTGACCCATAATTGATTTTATCAAAAACATCGGTAGCAATTGTAGCTGGTTGAGATTTAGCTTGTTTAAAGCTTTCTAAAGCTTGTTTTTGTAAGCGCGTAAAAGCATCTTGTGTAAATTTAGGATTCAACATTCTTTCTTTAAGTAAAGCAATAGTTTTATCCAAATTCTTTTTTAAAGATTGAACAGAGAATCTCATTCCATCCAAAGTATTATTAACACTGATACTACTTCCTAATTTTTGCAATGCTACACTCATCTGTTCTGCGGTATAATTTTTAGTATCTTCATTCAACATGCTGCCAACAAAACCAGCTAAACCAATTTTTGCAGTATCATTGTTTTGTGCAAGATGTCCTCCGGGTAAAGTAATAGAAATATTTACTAGAGGTAATTCTTTGTACTCTGCCCCAATCATTCTAACTCCATTTGTCAACGTTTTTTTCCAGTATGCAGGAACTTTTGTAGTTGGATTAGTTCCGGCAGCTGGCATGATGCTTCTGTCGAAATTATCTTTACTTTTCGTATATACAAGTCCGTTATATCCATAATTAGGTGCTTGGTAATTACTTGAATCTATTTTATAATTGTCGGCAGCCGCAGGTCCGTTTTTGTCTGATTTTGTTAATACGCTTACTGTAACACAACCTTTATTTTTGATATAGGTATTGTAAACACGCATAACCTCTTCTTTGCTAACAGCACTGTACATTTTAAGCAAATTGCCAATTTGGTTCGCATTGCCATTGAATGTTTGAAATGCCGCCAACTGAGAAACTTTTCCAGAAACACTTTGTAATCCATTGATGTATTGTGATTCGATTCCTCCTTTGAATTTTTCTATATCTTCATCTGTAACACCTCTGCTTTCAAAATGCTGCAATGCTTCTTTATACAAGCTATCCATAGTTGCCAAAGATTTTCCAGGCAAGGGAATTAACTGAATAGAAAAATCACCAGATAATTCAGATAATCTACTGCTTGCATTTGCTTGAAGTGCTTTTTGACCTTTAACCAGATCCTGATAAAGCATGGATGTTTTTCCTTGTCCTAAAATTTGAGCAAGACAAGCCAATGGTGCCATGTCTTTATCATAATTAGGAACAGTAGGATAAGTTTTCATAAGCATAGGTACACGCGCATAATTATCAACATAAGAAGCATAACGATCCGAATTCAATTTCACTTTAGGCAAAATCGTTTTTGAAACCTCCGGACATTTATGAATACTACCAAAATATTTGTCAACCAGTTTAATCACATCAGCCGACTTAAAATCTCCTCCAATAGTAAGAGTGGCATTATTTGGGCCATACCATCTCAAAAAGAAATTCTTTAAATCCTGCACATCCACTCTGTTCAAATCTTCCACATAACCTATAGTCAACCAACTGTAGGGGTGTCCGTAAGGGTATAAATTTTTACTCGTGAACTCACCAACTAATCCATAAGGTCTGTTGTCATAATTTTGACCACGCTCATTTTTTACTGTACTTCTCTGCACTTCAAATTTTTGTTGAGTAACAGCATCTAAAAAAAATCCCATCCTATCTGACTCTAACCATAACATTTTTTCAAGCTGATTACTCGGTACAGTTTCGAAGTAATTGGTTCTATCTAAATTGGTGCTGCCATTTAAGGTGCCACCGGCTTCAGTGATGGTTTTGAAATGTTGCTCATCGGCTACATGATCACTGCCCTGAAATTGCATATGCTCAAAAAAATGCGCAAAACCACTTTTGCCAATCTCTTCTCTTGCGCTGCCCACATGATAAGTCACGTCTACATGTACAATAGGATCACTATGATCTTCATGAAGAATTACAGTCAACCCATTATTCAACTGGTATTTTTCATAAGGGATGATAATTTCGTTTCCTTTTTTCTCAATTTTTTCAATGAGCTTTGCCTGAGCAAAACTTTTACAATTCAACAATATCAAAGAGATAAAAACTAAAAATATTTTTTGCATAAAATTTATTTAAGGAGTCAAAGTAACAAAAAAACCGAGATAAAATCTCGGTTAATATAAATTAATATAAATGACTGCGACTTAATTTCTGCTACTTATTTTAGAAAGCAATCTCAAAATTTCAAGATACAACCAAACAAAAGTAACCATCAAACCAAAAGCGCCATACCATTCCATATATTTCGGAGCGCCAGCAGCAGCACCTTGCTCAATCATATCAAAATCTAGGATTAAGTTCAAAGCAGCAATAACAACAACCACCAAAGAGAATACAATTCCAAAAGTACTTCCTTCGTGAATGAAACTCATATTATTATATCCAAATAAGCTCATCACCCAAACAATCAAATAAAATACAGCAATACCCATCGTTGCAGTCATAACAACCGCTCTGAATTTTTCAGTAGCTCTGATGATGCGTAAAGTGTATAAAAAATACATGGATATACCCACTCCAAAAGTCAATCCAACGGCTTGTAGCACGATGCCATCATAAGCCAGATTAAACATGGCAGAAATGGCGCCGATAAACAATCCTTCTAATAAGGCATACAATGGGGCCAAATAAGGAGACCATTCTCTTTTAAACATTAACACCAAAGCAATAACAAATCCACCTATTGCACCGCCTGCAACCATTGTCATTACATTTGCTCCATTTTCTGCTACCTCTTTCCATGAATAAAATGCAGTACCCATCAGCATTAAAAATAAAAATCCAAACTTGTTAAGCGTGCCACTTAGGGTCATTGCGTTCTCATTAGTTCCAATATTAATTACCGTATCCCTGAATTTATTTTCCGAAAGGGTGGGATTGCCCGATTTAAATAGCGACATAGTTTTTAAATTTTATCTCTAAAGTTATTCTTTTTTTAAATATCAGCAATCACCAACCTCGTTTTTTACCTTTTGAATAGTACCTTTACACCATGAATCAACTCATTACACAATTAGAAGAACATAAAACAGAAATTGCATCTTTTGTTGTAAACAATAAAGAGGAATTAGAATCATTCAGAATCAAATATCTGGGTACAAAAGGCCTTCTCAAAAGTATAATGGGAGAGATGAAGAATGTACCTGTTGAGCAAAAAAAAGATGCAGGGCAGTTATTAAATGAGTTTAAAGTTTTTGTAGAGACATTTTATGCCGAATTGTCTTCAAAGATTGAGGATGCTTCTGGTTCATCAGAAAACAAAATTGACATCTCTTTGCCCGGTCAGCCGTTACCGCTAGGTTCACGTCATCCGATAAGCATTGTACATAATAAAATTGTTTCTATTTTTCAGCGTTTAGGTTTTTCGGTAGCTGAAGGTCCTGAAATAGAAGATGATTGGCACAATTTCACTGCATTGAATCTTCCTGAAAACCACCCTGCACGCGATATGCAGGATACCTTCTATATCAGTCAGAACCCTGATTGGTTGCTACGTACACACACCAGCAGTGTTCAAATCAGAGAGATGGAGAAAAAACAATTGCCATTAAGAATCATTTGTCCGGGTAGAGTATATAGAAACGAAACCATAAGTGCTCGTGCGCATTGTTTCTTCAATCAAGTTGAAGGCTTATATATCGCAGAAAATGTTTCTTTCGCCGATTTGAAACAAACCTTATATTTTTTCGTAAAAGAAATGTTTGGTGAAGACGTGAAAGTCAGATTTCGTCCTTCTTATTTTCCTTTCACAGAACCAAGTGCAGAGATGGATATCAGCTGTTTGATTTGTAGTGGTAAAGGTTGTAGCGTTTGCAAAAGAACAGGATGGGTAGAAATTTTAGGTTGCGGCATGGTACATCCATCAGTATTGGATAACTGCGGAATAGACAGCACCAAATATACTGGTTTTGCATTCGGCATGGGAATTGAAAGAATTACGATGCTTACTTATCAGGTAAAAGATTTACGATTATTCAGTGAGAACGATGTTCGTTTCTTAAAACAATTCACGCAAGCATGA
>JAIXWH010000008.1 GCA_027484165.1 Chitinophagaceae bacterium | reverse complement strand
TTAATCCAAAGTATTAAAAATCAGTTGCTTGTGTTGCCTAGTGAGACAAAGGTTTATAGTGGTCATGGGATGATGACAACGATTGGAGAAGAAAGTGTTTTCAATTCTTTTATTAATGATTGAATATTAAGAAAATAACTTAATTTTAAAGACTAAGTTAATATCCACAACTTTTTTAAAAATGCATAAAGGGCTACTTATATTTTTTTTAAGTATTGTTTGCATCCAAAGTATTAATGCACAATCAAATAACAGTGAAATGCCCGACAAATCAAAACCTAGAAGGCATTACGATCCAATTTTACCAGAAGCTTCATCAAATAAACAATTAATTATAAATCACTCTTCATTTAATCAAAATACTGCAATTAATTGTCCACCCAATATTGATTTCGAAGAGGGCGATTTTAATAATTGGAGATGCGATACTGGTTTTGTTCAGGGAGTCAATGGTTTTGATCCCATTACTGGACAACAGTTTGTAAGTGTTTTTGGTCAAAGTCCAACGGGATTAAATCAAGTCTTAATGACCTCAAGTATGCCAATGAATGATAGACATACAATCATACAAAATCTAGGTGGAGTTTCGCCCTTAGATCCTTATGGTTTATTTCCAATTTACCCTCCCAATGGAAGTAATTTTGCTGTCAAACTTGGTAGTGATTTGGACATTCCCAACGAAGGTTGGCCTGGGGCTAGGTCAGAAAGGATTACATATACGATAAATGTTCCTAACAATGCTACTGATTATTCGCTAACATATCAATATGCTGTTGTTTTTCAGGATCCAGGGCACGTGTCTCAAAATCAACCTCGCTTTAATGTAAACTTATTTGATCCTATCACCAATGCGAATGTGCCCTGTGGTTTTGTGGAATATGTTGCTGATTCAACTATACCCGGTTTTGAGAGATCAAGCTTAGACCCAACAGTTTGGTACAAAGCATGGTCACCCGTTTTCATCAATTTATCAAGATTTGCAGGTCGCACTTTATATCTTCAATTCACAACTGAAGATTGTGTCCAGGGCGGACATTGGGGATATGCCTATGTAGATGTAAATGGTTGTGAGTTAACTGTTAAAGCTAAAAACAGCTGTGAAATTCCAACAAGAACCATTTTAAGCGGACCCGAAGGATTCGCTACTTATAATTGGTGGAATTCAAACTACACTCAATTGTTGGCAACAGGCCAAAATGTAATTTCAAATTTAGGCCTGGCTTCAAACGACATAGTTCATTTGGAAGTTATTCCCAGATCAGGGGTTAGTTGTAGAGATACCCTTACAACCTCAGTAACAAAAGATACTTTGATTTATCCTTTAGCATCAGATAAAACGATTTGTAAAGATAGTAATGTAGTTATTGGCGCAGGAGTTATGTTGAATAATTGTACTTATCAATGGAGTTCAAATACAAGCATTACTTCAACAAATCAGGCAAGTGTAAGTGTGCTTCCTACTGCCAATACATTTTATAACATAATTATTACAGATACGGTTTCAAACTGTAAATTTTACGACACCTTAAAAGTTATAGTAAATCCCAAACCTTTATTAAATATTAATTCACAATCAATTTGTGCAGGGCAGTCTGTACCCTTGACAGTAACTGGTGCAGATAGTTATTCCTGGAGTCCCTCGTCCGGATTAAGTTCTATTTTAGGAAGTTCAGTCTCAGCAAATCCACTTACAACAACGAACTATACTGTTACTGGAAATGTGACTGCTACTGGTTGTAAATCTGATACAACCATTGTAGTTACTGTGAATCCCAAACCTGAAGCATCCTTTCAAATTCCTAATTCACAATGTTTGAATGGAAATAATTTCTCTTTTTCAAGTTCATCAACAGGTATTATAAACGTTTTTAACTGGTTTTTTGATGGCGTAAACCTGCAAAATGGAAATGCTGTCAACTACTCTTTTACTACATCAGGATCGCATGATGTAAAACTTTTAGTTGTCACGGATAAGGGTTGTAAAGACAGTGTTACTCATCCCATTCAAATTTATCCTGATCCTGTTGTTTTTGTTACAGCGGCTGGACCATTGAATATTTGCCAGGGTTCCACTGTTCAACTGAGTGCAAATGTTCAAGTCGGAAATATACAACCCTATAGTTTTCAATGGTATTACAATAATGCTATCATGCCCGGAGTCACACAACCAAATATTACTGTAAATCAAACAGGAGAATATAAAGTGATATTTACTAACGGCAACGGATGTTCTTCTACTAGTCAGATTTCAAGTATAATTGTTATTCCTTTGCCGCAGGCAAATATCAATTTACCTACTCAAGATTTTATATGTGATATGCAATCAGTCACATTGTCTTCTTCATATGTAGGCCTGTCTTATCAGTGGTATTTAAATGGTAATATTATACCAAATGCTAATCTGGCTTCTTACAATGCAACTTCGCCTGGAAATTATACACTAATGGTTACTTCAAATGCAGGTTGCACCAATTTAGCTTCTGGCATTATTAATTTAAAAAAGTATAAAAAACCAATTGTTGATTTTGATTACATAAGTGGATGTAATGCTCCAATAAATTTTAATAATCTTAGTGACACGTCTTTGTCAGGTCAGGTTAGTTGGTTGTGGGATTTTGGAGATGGAACTCAGTCTACTGCATACAATCCAACTCATAATTATATTTTCGGAAACAGTTATTCTGTAAGACTTTCAGCAACTCCCATAAAATGCCCTAATCTTTATACGGCATCAAGCCAGATTGTGATATCACCAATAAATCCTAGTGGTGTTAGATATCGGACAATAGAGGCTTTAATCAATTCAAACACATTATTAGAAGCAAGGTTAGGTGCAACAACTTATTTATGGAGCCCCTCAACAGGTTTGAATAATCCAAATATTCAGTCACCTATTTTCAATCATAATGCTCAGATTGAGTATTTGATAAAATTGAATTTTCCCGGAAATTGTTCAACAGTTGATACTTTATTGGTGAGGGTACAAAGAGCAATTAATATCGAAGTACCAAAAGCATTCAGTCCTAATGGTGATAACCATAACGATTATCTGGAAATATTTCTGATTGGTATAAAAGAACTTAGATTCTTCAGGGTATTTAATCGTTGGGGTCAACTTCTTTTTGAAACAAATAATATTAGCCAATTATGGGATGGAACTTATAAAGGGAAAAAGCAGCCTGCAGAAACCTATGTTTGGATTGCAGAAGGAATTGATGTTAATGGAAAAAGTGTAATCAGAAGAGGACAAACAATTTTACTAAGATGATGAGAATGTTCTTTTTGTTGATGACATTATTATCATTTCATGCAGTTTTAATTGCACAGGATCCTCATTTCTCTCAATTTTTTATGGCACCTCAATTTGTTAATCCTGCAATTACAGGTACGGGGTCTTCTGATTGGAGATTGATGTGTAATTGGCGTCAACAATGGGGTAATGCTGGAACACCTTTCAACACCCAAGCAGTTTCAGGGGATATAAAAATTAAAGGGAGAAGAGAAGAAACAGAAGAAGTAAAAAATACCCTTGCCATTGCTGGATCTTTGATGCTGGATCAAACCATGAGTGGTGCATTCAAAAGTAATTATTTCAGTACCTCAATAGCTTATCATAAAGCTATTACTACAAATGAAACTCTTGGATTTGGTATTATGGGGATTTATGGAAACAGAACAATTGACTATAGTAAACTGACTTTTGGGGAACAGTTTTCGAGTGGAGGATTTGATGTTACGTTGCCAACAGGTGAACTAGCATTGTCCAGAATTAAACCAATTTTTTCTATTAGTACAGGATTAAATTATAATTATACTAATGAGAATTTTAATTTAGATATTGGTGCTGCTGCTTTTCATATTAATAAGCCCAGACAAACATTTTTAAATGATCCCAATGAATATTTATCTCCAAGATATTTGTTGCATTGTAATGCTGAAATTAACATTTCAGATGGTAAATTTTTAGACCTAAATGGATGTTATCAAGAGCAAGCAACAGTAGATTATTTTTCTTTAGGAGGAGCTATAGGAATTGATGTTTCAGGCGGTGAAAAAAGCACTATACTCTTCGCAGGAGCCTGGTATAGAGATGGTGACTCTTTTTATCCTTTTTTAAGTTGGAGACAACAAAATGTTCAGTTTGGCTTCAGTTATGATGTTACACATTCCAAACAAAACCAAGGCCCCTCTAATCCGAGAAGTTTTGAGGTATCGTTGGTAATTACAAAAAAGAAAGTAAAAGAGGGTGTAATTGAATGCCCAAGTCCCTGGAAATAATCATCTGTTTTGACATAACTCCACCAAAACTCCATTGGTTCCTTTGGGATGGAGGAAACATACCCATTTGTTATCTGCTCCTTTTTTTGGCTTTTCATTTAGGAGTGTAAATCCCTCTGCTACAAGTCT
>JAIXWH010000071.1 GCA_027484165.1 Chitinophagaceae bacterium | reverse complement strand
CAACAAACAACAAACAACAAACAACAAACAACAAACAACAAACAACAAACAACAAACAACAAACAACAAACAACAAACAACAAACAACAAACAAATAACCTTAAACAATAAACAAAAAATCATGGCTTTTGACATCGAAATGATTAAAAAGGTATACGCCAACTTTCCTGAAAGAGTTCAGGCTGCACGTAAAGTATTAGGCAAACCTTTAACCTTGACCGAAAAAATATTATATGCACATCTTTGGCAGGGTAACGCAACAGAACCTCAAGAAAGAGGAAAATCTTATGTTGATTTTGCACCAGACAGAGTAGCGATGCAGGATGCAACAGCTCAGATGGCTTTATTACAATTCATGCAATCTGGTCGTGCAGCAGTAGCTGTTCCAAGTACAGTACATTGCGATCATTTGATTGAAGCAAAAATAGATAGTAAAACAGATTTGAACAGAGCCGTTAGTGAAAGTAGTGAAGTATATGACTTCCTTGCTTCTGTATCAAACAAATATGGTATTGGATTTTGGAAACCAGGTGCAGGTATCATACACCAGGTCGTTCTTGAAAACTACGCATTCCCTGGCGGAATGATGATTGGTACGGATAGCCATACTGTAAATGCCGGCGGTTTGGGAATGATTGCAATTGGTGTAGGTGGTGCAGACGCATGCGATGTGATGGCAGGTTTACCATGGGAATTGAAAATGCCAAAGCTGATCGGTATCAAACTAACGGGTAAGCTTAATGGCTGGACTTCTCCAAAAGATGTTATTTTAAAAGTTGCAGGAATACTTACCGTAAAAGGCGGTACCGGAGCGGTAGTGGAATACTTTGGCGAAGGTGCTGTAAGCATGAGCTGTACAGGTAAAGGAACCATTTGTAACATGGGTGCTGAAATCGGAGCTACTACATCTACTTTTGGTTATGATGACAGTATGAGTCGTTATTTAAAAGCCACTGGTCGTGAAGAGATTGCTGCAATGGCAGATGCGATAAAAGAAAACTTAACAGGTGACGCTGAAGTATATGCGAACCCATCTGCTTATTTTGATCAGGTAATAGAAATCAATTTGAGCGAATTAGAACCACACTTAAATGGCCCTTTCACTCCTGATTTAGCTACACCTATTTCAAAGATGAAAGAAGAAGCTGCAAAAAATAATTGGCCTACAAAAATTGAAGTAGGTTTGATTGGAAGCTGTACCAACTCTTCTTATGAAGATATCAGCAGAGCGGTAAGTTTAGCAAAACAAGTTTCTGAAAAAGGACTAAAATTGAATGCTTCATTCACCATCACACCTGGATCTGAATTAGTAAGATACACAATTGAAAGAGATGGATTCTTAGGCGTGTTTGATAAAATCGGAGCTACAGTATTTGCTAATGCATGTGGTCCTTGCATTGGTATGTGGGCAAGAGTAGGCGCTGAAAAAGCAGAAAGGAATACTATCGTTCATAGCTTCAACAGAAACTTTGCAAAAAGAGCAGATGGCAATCCTAACACCTTTGCTTTTGTAGGTTCACCAGAGATAGTAACGGCAATGGCTATAGCAGGAGATTTAAATTTCAATCCCTTAACAGACACACTAACAAATGATAAAGGCGAACAAGTAAAATTAGATCCTCCAACGGGTTCGGAATTACCTGCAAAAGGTTTTGATGCAGAAGATCCAGGATATCAAGCACCTGCTGAAGATGGAAGCGGCGTTCAGGTAAAAGTTGCGCCAGACAGTAAAAGACTTCAATTATTAGAACCTTTTGCTGCATGGGAAACAACCGATTTGAAAGGATTAAAATTATTGATCAAAGCAAAAGGAAAATGTACCACTGATCATATCTCAATGGCGGGCCCTTGGTTAAAATTCAGAGGTCACTTGGATAACATCAGTAACAACTTACTTATAGGTGCTGTTAACTTTTTCAATGAAAAAACAGACAATGTAAAAAATCAATTGACTGGCGAATACGGCACTGTTCCTTCAACACAAAGAGCTTATAAAGCTGCTGGTATTGGAAGTATTGTTGTAGGTGATGAAAACTATGGCGAAGGTTCTTCACGTGAGCACGCTGCTATGGAACCACGTCACTTAGGAGTAAGAGCAGTATTGGTAAAATCATTCGCACGTATTCACGAAACCAATTTGAAGAAGCAAGGTATGTTGGCACTTACTTTTGATGATAAAGCAGATTACGAAAAATTCAGAGAAGACGACAATATTGATATCAATGGCTTAACTGAATTTGCTCCTAATAAAAAGCTATCTATGGTTTTACACCATTCAGATGGAACTAGCGATACTATTCAAGTAAACCATTCTTACAACGAACAACAAATTGAATGGTTCAAAGAAGGGGCTGCATTGAATATCATCAGAAGAGATTTCGCGAAGAAATAAATGTTTCCAGTTGATTAGTTAAAAGGTTGATTAGTGCTACTAGTCAACCTTTTTTTGAATATGCTACAATTTGAAGATGTGATAATTTGATAATTTGAAGATTTGGCTACATGAAGATTTGATTATTTGGGAATTTGAAAATGTGATGATTGAAACGCCTTAAAATCATCAAATCGCCAAATCTTCAAATCAATTAATCGATTGTCTCAAACCAAACCTTTGTCTGATCATTCCAGTCGCCATTATAATTGATAGTTAACTCCTCTCCTTTTTTAATTGAACTGACCGTTTTAACAAAAATGGTTTCCTCTTCATAATCCATAAAATATTCACAATTGCTGTAATAACTGTGATTATAGATTGGAATATATCCTAATGCCATACAGCATTTATCTTTTTGCTCTCCCCACTCAAAAATATAATCGTGTAACAAGGTTTTATCAAGATGACTTCGATCTTCTTTCTTCATCACAATCACTGGAGAAACCTCAATGATTACATCTGCAGGAATATCTTCGGTAGTAAAAACTGCTTTCCCTTTTTTTTCAATAAAATCGATATATAATGCTTTATGAATCATAATTTACTGACAATAATAAAGTAAATTTGCCTGCGAAACGAATTTAGTAAAATTGCCAATCATCTCAATCATTTAAGTTTATATTGATGGCTTTAGAAATGGATGATATAACGCTGCAACAGCAACTTGAAGAAGTTATTGCTTCTGAGAACAAGTTGGCCATTCAGGAATTCTTGAATGATCAAAACATCAGTGATGTTGCTGATCTTATTTACGAGAATCCTGACTATGAATCTCAGATTATTTCTCATCTCTCTATTCATCGCGCTGCAAGTGTATTTAAAATTCTGGATCAGGTTGAACAGCAAAGAATTATTGAAGACCTTCCTCCATTTAAATCTGCCGAATTATTAAACGAACTTCCTGCCGATGATAGGGTTGCTTTCTTGGAGGCATTACCCAACAATGTGGTAAGAGAGTTAATCAAAACTTTAGATCCCGAAGAAAGGAAAATCACGCTTGAACTTTTAGGATATCCTGAAAACAGTGTGGGAAGATTGATGAACCCAGACTATGTTTATGTTTATGAATATAATACAGTAAAAGAAGTTATAGACACCATAAGAAGATTTGGCACCAACAGTGAAACCATTGATGTGATTTATGTAATCAACTACAAAGGAGAATTACTGGATGATATTCGAATCAGAGACATTATTCTCGCTTCTCCCGAAGTAAAGGTAAACGAACTCATGGACGATCGCTTTATCGCATTAAATGCAAATGATGACCAGGAATTGGCAAATGAAGCATTTAAAATGAATAATCGTGTAGCCCTTCCCGTTACCGACAATCAAAACATACTATTGGGAATCATTACCATTGATGACGTACTATGGGTAGCTAATGAAGAGTTCAGTGAAGATATTCAGAAGATTGGTGGTACTGAAGCTTTTGATGAGCCTTATCTTGATATCAGTATACTTAAACTTCTGAAAAAAAGAGCTGGATGGCTGGTACTTTTATTTTTAGGAGAAATGCTCACGGCGTCAGCAATGCAATTTTTTCAACATGAAATAGAAACAGCTACAGTCCTTGCACTATTCATCCCATTAATTATGAGTAGTGGTGGTAACAGCGGCTCTCAGGCATCTACATTGATTATTCAAGCAATGGCTTTAGGTGAATTAACCATAAGCGACTGGTGGAAAGTAATGAGAAGAGAACTCATCACTGGTTTTTTGTTGGGAGTGATTTTAGGAAGTATTGGTTTACTTCGAATTTTCATTTGGCAAAACCTTCAGATTTTTGATTATGGTGTGCATTGGAATTTGTTAGCAATTACCATTTTCTTTTCATTGATTGGAATTGTTTTATGGGGAAGTTTAATGGGATCGATGCTGCCAATAATACTTAAAAGATTAAAACTTGATCCTGCAGCATCATCTGCACCATTTGTAGCCACATTGGTGGATGTTACCGGGATTGTCATCTATTTTTCAGTAGCTTACTTTTTTCTGAAAGATATATTATTGTAAATAGTTGAAAAATTGATTGAACAAAAGATTTAATAGCTTTACAAAAACCAAAACTTTTTATCATGTGTGGAATAGTTGGATACACCGGAACTAAACAAGCTTACCCAATCATCTTGAAGGGTTTAAAGAGATTGGAATACAGAGGATATGACAGTAGTGGTGTTGCTTTACTCAACAATGGAGAATTAAACGTATATAAGAAAAAGGGTAAGGTGGCAGAATTAGAAGAATCTCTAGTGGGAATAAACCTGGATGCCCAGATTGGAATTGGTCATACAAGATGGGCTACTCACGGTGAGCCTAGCGACAGAAATGCGCACCCTCATTTATCCTCTAATGGAAAAATAAGCATGATACACAATGGTATCATTGAAAATTATGCCCTTATCAAACAAGAGCTTTTAAATAAAGGATATCAATTCAAAAGTGATACAGATACTGAAGTACTTTTGAATTTCATAGAAGATATCAAAAACAATAATGACTGTAAATTAGAAGAAGCAATAAGAATAGCATTGAAAAGAGTTAGTGGGGCTTATTGTATCCTCTTGATTGAAGAAGACAATCCAGACACCATCATTGCAGCAAGAAAAGGAAGTCCTCTGGTTATTGGAATTGGAAAAGGAGAACATTTTTTGGCTAGCGACGCCTCTCCTATTATTGAGTATACTAAAGAAGTGGTTTATGTTAACGATTACGAGTTGGCAATTGTTAAGCCAGATGAATTGATTTTAAAAAATCTTGGAAATGAAAAAGTAACTCCATACATCACAAAGCTTGACATGGAGTTGGCTGCAATTGAAAAAGGGGGATATGACCATTTCATGATAAAAGAAATTTTTGAACAACCTAGTACCATTTATGATTGCTTACGTGGAAGATTAGACGCCAAAGAAGGCTACATCAAAATGAGTGGCATTGATTTGCATACAGAACAATTGCTGAATGCAAATCGCATTATGATAGTTGCTTGCGGAACAAGCTGGCATGCGGGATTAATTGCAGAATACATCATAGAAGAACTTTGCAGAATTCCTGTAGAAGTGGAATATGCATCTGAATTCAGATACAGAAACCCAATTGTAAACAAAGGAGATGTAATCATTGCCATTTCTCAAAGCGGCGAAACTGCGGACACACTGGTTGCATTGGAAAAAGCAAAAGAAAATGGAGCTTTTATCTTTGGGGTTGTGAATGCTGTTGGCTCTTCTATAGCCCGTATCTCAAATGCTGGCGCATACACACACGCTGGTCCGGAAATTGGCGTAGCATCTACAAAAGCCTTTACTGGACAGCTGGCAGTACTAATGATGATGGCTTTAAATATTGCAAAACACAAGGGAACCATCACTAATGACCGTTACAATCAACTACTTGTAGAATTAGAACAAATTCCTGAAAAAGTTGACAGCATTTTGAAAAATGCAGAAGAAATTAAAAAGATTGCTGAAAAATATAAAGATGCGACTGATTTTTTATTTCTCGGCAGAGGATACAATTTCCCTATTGCATTGGAAGGTGCTTTGAAATTAAAAGAAATTTCCTACATACATGCTGAAGGTTATCCAGCAGCTGAAATGAAACATGGTCCTATTGCGCTCGTTGACGAAAATCTGCCTGTTGTTTTTATTGCTACAAATGACCCTTACCATGAAAAGATTGTAAGCAACATGCAGGAAATCAAAGCAAGGAAAGGAAAAATAATTTCTATCATCACTGAAGGAGACAAAGTTAGTCCAACAATAAGTAATGATTATTTTGAAATTCCTATGGCTGATGAAATAGTAGCCCCTATACTTACCGTAATTCCTTTACAACTGCTCTCTTATTATGTAGGAACATTAAAAGGCATCGATGTTGACAAGCCAAGAAATTTGGCGAAGTCGGTAACGGTGGAATAATCTGAATGAACTATTGTTCAATAATCAAAATTCATTAACTTTAAAATTAAGTGAATTATAAACTTTTGTTTGTATAAAAAGATTTATAACAATATTTGAATTTTAAATTTCAAGAATGAATCTTATCAAAAAGTCTTCAATAAATAACCTTGGTTTCAACTTTATTGATTCTAATTATCTTCCTAAAGGAAAAAACGAATACCATCTAAGAAACAAGCAAAATCCAACTTGTTTAAGCTACAAGCCCTTAACAGCTGTACAAATTGACATCTTAATAAAAAATCAAAACACAGCTGACGATTGGAAAAATATCTTAGTTTCCAGAAAATTCAATCCTGAATTGGTAAAAAAAACTAAATTCTATGGATTAGTACGAATTGGCGATTTGTCTCCTTTATATCATGAATTTCATGATTTCAAAATACCAGAAGGAATTTATAATAGTACGATAATAAGTAGCGACATCGGCAATCATATTTGCATAGAAAATGTAAGTTATTTAAGTCATTACATCATTTCAGATGAGGTAATCCTAACCAACATAAATGAATTAGCAACCACAGATAAAGCTAGATTTGGAAATGGGATTTTAAAAGATGGAGAGACAGATGAGAAGCAACGAATGATTATTGAAGTCTGTAATGAAAATGGAGGAAGAAGTATTATACCTTTTGATGGCATGCTTGCTGGTGATGCTTTCATGTGGAGTAAATTTAGAGATGACAAAGTACTTATTGATAAATTCAAACAACTCACAGAAAGGAAATTTGATAAGCAAAGAGGTTTCTATGGAAAAATTGGCAAACGAACGGTAATAAAAAATTGTGGAATTATTAAAGACACTAATATTGGTGAAGATGCTTACATCAAAGGTGCGAATAAATTAAAGAACCTGACCATTAATAGCGATGCAGAAAGAAAATCGCAAATTGGTGAAGGCTGCGAATTGGTGAATGGAATCATTGGTTATGGTTGTAGAATATTTTATGGTGTGAAAGCGGTAAGATTTATCACAGCAGCGCACTCGCAACTCAAGTATGGTGCTAGATTAATCAATTCTTATTTAGGAAACAATTCAACAATATCTTGTTGTGAAGTTTTAAACTCACTTATATTTCCTTCACATGAACAGCATCATAACAATTCGTTTTTATGTGCATCTTTAATCATGGGGCAAAGCAACATTGCTGCCGGTGCAACAATAGGAAGCAATCATAATAGCAGAGCTGCTGATGGAGAAATTATTGCCGGTAGAGGATTCTGGCCTGGTTTGTGTGTAAGCTTAAAACACAACTCTAAATTTGCATCATATACAATGATTGCAAAAGGCGATTACCCTTCTGAATTGAATATACCTATCCCCTTTTGTCTAATAAGCAATGACACTTCAAAGGATGAACTGGTAGTAATGCCTGCATATTGGTTTATGTATAACATGTATGCTCTTGCAAGAAATTCTTCAAAATACCATACCAGAGATAAAAGAGTTTACAAAGTACAACATATCGACTTTGATTATCTGGCTCCTGATACGATAAATGAAATTACAGAATCTATTAGTTTGCTAGAAAATTTAGAAGTAAACAAAAACGATGAAGCTTATTTAAATGGGTGGGAACATAGCAAAAGAAAAGTAAAAATCATAAAAGTAAAAAAGGCAATAGCCGTTTTTAAAGAAATCATACAACTATATGCAAGCACTGAATTATTGAAGCATATTTCTCAAAATAAAATTCAGGATTTCGAAACACTAAAAAAATCATTGAAGATTGATTCGCATTTGTTGAGTTGGATGAATGTTGGTGGCCAATTAATACCAACAAAAGAAATTGACGTTTTAAAAGAGAAGATAAAAAAGAATAAAATTAAAAAATGGGAGGAAGTACATCAGTTTTATAAATCTCAAAGCATACAATACGAAAAAAATAAAAGGAATCATGCTTACGCATGCCTTCTCCATGTTTTAGGAATATCAAATATAGATTTCAATGCTTTCCAATTAAAAAAAGTGCTGCTTCAAATGATTGCAACCAAAGAATGGATGAATGATAATATCTTTTTATCGAGAGAGAAGGACTATACCAATCCATTTAGAAGCATGGTTTACACTAATAAAAAAGAGATGGAAAATGTAATTGGAAAACTTGAAGAGAATAGTTTCATTATCGACCAAAAAAATCAATTCGAAAAAACGAAAAAAGACACTTTGGCTCTAATCAAAAAAATGAAATTATAAAAGATTGACTAGTCGATAAAATACTGTAGCGCTAATTCGTAACCCCTCAAGCCCATTCCACTTATTATAGCTTTAGATTTAGCCGATACATGTGAGATTTTCCGAAAGTCTTCTCTTCCAAAAATATTTGAAATATGTACTTCTATCACTTTTGCTGAAATTGCTGCGATAGCATCTCCGATTGCAACAGAGGTATGAGTATATCCCCCGGGATTTAAAATAATTCCATGAAACTCAAACCCCACTCTCTGTAGTTCATTAATCAGTTCGCCTTCTATATTACTTTGAAAATAACTAAAATCAATCCCTGGATATTTAGCTTTAAGTGACTTGAAATAATCATCAAAGTTTTGATAGCCATAGATTTCAGTTTCTCTTGTACCAAGCAAATTCAAATTTGGGCCGTTAATGATTGCAATTTTCATGATTATTGTTTACTGGCAAAAATACATCAGTTCTATTAATCTGAAATTGTTTTATTAATCAAGAGTTATTCCTACGATTAGACAATGTGTCTAATACTGCCCAACAAAAAAGATATTGGTGATGAAATAAAAAAGCCCCAAATCAATGATTTAGGGCTTTCGAACTTTATTTTACAGTCTGATTAAGCTTCTGTAGTTTCCTCAGTTGAATCAGTTGCTTCAGTTGAAGTACCTTCTTCAGCAACATCAGCACTTGCTTTTTTCTTACCTCCAGAACGACGAGTTTTCTTAACTGTTTCTGTAGCTTGATCCGTTCCTTTACCATAGATCTCATTGAAATCTACCAATTCAATCATAGCCATTTCTGCATTATCACCAGTACGAGCACCTAATTTGATGATACGAGTGTAACCACCTGGACGATCAGCAATTTTAGGAGCAACAACTGTGAATAATTCTTTTACCGCTTCTTTATCATTTAAATAACTGAAAACGATTCTGTGATTGTGCATGATTACTTCCTTACTTGATGTAGCCTTGGTTTTTGTAATCAAAGGCTCAATGAAAGTACGTAATGCTTTAGCCTTAGCTACTGTTGTAGTGATTCTCTTATGAGCAATCAACTGACAACTTAAATTCATAAGCAATGCCTTTCTGTGAGAGGCTGTTCTGCTTAAATTGTTGTTTTTGTTACCGTGACGCATGACTTTTTGTTTTTTACACTGTACCGTGTCAGGAATTACAGCGTTTGTTTAAAATATTAACTCTATTCTATAGACTACTCGTCGTCTAATTTTAATTTACTTAAATCCATTCCGAAGCTCAAACCTCTTTCATGTAAAACCTGATCGATTTCACTTAGAGATTTTTGTCCGAAGTTTCTGAATTTCATCAAGTCTTCTTGCTCATATTGTACCAACTCACTTAAAGAATTGATTTTAGCAGCTTTCAAGCAATTGAATGCACGAACTGATAAATCCAAATCTTCCAATGGAGTCTTCAACATTTTACGCAGTTGTAAAGTTTGTTCGTCAACCAAATCTTCTTTCTTATCTTCTTTGGTATCAAATGTGATATTTTCATCAGTAATGATCATCAAATGTTGAATCAAAATACGACTTGCTTGCTTCACTGCTTCTTCTGGATGAATAGTACCATCAGTTACCACTTCCATGATTAATTTTTCGAAATCTGTACGTTGCTCTACCCTTGTGTTTTCGATCAAATACTTTACGTTTTTGATTGGAGTGTAAATTGCATCAACAGGAATATATCCGAAGTGTGAGCTTTTTTCTTTTTGCTCTTCTGCAGGAACATATCCACGTCCTTTTCCGATAGTTATTTCGATATCTAATTTTGCACTATTATCTAAAGTACAAATCATCAACTCAGGATTCATTACTTCAAATGATGGAGAAGCTTCTCCGATCATACCAGCATTGAATTCAGTTTTGTTTTTGATAGACAATGTCACTTTTTCAGTACTTACATCACCTTCAATTTTTGATTTAAAACGAACTTGTTTCAAATTCAAAATCATTTCAGTAACGTCTTCAGTAACTCCCTTAAGAGTTGCGAATTCGTGATCTGCTCCGGCAATGTTGATTCCAATGATGGCATATCCTTCAAGAGAATTTAATAATACTCTACGAAGTGCATTACCAATGGTTACACCATATCCTGGCTCCAAAGGACGAAACTCAAATTGGGCTTCAAAATCATTTGCTTTTTGTAGAACTATTTTATCTGGTTTAACAAAATTAAAAATGGCCATTTGTATTTTGTTGTTTTTTGTTGTGATTTAATGTGCCTTTTTAAAGGCGATTGATATTTTTAAAAGATACTTATTACTTACTGTACAATTCCACAATAAGCTGTTCTTTAATATTCTCAGGAACGCTTTCTCTTTCAGGATAGGTAATGAATGTACCTTTCATATCCTTTTCATTCCAATCCAACCAGCTGAACTTTGGATTTTTTCCACGTACAACTGAAGTGATAGAAACATTTGCAGCACTCTTGATTTTTATACCTATGATATCTCCTGGCTTACAGCTGTATGATGGAATGTTTACAATTTCACCATTAACTGTAACGTGCTTATGACTTACCATTTGACGAGCAGCTTGACGACTTGGAGCGATTCCTAATCTGAAAACTGTGTTGTCTAAACGAGCTTCTAATAATTTGATTAGATTTTCACCGGTAACACCTTTTCTACGACCAGCTTCTTCAAAAGTTTTACGGAATTGTTTTTCCAACAAACCATAAGTGTACTTTGCTTTTTGCTTTTCTTTTAACTGAACACCATACTCACTTAAAGTTTTACGCTTTTTGTTTGCACCGTGTTGTCCTGGAGGGTTACTGTTTTTTGTTAACCATTTACCATTACCTGTGATAGGTTCGCCGAAACGACGAGAGATTTTTGTTTTGGGGCCTGTATAACGTGCCATAGTATTTATTGTGACCTTTTAGTGTCGATACATCATCGTAAAGGTCTTTAAAATAGATGATGTACCCGTTATGAAATATTGTTTAGACTATACTCTTCTTTTCTTTGGAGGACGACAACCATTGTGTGGCATTGGTGTAACGTCTTTGATCATTGAAACTTCCAATCCTGATTGAGAAAGAGAACGAATTGCTCCTTCACGACCACTACCTGGGCCCTTAACGAAAACGTCAACTCTTTTTAAACCAGCATCAATTGCTGTTTTTGATGCATCAGCAGCGGCCATTTGAGCTGCGTAAGGAGTATTTTTCTTACTTCCTTTGAAACCCATTTTACCAGCTGACGACCAAGAAATAACCTGACCATTTTTGTTGGTTAAACTGATGATGATGTTGTTGAAGGTAGCTGAGATATGAGCATCTCCATAGCTATCCACTTTTACTACACGCTTTTTAGCTGCTGCTTTTGCGCTTTGTGCTTTTTGTTGTGCTTTTGCCATTTTTTTTAAAATAGGTGATCTTAAATAATTTCTTCAATTTCTTGAAGTTGAAACAACCCTCCTGCCGACTTACAAAGCGATCCAGCGTTGATTCAAAATATAATAAGTCTTTTATAAACCACTCCTTTTAGGAGAGTAATGATTACTTAGTTACTTTCTTCTTACCTGCAACTGTCTTACGCTTACCTTTTCTGGTACGGCTATTAGTACGAGTACGTTGCCCACGTAGAGGCAATCCTTTACGATGACGTAACCCACGATAACAAGCGATATCAAGCAAACGCTTGATGTTCATTTGTGTTTCACTACGTAAAGCACCTTCTGTTTTGAATTCATTGTTGATTACATTACGAATAGCTGTTTGCTCATCGTCATTCCACTGGTTTACTTTTTTATTCAAATCAATTCCTGATTTGGTCAAAATATACTTCGCAGTTGAGCGTCCAATACCATAGATATAGGTAAGTCCTATTTCGCCTCTTTTGTTCTTTGGTAAATCTATACCGGCAATACGTGCCATAGAATTTGTTTATTTATAGTTTTTAAAATAAAAATTGATTATCCTTGTTTTTGCTTAAAACGTGGATTCTTTTTGTTGATAACATACAAACGTCCTTTTCTTCTAACGATTTTGCAATCAACGCTGCGCTTTTTAATTGAAGCTCTTACCTTCATTTTTTTTAAGTTTTATCTATTTGATAATTACTGATAAATCAGCTTGTTTTATTTATATCTAAATATGATTCGACCCCTTGTCAAATCGTATGGACTCATCTCTACACCTACTTTATCACCTGGTAGAATACGGATGTAATGCATCCTCATCTTGCCAGAAATAGTAGCCAAAATTTCGTGACCATTTTCTAATTTAACCTTAAACATAGCATTGCTCAATGCCTCTATAATTGTTCCGTCTTGTTTAATTAGTGCTTGCTTAGCCATAAAATTGGGAGCGCGAAGATAGGAGAAAAAAATTAACTTTTAAAGAAAAAGTAGTAATATTACTTTTTAAAAACACAAAATCATGAAAAATACACTCTTTTTAGCTCTTTTATTAAGCTTTTTTGCTATTTCTTGTAAAAAAGATGTCTCAAATCCAGTAACGAACAACACTACTCCTGATCAGTTCTTTAGCTTTGATTCAGGAAAAGCGTGGGTTTATAATGAACGCGACAATACAAGCAATGGTGATACCTCTTTTACAAGAACCTGCACTGATGCGTTAATTATTAAAGAATCCAATCAATATCATGTTTTTTTAGACTCAAACCATATAACAAACAATATTGACTCGAGTTTCTATAACCTTATAGGAAATGAGTATTTCCAATACACAATATTAAGTCCTCAATTGCCTGGATTTAAAGAAAAATATCTAATTGGTGATGCCCCAGTAGGTACAACTTGGACAATGCCTTACACTGCAACAATAGGAAGTGGGACGACTGCAGCCACTATCACAGCAAATATTGTAAATACTATCGTAGAAAAAGGAAGTACGCTAAACATAAATAATGTAACCTATTCGAATTTATACAAGGTTAAATCAGAGATTGTCAATGCAAATGTTAGTTTACCCCTAATAGGAAATCTTCCAACCAACATTGTACAAGATATTTATAGTTATTATGCTCCGAAGTACGGACTAGTCAAAAGAGAGCGAGAATTGACAATAAGTGTCACGATAAGTTCAATATTGTCGACTATACTTCAAAATACTCTTGGAATTACAATCCCAGCTGGTGATATTCAATTAACAAACACAAACAAGACAACAACATTGACCTCAACGAATTTTTAAATTGGGTAACCTTAAATAATTAAAAAGAGCGAGAAATTCTCGCTCTTTTTTTATTCTAGTATGGTAACTTCTGTTCTTCGGTTTTCAGCTCTACCGGCTGGAGTATTATTTGATTCTATAGGCTTTGAACTTCCATAACCTTTCGTAAGAAGCCTTGAAGAATCTATTCCATGGGCAACAAGATATTCTTTTACGGCATTAGCTCTGTCTTCAGATAGCTTTAAGTTACTTTTTGCATTCCCCACATTATCTGTGTGTCCACCAATTTCAATTCTATCATCCTCTTTTCTTTTCATATACTCCACCAAATCATCCATAACAGGATAAGCTGATGGCTGAAAGGAATATTTACCATTATCAAAATTTAATCCTTCAAGAATAAAATTCTTAGGGGCATCAAGATAAAAAGTAATAACAAATGGAGCTTTGTAAGAAAAATTTTCTTTCAGTGCAGGAATTTCCAACTCTTTATACAAAGTAGAATCTGTTGTGTTCAATGTATAATACTGATAGACATCTCCCGCAGGTAAGCGCAAACTGAATCTGCCTAAAGAATCTGATAACCCCTGATACTCTTTCTGAAAATTCTTACTCTTAAAAATCATGATTTCGTGCGGAACAGGAACAGATTTAAAGTCAAGCATTGTCACTTCTACTTTAGCATCTTTTGGGGAATTACTGTTCGATGTTTGTGCTGTTACTGACAAAAAAATCAAAAATAAAAAACTAAAAAATAAAGTAACCTTTTCAAATTTCATTTTAGTACTATTTAATAATGCAATTTATAACTTTTGTTGCATTTGTTTTACAATCTCCTTTTTCCAGGACACAAAATCTCCAACAATAATATGCTTTCTTGCTTCTTTAACCAACCACAAGTAAAAAGCCAGATTATGAACACTTGCAATGGTAAGCCCCAAAAATTCTTTTGCTTTTAATAAATGTTTTAGATATGCTTTTGAATAATAGGCACTCATATCACAACCAATGGTTTCATCAATGGGTGAAAAATCATGTTCCCATTTTTTATTGTCGATATTGATAATACCATTTGCGGTAAACAACATGGCGTTTCTTCCGTTTCGAGTAGGCATCACGCAATCAAACATATCTACACCCATTTCTATTGCCTCCAATATATTCCAAGGAGTTCCAACCCCCATAAGATACCTGGGTTTATCTTTGGGTAAATGATCGCAACACAAGGCACAGATTTCATACATTTTATCAATGGGCTCTCCAACACTTAACCCTCCAATGGCATTGCCAGGTGCATTTTTACTTGAAATATATTCACAAGATGCTTTACGCAAATCATGATGAATGCCTCCCTGTACAATTGGAAACAGATTTTGTGTGTAGGCATATTTATCCTGAGTGTTGCTAAATCTATCCAGACACCTATCCAACCAACGATGGGTTAATTCCATAGATTTTTTCGCATACCCATATTCACTTCCGCCGGGTGGACATTCGTCAAATGCCATTATGATATCACCGCCTATAATTCTTTGAGTATCCATTACATTTTCCGGAGTAAATAAATGTTTACTTCCATCAATATGCGACTGGAACACCACACCTTCTTCAGTAATTTTTCTACTCTTTGCTAATGAGAAAACCTGAAACCCGCCACTATCAGTAAGTATAGGTCTATCCCATCCATTGAATTGATGCAAGCCCCCTGCCTTTTCAAGGGTTTTTAACCCCGGCCTCAGATACAAATGATAGGTATTGCCTAGTATTATTTGAGCTCCAACATCTTGCTTCAATTGCTGTTGCGATATGGCCTTCACGCTACCAACAGTACCAACGGGCATAAATATGGGCGTCTCAATTATGCCATGATCTGTAGTAATTTTTCCAGTTCGAGCATTTGAATTTTTATCAGTGATTTCTAAACCAAATTTCAAAACCGCCATACATAAATTGATTGTTTGAAATGCAAATATAATTTTTTAAAAGTGCTTCCTCATCTTATCTTATTTTTGCAGCAATGAACATGACATTTTTTATTGAAAATTGGAGACTCCTCATTTTTATAGCTTTTGCAACAACAGCCTTTCTACAAATTTTTTATTATCTTTTCTTTTTCAGCAGATTGGCATTTCACAAACAAAAAAAAATAGAAACAAGTCAAACTCATCCTGTTAGCGTTGTGATTTGCGCAAGGGATGAAGCAGGTAATTTAGCGACCAATCTCCCTGGAGTGCTTGTACAGGATTACAAAACAACACATGAAGTTATTGTTTTAAACGACAATTCTTATGACGACAGTAAATACCTGTTGGAAGAATTGAAAAGAACTTTTAAACAACTGAATGTAATAGAACTTACTCAAGAAGCTAAACTAATTCCCGGTAAAAAATACCCACTCGCTGTTGGCATCAAATCAGCAAAACATGAGATTGTTTTGCTAACAGATGCTGATTGTATTCCTGCTTCAGAATTTTGGATTCAAAGTATGCAAAGCGCTTTTGCCGATGAAAAAACAGAAATTGTATTGGGATACAGCCCCTATCACAAACAAAAAACCTTGCTTAATAAATTAATAAGATGGGAAACCTTTCACTCTGCTATACAATATTTAAGTTACGCAATGGCAGGAATCCCTTACATGGGTGTTGGCAGAAACCTGAGTTATAAAAAAGCTGTGTTTTTCAGACACAAAGGATTTTCATCACACAACAATATTCCCGGTGGCGATGATGATTTATTTGTAAATATGGCGGCAAACAAAAAAAATACTAAAGTCAATTTGAATCCGGATTCTTTTACTTTAAGCAAACCTGCACAATCTTTTAAACAATGGATGATACAAAAAAATAGACATTACTCTACAAGCAAATATTATAAAACGGGACACAAATTATTATTAGGAATTTATGCTTTAACTCATTTTTTATTCTACCCATTACTTGTTTTAAGTTGTATAACTTTTGAATGGAAAATTACATTGATGGCTTTCGGTATCCGATTTTTCATTCAAATGATTGTATTTGCTTTTGCCTTAAAGAAACTAAATGAGAAAGGTCTACTTCCTTTTGTTTTATTTTTTGACATCTGGATGTTCTTTTATTATTTAATATTTTCTACTGCATTAATCCGAAAAGCAAAACCTTCATGGAAATAAACAATAATTTCATGTAAAGTGCGCAATGAAAAAAAATTAAAATATAAAAATAACAAGTACGAAACAATCGGATTTTCTTGAATCTTCAAAATTTCAAACCATCAAATTCTGAAACAACTTTTTAAACTTGCAGCATGGAAATCATAGAACAATATTTTTCAGATTTTACTGACACTCAGCTAGAGCAACTAAGACAATTAAAGGAATTATATTTTGAATGGAATCAAAAGATCAATGTAATCAGTAGAAAGGATATGGATAATTTTTACCTCCATCATGTATTACATTCTTTAAGCATTGCTACTCAATTTGAATTTCAACCCAATACAAACATCATGGACTTAGGTTGTGGCGGAGGATTTCCAGGAGTTCCGCTTGCTATTTTGTTTCCAGAAACCAATTTTTTAATGGTTGATAGTATCAACAAAAAATTAAAAGTGGTGATTGAAATAGCAGATGCTATTAACCTGAAGAATATAACGGTAAAACATACACGAGTCGAAGATATCAAGAATCAAAAATTCGACACTGTAGTTTCAAGAGCTGTAGCTCCTTTGAAGGACTTATGGAAATGGAGCAAACCATTGATAAAAAAATCTCCAATGACCAATGAAAATACTCCCAACGGACTAATATGTTTGAAAGGAGGAGATTTAACTTTGGAAATTCAGGAAAGTGGATGCAAACCCTTTGTATGGGAAATGGATAAAATATTTAACGAGGAATATTTTAAAGAAAAGTTTTTGATCTATCAGCCTTTGAAATAATCCTTAATGCTACCAGTTCAACTCAATCAAATTATTACTTCTGTTAACATCTGCCATTCTTTTCGAAGGGTCAATTTCTGCTACCTTTAAATCAGTCAGTCTTTTTTTGAAAGTCACAATATAAGTTGGATGTGTCCATCTCCACTCCTCTTCAGTTATGGTTGGAGTTAATGAATCTTCTTGCACTTTATTTCCGAACATCAAATTAAGTGGCATAATATGCATTTCAGTAGAACCATCTTTAAATGTTATTTTCAAATCTATTGGCATCGGCAATTGACCCATTCTTTTTATTCTGATTTTACTTTCACCATTATCTTCCCATAAACTATCTATACTATAATCAATGGTCTTGGTGGTTTGAGTCCAGTATTCTTTATACCAATCTAATTTCATACCACTTCTTTTTTCTGCAACATTGATGAAGTCCTGCGCATTAGGATGTTTATATTTCCATTGATTATAATAATCTATCAAAACCTTATCTCTTGTTTTTGCACCGATTATGTAACCTAACTGTTCCAAAAAAACCTCTCCTTTGGAATAAGCATCCACACTATAAGCAAAATTATTATTGTAGTGATCAGCATGAGTAGACATAGGCTCTTCCAAACCACTTCTAACCAATGAAAAATAACTTGCGTATGATCCTGCATGGTCTTCAGGTAAAGAAGCAACCAGTTTTTTTAATCCTTCATTATTGGGATCATCTTTTAATGCGTCAACATATTCCTTATTTGATGAAAAATTGTTGTAAAACTTACTTACTAAATCTTCAGCAAAAGAAGTAAATCCTTCATCCAGCCAGGCATACATACTTTCATTTGTAGCGAGCATCATCTGATACCAACTGTGCATCCATTCATGAAAAACTGTTCCTAAAGAAGGCCCACTGATTAAAGTAGCCATTGGATATTCCATACCGCCATCTCCACCCTGAATAAAAGAGTATTGAGGATATGGATACTTTCCAAAGTTTTTTTCTATGAAAGGTAAAGTCTTGTATGCAGCGTCAGCAACTTTCGCCCATGCAGTATCGTTAGCTGGATTATTAGGTTGATCATTATAGATCACATGTAACACAGGACCATTAGTTACATTTCTTACCAAATGTTTAAAGTCAGGATCCGCAGCCCAAACAAAATCATGAATATTCTTTCCAACAAAATGCCATGTCCTTTTTTTCGTATTGATACTTTTCAATGAATCCAAAGTTTTATCATATCCCCAACCAATTTCTGAGGCGTTCACTAAAACACCAGTGCCTCCCAATTTATAATTGCTTGCGATATTAATAGTAACATCAAAATCTCCCCAAACCCCATAAAACTCTCTGGCAACATACGGTGTTGGGTGCCAGCCCTCATAATCGTATTCGCACATTTTAGGATACCATTGACTCATACTATACTTTACTCCTGTCTTAGGATTATCTCTTCCACTTCTTCTTACTTGTAAAGGAACCTGTGCTTCAAATTCCATTTCAAAAACTACCGCAGTTTTAGGCATTATTGGAGTTTTTAAATCAACTTCTAATATTGTTTCATGGTATTTGAAGTTTTGCGAAACTCCATTCATTTTCAATGAAATGATTTTTTGATACCCGATTTCATTCGGCTGCAAATTCAAAATCCTATCCTTTACACGTCCATCCCAGTCTGGCCTTCCATTAATCATTTGTTTGCCTAACTCTCTGCTCCTCACATCCATCGAACTGTTAGGCTGAAATGCATTCCAGTACAAATGATAAAACACTTTATCTAGCTTGTCAGTTGAGTTATTCTGATAAACTAATTTTTGTTTTCCAAAAAGTTTGTTGGATAGCGTATCTACATCTACCACCATTGTGTATTTAACAGATTGCTGCCATCTTTCAGATTGAGCATCTGCTTTAATAAAAAGTGAAAAGTAAATAGTAAAAAGTAAAAATATTTTTCTCATATTAAATTATTAAACATCTAATTATTGAACTATAAAAATAACTAATCAACTAATCAATCATTCAACCATTCAACCTCCTACTCCTTCCACCACAATAACAATCTCTCCTTTAACTGGTTTTGAATTAAAATAATCATAAACTTCTTGCAATGTGCCTCTTTTATTCTCTTCAAATTTTTTAGTCAACTCTCTGCTTACACAACATTTTCTATCAGGGCCAAAATACTCTATAAAATTTGTCAGTGTTTTCAACAATCTCATCGGACTTTCATAAAAAATCATTGTTCTTTCCTCTATTGCCATTTTCTTTAAAAATGTTTGTCGGCCTTTTTTAAGAGGGAGAAACCCTTCAAAACAAAAACTGGATAAGGGCAATCCGCTATTTACCAATGCTGGAACAAATGCAGTAGCACCAGGCAAACAATTCACTTCGACATTGTTTTGAACACAGGATTTCACCAATAGGTATGCAGGATCGCTTATCCCAGGAGTTCCTGCATCAGTAAGCAATGCAATAGATTTTCCTGCAATGAGCTGATCTGTTAAATGAGCCACTACTTTATGTTCATTATGTTGATGATATGGGGTAATTGGTTTATTGATTTGATAATGATTGAGCAATACAGATGAAGTCCTGGTATCTTCAGCTAAAATCAAATCAACCGACTTTAAAATTTCTAAAGCCCTTATTGTGATGTCGGCTAAATTGCCAATGGGCGAAGGAACGATGTAAAGCATAATAGAATTTTAATCAACTAAATCTGTTAATTACTTCAATTGATTTTTAAAAACTAGAGATAAAATAATATAGATTATAAATATCAGTGGAATTGCCAGCCAGTGAAAAAACAATGCCAGTAGCAACCCAGCAACAATCAATAAAATTTGAGGTAAATTTTCATTTAATTTTTTGGATTTGAGTTTAAGTGACATCATCGGAAAATTACTTACCATCATATATCCTGAAAATAAAATAAAGCCATAAATCACCCATTTATTTAAAATCAAATCATAAACAAAAGTATATTCTGTATACCAATAAATTAATGGTAATGAAGCTACAACAAGTCCAACTGCTGGCGTTGGCACCCCTTTGAAAGTAGTTTGCTGTGTTTGATCGAGATTAAATTTAGCTAACCGATATGCAGCACATGCAGCAAGAACAAAAACAGGGGCCAATAAAAGAACCGATGTATTCATGCCATCTTCACTAGATGCATAACTTAATCTTAACAATTGAAATAAAATCATTGAAGGGGCTACTCCAAAACTTACAACATCAGCTAATGAGTCTAATTGCTTACCCATTTCAGAAGTGGCTTTGAATAGCCTGGCAATGAAACCATCTAAAAAATCCACAACAGCTGCCAAGCCAATAAAAACAGAAGCCCATACAATCTTTTCTGGCATTTCAATAACCTGACTTCCCTCAGCAGTATATTGCAGTACAATTCCATTTTGCAAAATATACACAATCGCAAAACATCCAAATATCAGGTTAAGCAATGTGAAAAGATTCGGTATTTGTTTCATTTATATTAAGGGTTCTCAGCAGTTAAAAATTTAATTCCAATTATTAGATGAAATACAACATTGCATTATTTGTTCTTCATAAACGCCTCAATATCCTCAACAGTGATTGGAATATTCTTCATCAGATCCTTATTACCTGTCTTTGTAATCCAGAAATTATTTTCAATTCTGATTCCCATCTGTTCTTCCTGAATATAGATTCCGGGCTCAATTGTAAATACCATTCCCGCTTTTATTGGAGAAATCCTGGTTCCCAAATCATGAACATCAATTCCTAAGTGATGTGAAATGCCATGATATAAATATTTCGTGTAGGCTCTATTGTTAGGGTCTTCGTTTTTAATATCAGACTTGCGCAATAAACCAATTTTCTGAAACACAACAGTGGCCTCATCCCCTACTTTAGCAGTGTAATCAATAATACTGATTCCCGGTTTCAGGATACTTGCAGCATATTGATGCAAATGCAAACAGGCATTATACACAGTTTTTTGACGACGTGTAAACTTACCATTAACAGGAATAGTTCGTGTCAGATCTGCACAATAATTACCATATTCTGCTCCAAAATCCATGAGTATCAGATCTCCGTCTTTACATTCTTTGTTGTTTTCAACATAATGTAAAACTCTTGCATTGTCTCCACTTGCAATGATTGATCCGTATGCCGGACGGGTTGCCCTTTGAGATAAAAAAGAATGCCATATTTCGGCTTCGATTTCATACTCCATAACTCCTGGCTTTATGAATTTCAACAATCTTCTGAAGGTTTGATCGGTAATATCAATGGCTTTTTGCATCACTTCTATTTCCATTGGAGTTTTGATAGACCTTAATTCTTTCAATATTTTAGCACTTCTTTCAAAACGATGTAAAGGATAGCGTTCACGCATCATTTTTGCATATCGATAATCTCTGACTTCAAGTACATTAGATTTCCTGTCATTTTCATTTGTATTGAGATAAATCGTATCTGCTAAATGAACCCATGGCTGCAACATTCCATCAAGCATATCCAACCAAATAATTGTTTCAATACCTGAAATCTCATGAGCCTGTTGTTTTCTTAATCTATACCCATCCCATTTTTCCTTCATTTCGTTGGGCCTAACCAAAACCAATACCTCTCTGTATTTTGGATCTGGATTATCTGGAAACAAAATAAGCATTGAATCTTCCTGTTCAATACCAGTAAGCCATATTAAATCTGCATTTTGTTTAAAAGTATGAAGCTGATCTCCATTCGCCGGCAATTCATCATTACTGTTAAATATTGCAAGGGAATGAGAGGTCATTTTTTCTACAAATCTTCTGCGATTAGTGACAAAGATTTCATTTTTTAAAGTTGGATATTTCATTTTTATTGCTTTTATGATACTATCAATGATTCGTATGATCACAATTATTTTACAATATACACCATAATCATACATTGAAAATTGATTACAGAAAAGTGGATAATTTTTTAAGAAATAATCTGTGTTCAATATTCCATTCATTTTAATAAAAAGGCGATAAGCAAAAATTGATATTTTTTAATTATAGTCAAATTATTTAACATCATTTTAGATATATTTCAATTTGAATCAATTTTAATGAATTTTATTTACGAAATCGATGCCGTACTTTCGTCAAAATAAAACGATTGCCATGTCAACAATTACAATCCCAGAAGCTCCGGTTTCAGCATTGTCTAAAATCGGTATAAACACTACAAAAGAGATTCATTATCAAAATACTCCCGAAGAATTAACCAACCAAACTTTAATCAGAAAAGAAGGTGAACTTAATAATACTGGCGCTCTTATCATAAAGACAGGAGAATTCACAGGCAGAAGCCCAAAAGATAAATTTATTGTTAAGGATTCAATTACTGAAAATACAGTGAATTGGAATGATTTTAATATCCCTATTGACTCCTCTTATTTTGATCTTGTTTATGAAAAAATGATGAAGCATTTATCAGAAAAGGAGATATGGGTAAGAGATGCATATGCTTGTGCAGATAAAAATTATCGTTTACGCATTAGAGTGATAAATGAAAATCCATGGAGCAACTTGTTTGCTTTTAACATGTTTATCAAACCAGAGGACAATGAACTTGATGAATTTAAAGCTGATTGGCACATTATTCAAGCTCCCAGCTTTCACGCAGATCCCAAAACCGATGGTACCCGTCAGCATAATTTCGCAATGGTGAACTTCACCAAGAAAGTAATTTTAATTGGCGGAACAGGATATACAGGAGAGATGAAAAAGGGCATCTTTACCATTTTGAATTACATCTTACCGATGGACAAAAATGTATTAAGCATGCATTGTTCAGCTAATATCGGTAAGGCTGGAGACACTGCCATTTTCTTTGGTTTGAGCGGAACAGGTAAAACCACATTGAGCGCCGACCCTAACAGAATTCTTATAGGTGACGATGAACATGGATGGACCGAAAATTCTGTTTTCAATTTTGAAGGAGGTTGTTACGCAAAAACCATTGATTTAAGCGAAGAGAAAGAACCTGAAATTTATCATGCAATCAAACCCGGAGCATTGGTTGAAAATATAACCTTCTTCCCAGGAACCAACCTTATTGATTTTTCAAGCAAAGAGATCACTGAAAACACAAGAGTAAGTTACCCTTTGAATTACATTAGTAATGCAATCGAACCCTCTATAGGAAAATTACCAAAAAATATTTTCTTTCTTACTGCAGATGCATATGGAATATTGCCTCCTGTAAGCAAGTTAAACGCTGGACAAGCCATGTATCAATTCATCAGTGGCTACACCGCAAAAGTTGCAGGAACTGAGGCTGGTGTTACTGAACCTAAATCTACTTTCAGCGCATGCTTTGGAGCACCATTTATGCCGCTTCATCCTGGATTTTATGCAGAAATGTTAGGTAAAAAAATGAAAGAACATAGCGTTAATGTATGGATGATCAATACGGGCTGGAGTGGCGGTCCATATGGAATTGGACATCGTATGAAATTATCATACACAAGAGCCATGATTACTGCTGCACTCGAGGGGAAATTAAACGATGTCGAGTACGAAGCTCACCCAGTATTTGGAATGTTGATGCCAAAATCTTGCCCCGATGTTCCTTCGGAAATATTAAATCCAAGAAATACATGGACAGATAAAAGTGCTTATGATATCAAAGCTTCTGAATTAGCTAAACAATTTGTGAAGAATTTTGAAAAATATGCAAATGGTGTGAATCAAGAAACGCTAGATGCAGCTCCTAAATTATAATAATAAAGGCTTGTTGTTTTTTATAAAAGTCTGCTTGTTGTATATGCAGACTTTTTTTATAAAATCATTTCAGGGATTTCTCCTTCAACAATTAAATTCCCCTGAGTTTTACTAATAATTTCATCAACAGTAACGCCAGGTGCACGCTCCAATAATTTGAATCCTTTTTCAGTTACATCTAAAACAGCAAGATCGCTTACAATCTTTTTTACACAACTCACCCCTGTTAATGGCAAAGCACATTGAGTTAATAATTTACTCTCTCCTTTGGGATTGGTATGCATCATGGCAACAATAATATTTTTTGCACTGGCTACCAAATCCATTGCACCCCCCATCCCTTTTACCATTTTCCCTGGAATTTTCCAATTCGCAATATCTCCTTTTTCACTCACCTCCATCGCACCCAAAACAGTCAAATTAACTTTGCCTGATCTAATCATCCCAAAACTCATGGCACTATCAAAAAAAACGGAACCTGGCAATGTGGTAATCGTTTGTTTGCCGGCATTGATTAAATCAGGATCCTGCATTCCTTCTTTAGGAAAAGGTCCCATCCCCAATAATCCATTTTCACTTTGCAACACAACATTCATTCCTTCAGGAATATAGTTGGCTACTAAAGTTGGAATCCCAATTCCAAGATTAACATAATATCCGTCTTTCAATTCTTTTGCTATTCTTTTAGCTATTTGAAATTTATCAAGTGCCATGGTGATTGTTTTACTTACTTAATGTCAAGTTTTCAATTCTTTTCTCATAGTTTTCTCCCTTAAAAATTCTATTCACATAAATACCTGGAGTGTGTATTTCATTAGGATCTAATTCTCCGGCAGGTAACAATTCTTCAACTTCTGCGATTGTTATTTTGCCAGCCATTGCCATTAAAGGATTGAAGTTTCTTGCAGTACCTTTAAAAATCAAATTACCCAGGGTGTCACCTTTCCATGCTTTAACCAAAGCAAAATCAGCATCAAATGCCATTTCCAACAAATAATCTTTCCCATTAAAACTTCTAATCTCTTTGCCATTGGCTACTTCTGTACCAACTCCTGCAGGTGTATATATTGCAGGCAATCCGTAACCTGCAGCCATACATCGGGTTGCAAGTGTTCCCTGCGGAATCAATTCGACTTCCAATTCTCCACTCAAAAGCTGTCTTTCAAATTCTGCATTTTCACCCACATAAGAAGAAATCATTTTTTTAACCTGCTTTTGGTGCAACATCAAACCAATTCCAAAATCATCAACTCCAGCATTATTTGATATACAGGTTAAATTTGAAACCTTCATCTCTACTAAAGACGCAATGCAATTTTCAGGAATACCACACAATCCAAAACCTCCAAACATGATGGTAACACCTTCTTTAATATCAGCTGTAGCTTCTTTTGCATTTTTAAATATCTTATTCATAATCTTTAAAAAATAAACGTTTGCGGATTTCTTTTTCATTCTTGGAATGATGAGCTATGATACTGTCTAATAAACCCATCATCAACTCAGGATGATTGTTATAATAATCGAAATTTTTGTAAAATACAGATCTAGTGATTTTATGCTTTTTAAAAACCTGATTTTGCAACCTGATACTTTCGATGGTGTCATTTTTAGAGCTGTCCATTCTGCATAGCTCTTTGGCATAGGCTTCGGCATTAATATAATCAATGAAAATAGGCTCCATTTTTACAGAGGAAATGATATCTTCAGTCTTCTGATTGTTTTCTCTGCATGATAAAAACAAAATCACAAATAAAAGTAAAATAGTCAATCTCATTTTAATTCGTCTTTATATTTCCTCAAATTAGTGACATCAACTTTAGATAAAATTTCTATGCATCTTGCTTTTTCTGGTGGAGTTGCTTTAGAAAGTATTTTTACAATTTCGTTTGATTTGCCTTGAAAGAAAAACTGATTAATCATGGTGTTGGGATTGTCTGTATTAAAAGTTCCAATTTGTTCCAAAACCTTTATCAATTCTTGTCTTCCAGCCTTTTCGTCTTCGTACATTTTATCCAAAACCATTCTGTAATAATTATAGTAAATCTCATTAAAAACTGAATACCTTGAATTTAATACATTTTCAACAAGCCAATATCTGTTTCTCACACCATCAAAAGCTCTCCAACCCGAAATATCATTTCCATCTGGAGCATTGTTTACGATGTTTTGTGCTTTTTGAAAGTAAATATCACCTCCATTTTTTGAAAAAGATGAAGCGTCAAAGCCAATAATCATATATGCATAATATGCAAAAACAGCAGTAAGATTTGAAGTCAATGCATCGTTTCCTGCTACCCTGTTTTCATTAAAATCGAGTTGTTGAAATTCCTGATACTTGAATTTTATCTTGTCATCTTTATAATTAATAATTGGAGAAAGATATGATGAATTATAAACGGGCCGTGCAGACTGGATAGTGAGCGATGCAGAATAAACATTAATTTCCTCTGTAGACTCAATAGTTAATAAAAAAGTACACTCTATTCTTTCATTCTGTGCGTAAGTTTCCGAACTCCATTTCCTGTTATTTAAAAAATTGACAAGTGATGTCTTCAAAGTTTGAAATGTATTTCTGTTAACATTATTTCCTACTTGATTAGTTACTAAATTAATAGTTGCTTTAAGCTCTTGTGAAAAAACGATCACACAAAAAAAAGAAAACAATACCGTTAAAATTATTTTACGCATATTTTTAATTAATTATAGTATTAATAATATCAACAGCAACTTCATTTTTTGATTTAGTATTGAAGGGGTACTCTTTTCCTGTTTTGTCAAAAATAGTAATTTTGTTAGTGTCAAGTCCAAATCCAACACCTTCCTCATTCAAAGAATTAAGCACAATGAAATCGGCATTTTTTGACTTTAATTTCAATAGGGCATTTTCTTTTTCATGATCAGTTTCCAAAGCAAATCCAACCACTAGTTGATTCGAACTTTTCATTTCACCTAATCTCTTTAAAATATCTTTAGTTTTTGAAAGTTTCAAAACAAGTTCCTGTTCTGATTTTTTTATTTTCTTTATTGATGGACTTTCAACTGTATAATCAGCAACCGCTGCACTGAGAATTGCAATGTCTGCATTCTTGAATTCTTGAATACAGCTATCAAACATCTCTGCAGCTGATTTAATTTTTATTATTTTGATTTTCTTGTCAATCACACTAGATATTGGCCCACAAATCATAGTCACTTCTGCTCCTCTTTTCAAACATTCTTCAGCCAATGCAATCCCCATTTTACCCGAAGAATGATTACTAATAAATCTTACCGGGTCAATTGATTCTTGTGTTGGACCTGCTGTGATGATTACTTTCTTACCTTTTAAATCCTGAGATTTATTGAAATAGCATTCAAGCCATTTTAAAATATTTTCAGGTTCAGCCATTCTTCCCGGACCAACAAGACCGCTAGCCAATTCTCCATTATCTACTGGAATAATAAAATTACCGTATGACTGAATCTTATTTAAATTATTTTGCGTTGAAGGGTGACACCACATATCCTCATCCATTGCAGGAGCAACAACTACAGGACATGTTGCTGACAAGTAAACAGCCAACAACATGTTATCACATATTCCATTAGCCATTTTTGATAAACTATTACAACTCAATGGTGCAATCACCATGAGGTCTGCCCACCTTCCAAGCATAACATGATTAGCCCAGGTGTCATTGTCAAACAAATCAATGTGAACTGGATTTTTAGATAGAGTGGATAATGTGAGTGGAGCAATAAAATCTCTTGTAGAAGGAGTCATGATTACTTTCACATCTGCTCCTGCTTTCTTCAATAATCTTACTAATACCGCAGACTTATAAGCTGCGATACTTGCGGTGATGCCTAATAATATTTTTTTTCCTTTTAACATAAAATACCCCGCTATTGCGGGGTTAAATTTATAACTTCTATTTAATTCAAAGTATAAAAACTAGCTAAATAAATTCTCCTCGTTTCTGCGGAAATATACTTTATCTTCTAAAAATTCAGTTGTAGCCAATAGAGATGGGTTTGGCATTCTTTCATATGCTCTAGAAATTTCAATTTGTTCTTTATTTTCGTGAATTTCTTCAAGACTATCGGTATGACTAGCAAACTCTTCTAATTTGTTATGTAACTCTTCTTTTATCGTGATATTGATTTGATTAGCTCTTTTTGCTATTACGGCAATAGATTCATAAAGGTTTCCAGATTTCTCTTTCAAATCAGCCAATTTTTTGGGTTCAACTGAACTACTTGTATTAGCGCTTAGTTGACGACGAAGTTTGCTCATTTTGTATTAATTTAATTTGATTTTGACTTTGGTTTCTATAAGTTTCTGCAACTTTCAATAATTTACTTTCAGGGTAACGATCCACAAAATCCTCGTATTCTGAAATCACTTTTATATATCGTTCTTCCTGTTTTGAAGAAATACTCATTTTTGCGAACCTAAAATAAGATTTCACTACCATTAACTTATAATTTTCACCTGAATTTGATTCAGGATAATTATTAATTAAGTTAGAAAAAGCTATTGCTGCAGCCCTGTATTCACCTACATTAAAATACAATTGAGAGGATCTAAAATCTTTTTGTTCTAATTTTGCTCTGCATTTATCAATAGTTTCAGTAGCTTCTCTAATTTTATCAGAACCTGGATGAATACTGATAAAATTCTGCATCATATTCATCGCTTTCAATGTATTTGTTTGATCTAATTCAATTTTAGGAGATTGCTTATAAAAACAGTAACCTCTCATAAAATCCAATTCCTCTGCATGAGTATTATTGGGAAAAACCTCCAAATATCCTTTAAATAAGTTCTCAGCCTCTCTGTACATTCCTTCACGATAAAAACAATAAGCATATTTATAATACAATGATTCAAATTTGTCAGACCCCTTGAAAATAGGGAACAATTCTTCATATAATTGCTGTGCAAATTTGTACTTCTTATTATCGTAATACTCATTCGCTTTGCTCAATTTATATTCATAGTCTTTGCTTTTTTGAATTTTGCCAAATTTGTTACAAGAAGATGTAGCAAAAGTCAATATTGACAATAGAATATATAAATATCGCATAAAGAGGTGCAAATCTAATGAATATTTTTTTAAAATTTAAGAAAAAATAAGCCCTCCACGTGGGAGGGCTTATTTTTAACGAATACGTTAATATATTAGTTCGATTTTATATCTACTGTTTTAGAATCACCAGCTCCAACTTCACATTTCGTAGAAATTCTGTCGGCGCTAATACCTTCTTTTTGAACTAGTTGCACCTTTATAGCATCTACTCTTTGTTGGCATAAAGCTTGAGAACCTTTAGAAGCTTCTGGATATCCATTAATTACGATATTGCAAGTTGGATTTTCTTTCATTTTTGCAGCTACAGAAGAAACCATTTTCTTTAAGTCCTTAGTAAGCTTTGAATTTAAACCGGCAAAAGTTAAGCTTGGATAATCTGAAGGACAAGGGTTTACTACTTCAACTGGCTTCATGTTTTTACAACATTCTGGTTCTGGGCACTTTCCAACTCCATCAGCATCAACTGGTTGACATTCTGTTGGTGTAATCAATTGCTTATCCTTATAATCAGGAACTCCATCTCCATCGCTATCTGAAGCAACACCATGTGTATCAACCGAAGCACCTGCAGGTGTATTTGGTTCGCGATCTAATTGATCTAAAACGCCATCTCCATCAGCATCTTCGTAAACTGGCTTAGGGAATTTAGTATGTCTTGGGTTATTTAATTCGCCATATACATAATCCAAAGGATTGAGCCACCATAATGGTTCTACAGCTTTTGATCCTAAATTAAAGTTAAGTCCAACAGAAAAATAGTTGTAAGAATCCCAGTTCCCAGTCAATGCAGGGTCTGTACCTGGATGTTCTTGCCATTGTTGACCATCAAGTAAGTCATCTTTCACAAAAGTGTGACGATTTTCTAATGATAGATTAATTCTCTTAGCCAATCTGTAACTCACTCCACACAAAACTGTGGTAGAGAATACCAAAGTACTGTTTCCAATTCTAGGCTTCTTGTTGATATTTGATTCAGCATCAGTTTCATAAGTGTCATCCATCCCTTCATTTAGGGCATTAACTATGTCTTTTCTACTTGAATACTTCTTTTCGTAATTATTGTAAACCTGATTGAATAAAGCTGAATAATTGTCACCTGTAGACTCATTCAAAGCATTTATCTTAGTCTGATATGCACTTGCACCTATACCAGCACCTAAATACACAACAAATTTGGTTCTGTTCTTGTGAAATCTGATATTATTAATAGAGAATATTCCCAATAAACTTAAATCCTGAGTTTGAGTTTTGTAGTTAGCGAATATCAATCTTGCAGTGTCATAACCAGTGTTCATCCATGCATCATTATTTTTAAATGATGAGGTTGACTTCCAATTTAAGCCTTTAGCGTTACCATACAAATACTGCATTCTCAACGAGAAAACATAACCAATTGCCTTTCTTACATGTGCGGAAAACCCAAATGTTGGCAACACTGTAGAAACGTCTCCTGAAACATTAAAAAGTCCACCTGACACCCCTACTTCCCACATATTACGAGGTTTTGCAGGAAAATTATAAGAGTTGTTCAAGAACTCATTTTGTTGGGGTTGGCGCTTACGAGTAATTACTGTAGAATCGTAAACACTATAGCCACTCGATGGCTGTTGCGCGAAACTTGACAAAACTGTTGTAATGGTAAGAATCAGAAGTAGAAGAAACTTTTTAGTTTGCATATTCTTTAGTGGTTATTAGTTTGCTAAATTATTCAATTGATACCGCAAATCTATTATAGAATAAAACAATCACCAAAAAAAAACACTAATAATTAAGATAAATTAATAATAGGTGACTTATAACTAGTGAGATTTGACACTAAAACATAACAACTTCATACACAATCATTAAGTTTTCTTTGAACAGGAGATAAGCTTTATTAACTTGCCGTGTATAAATGAAGCCAAATATTACCTGCATACAAGAAGAATTAAGCATTTTTGAAAAAAAGTTTGCCTTATCTATGAAAAGTAACACCCCTCTACTGGATCGTGTTATGAAATATATCATCAAGCGAAAAGGAAAGCAAATCAGACCTATGTTTGTTTTTTTATGTGCTAAATTGAATGGAGAAGTCAATGAAGGGACATACAGGGCAGCAACATTGGTGGAGCTTTTACATACCGCCACACTTGTTCATGATGATGTTGTTGATGAATCATTTGAAAGAAGAGGTTATTTTTCAATAAATGCCATTTGGAAAAATAAGATTGCTGTATTAGTTGGCGACTATCTGCTTTCGAGAGGCCTTTTATTATCTACTGCAAATGAAGACTTTCAGCATTTACATATTCTTTCTGATGCTGTAAAAAAAATGAGTGAGGGAGAATTATTACAAATGGAAAAATCAAGAAATCTGAATCTTAGCGAAGAAGTATATTTTGAAATTGTAAAAAACAAAACTGCATCACTTTTGGCTTCTGCATGTGCAATCGGAGCATACAGTACAACCAATAGCCATGAAAAGTCTGAACTCATGAAAAAATTTGGCGAATTTGTTGGAATAGCTTTTCAAATCAAAGATGATTTACTGGACTACGGGTCATCTCAGATAGGCAAGCCAACAGGTAATGACATTAAAGAGAAAAAACTGACTTTACCGTTGATATACACCATCAACAAAGTTGATAAAACCACCAGAAAGGAGTTATTATACATCTTGAAAAACAAGAATAGAAACAATGAGAAAATTAAATTTGTAATTGATTGCGTAATAAAATCTGGCGGTATCGAGTACGCTACAACACAAATGAATAAATATCGCGATAAATCGTTAGAGATATTGAATCATTTTGATGATTCACCCGTAAAAAAATCTATGGAAGAATTAGTTAGATTTACAACAGACAGAAAATTTTGATGGTACAAAAAAGATGGAATATACTTCCTGAATATAATTCGGAAACTCAAAAACTTACTAATGCTTTAAAAATCAGTGAGCCTTTATGCCGCATACTTGCTCAAAGGGGTTACGATGATTTTGATAACGCAAAAAAATATTTTCGCCCATTAATAAGCGACTTGCATGACCCATGGTTGATGAAAGACATGGACAAAGCTGTAGAAAGAATTTTATCTGCAAAACACAACAATGAAAAAATTTTGGTTTTTGGCGATTACGATGTTGATGGCACAACAGCAGTTGCCTCTTTTTTTCAATTTTTATCAGACATCTATACTAAAGATAAAATTGATTTCTACATTCCTCATAGATACAGAGAAGGTTATGGCGTGAGTAAAGCTGGTATCAATTTTGCTGCAGAACATGATTTTTCACTAATCGTTTGTTTGGATTGTGGTATTAAATCGGTGGAACTCATTTCCTACGCAAAAACTCTAGGTATTGATTTTGTGATTTGCGATCACCATCTTCCAGGAATTACATTACCTGATGCTTACGCAATTTTAAACCCAAAACAACTAGATTGTAACTACCCTTTCAAAGATCTTTGCGGATGTGGCATAGGATTTAAATTAATGATGGCTATTTCAGATCAATTAAAAAAAGATGCATCAAGCTATCTTAAATATCTGGATCTAGTTGCGATTGCAATTGCCGCTGATATTGTACCCATGGTTGGCGAAAACAGAATTCTTGCCTATTACGGGATGAAAAAAATCAATGAAGATCCATCTCTGGGAATAAAGACACTAATCAATATTGGAAAACTAGAGAAAAAATTAAATATACACAATGTGGTATTTGTGATTGCTCCACGAATAAATGCCGCTGGAAGAATGGATGATGCGAAAAAAGCTGTACAACTTTTTATCGAAACTGATCCTCACTTAGCAGCGTCTTTTGGCGAAGAATTACAATCAGATAACACAGACAGAAAAGAAGCCGACACAAGTATCACACAAGAAGCATTGGAAATTATTAATGAAAGTCAAGAGATGCTTAATAGAAAATCGTGTGTGGTTTACCGTGAGCATTGGCATAAAGGAGTGGTTGGTATAGTTGCCTCAAGAATCATTGAGCACCATTATAAACCAACCATAGTTTTAACCAAAAGTGATGGCATTGTAACAGGCAGTGCCAGAAGTGTGAAAGGTTTTAATTTATACGAAGCTATATATGAATGTAAAGATTTACTTACTGTTTTTGGAGGACACTTTGCTGCAGCAGGATTATCAATGTTGCCAGAAAACGTAGATGCATTCATTAAGAAATTTGAAGAGGTGGTTAGTAATTCAATTACAGATGATTTATTAATTCCAGAGATTGTCATTGATACAAAAATCAACTTTCAAGACATCAATCAAAGCTTCTACAACATCATCAATCAAATGGAACCCTTTGGGCCTGATAACATGAGGCCTGTATTTATAGCCGAGAAAGTAGAAGACACTGGCCATTCAGATTTACTGAAAGAACAGCATATCAGATTCAACGTCAAACAAAACAATAACATTTTATCTGGCATTGGTTTTAAAATGCCAGATAAATTGGATATCGTAAAATCAGGAAAGCCATTCGACATTGTTTTCACGATGGATGAAAACGAATGGAATGGCAATAAAAGACTTCAACTGATGGTTGTGGATTGCAGACTCAGTTCCTGATTAAATTTCTGTTTAAATAAATGATTAAGCTTTCATCAATTCCACACTTCTTGAAATAAAATTCGTTAGGTTATTTCCTGTTAATAACCCTTGTGATAATAAAGCTAAATCTGTCAAATTTTTTGCTAACTTTTCTTGCTTCACTTCATCTTTCTCATCTAAAATTGTTTTTAAAATTGGATGATTGCCATTCACAGTCAAGTTTACTTCATCTGGCATCTGAGCATACCAAGCAGCCATTCCGCCTCCCATAGAAGCCATGTCTTTCATTCTTCTCATTAACTCAGGCCTTGTAGCCGTAACTGGCACTGTATCTTTACTTAACCCTTTCACCTCAACCGTAACATTAAGCCCCTCAATAGGTTTATCAAATATGGTTTTAACTTTTTCTGATTCTTCTTTACTCAACACACTTTCAGCACCATCAGTTTTATCAATTAAGTTATCAACAATATCAGAATCAACTCTAACAAAAAGGGTGTTATCCCATTTCATTTCAACATTATTAATAAATGCAGCATCAACCAAGGTTTCCATTTTTGCAACAACATAACCTTTTGCTGTAGCTTGCTGAATAAAAGCATCTTGCTGTATAGGATTAGTGGTATAAAGCAACACCTGTTTCCCTTCTTTGTTCTTTTGCAAAGTTGCAGTGGCCATTTTATATTCTTCAAGCGTATGAAAATTACCTGAAGTATCTTCCATAACAAAAAACTTATTGGCCTTATCTAAAAACTTATCGTCAGTCATCATGCCATACTTAACAAATAAACCGAGACTCTCCCATTTTTCTTCGAAAGATTTTCTGTCATTATTAAATATCTCCTCTAATTTATCGGCAACCTTCTTTGTTATATGAGCATTTATTTTTTTGACATTCGGATCTCCTTGTAAATAACTTCTGCTTACATTTAAAGGAATATCAGGACTGTCAATCACTCCATGTAACAACATCAAAAATTCCGGTACAATATCTTTAACTTCATCTGTAACAAAAACCTGATTGGAATACAATTGGATTTTATCTTTTTGAATCTCATAGCTCTGTTTGATTTTCGGGAAATACAAAATACCAGTAAGATTAAAAGGATAATCAACATTTAGATGAATCCAGAACAAAGGAGGTTCGCCAAATGGATACAATTCTTTATAAAAATTCTGATAATCTTCTGTAGTTAATTCTGAAGGTTTTTTCGTCCAAGCTGGAACTGGATTATTGATTTGTTTGTCTTCAAAAAAAATGGGAACCGGTAAAAATTTACAGAATTTTTCCAGCACTGTATTTATTCTTGCAGGCTCTAAAAATTCCAGACTTTCATCATTAAGATGCATTACAATAGTTGTCCCCCTTCCCTCTCTTGTTGCTTCTTCCAATATAAATTCTGGACTTCCATCACATTCCCATCTTACCGCATTTTCATTTTCTTTAAAACTTTTTGTAATTACCTCAACTTTACTGCTCACCATGAAAGAGCTATAAAACCCTAATCCAAAATGTCCAATAATGCTTGCTTCATTTTGCCCTTTGTATTTTTCCAAAAACTCTTCAGCACCACTAAATGCAACCTGATTCAGATACTTATCCACCTCTTCCGCTGTCATACCAATTCCTCTGTCTGCAATACTCAGTGTTTTTTTATCTTTATCAATTAGGATATCAATTCTCATGTCTCCCAAATCCCCTTTCATTTCTCCTATTGATGAAAGCGTCTTGATTTTTTGACTTGCATCAACGGCATTACTTACCAACTCTCTGATAAAAATGTCATGTTCACTATATAAAAACTTCTTAATAATCGGGAAAATATTTTCCGTTTGAACTCTAATATTACCTTTTTGCATATTCATTTATTTTGACTCTTATAAAATCAAATACAATACCACAACTCAAATTATGACAGCTTGACATCATTATATTGTCATTTTGTATAAAAAAAGGGTGCTACAAATTGCAGCACCCTTTTGAAAAAATAGTTTATTATTATTGAACAACAACTAATTTTTGAATTTTGAAATTAGGGCTAGAAACCTGGAAGGAATATACTCCTGCAGCAATATGGCCAGGTAATATAAATTGATCGCGAGTACTGATTCCGCCATTATCGATAAATCCATCTGCATTTAAATAAAAATTCTTTTCGCAAACCAATCTACCTGTCATATCAAACATTCTAACACCATATTGATCAGTCTTAACATTACTTACGCTGAAATGAACCGGCTCGCCAGCATGTAATGGAGTTCCATAAATAACAAGTCCGGCCTGAATTGCAGGAGTTATATATAGTTTTTGCTGTCCATAAATTATGGTATCAGCTGTTGTAACATATGATCTGTAATAATAAGCGGTGTTTTGAACCAAATTATTAATTGTGCTGTAGAAAGTTGAGTCCGATGCATAACGAAGAATAGATCTAACTTTGATTCCTGATCCAACAGGGAAATTTTGTAACCCACTGTATTCAATTCCATAGGTTAAGATTGAACTAAAATTACCATCACAACCTACCCCTGTAATTTTTCCTCTTAGTATTGCAGTATTTGAATTGATAGCAATTGAATCAGCAGTTAATACGGTTGGGGGAGTTATCGCACCGCTTCCCGTTGCCGAAACATTTACAGTATTTGCTCCACCGCCAACAACTGGTATATTTCCATTGTATGATTGTGTTAATGTTGGTGTAAACTGAACATATACCGTAGTTCCAGAAAGAGTACCTCCTGTTTGACTAACAGTTATTGTACTTGTGTATGGTCCGCCTGAGGTTAAAGAAAATGCATAGCCATTCAATGGGCCTACATTTATATCTGCTGTAGTTAAGTCTGTTCCACTAATTGTAAAGGTGTTTGGGCCTGCAGTTGCATTAGGACAAACATCAGCGAAGCCATCTAATGATGATACCACCAAACGAGGTACGCCAACAATTGGACCACATAAACTAACAGGACTTGCACTGTTTCTTGGCAATGGAGGATTGATGGTGAAATTTGCAAGATTATCATCTGTATCCTGACAACCAAAATCATTTCTAAAAGCTGCAGAGGTTGAACTCAACGCTCCTGTAGCTGCTGTTTCATATTCAGATGCTGTTCCATATCCAACGAAATCCAAAACTGAACCTGCTGGTTGACTTGCATAAGATGTATTTGATTGCAAAGATCCTGTTCCAAAAGCAATTTTACCATTGGTTCCACTCATATTCAATGTAAAAGTAAAATCAGGAGAAACGGGGAGATTAGCTAATCCTGTACCTGGAGCTGATGCAACTAATAAATATCCTCCTGGAGGTATTATCACATTTGAAGGGAAAGTAAAGTTGTTTGTATTTACAGAACCTAAAGTTCCAGCTGAAGATCCATAAATTATTTTATAGCCTGAAATATCTTGGGCTGTTCCGCTATTATTATGCAATTCAACATAATCTGACTTGAAAGTACCGGTAGCGCCTCCGCCACCACCATAAACCTGACTGATTACAACACCGCTACCACCAGTTGATGGGGTTTGTGTAGTGAAAGTTTGTATGGTTCCAAAAACGGTTCCATTTGATGTAGTTACATAAACAACATAATAGTAAGTTGTTGATGCACTCAATCCGCTCAATACAACTGAGAAAGAAGTACCCGATAAATTAGTAGATGCAACCTGAGTTCCTGTTCCTGGAGTGAATGATGTTGTACCATACTCAATTCCATATCCGGTTGCAGCCGCACATCCCTGAAGCAATGTGCCATTCACCGTTGCTCCGCTTGAACTGATTGCTGTTGCTGAACCTGTTGTTGCAGTTGTAACAGATGAAACTACTACAGTCATACTTGCAGTAACAGCACATTGACCTGCATCGGGTGTAAATGTATAAGTAGTTGTGTTTTGATTGTCTATCGCAGGCAACCATGAACCTGTAATTCCGTTTATTGAGGTTGTAGGTAATGTGAAGGTTCCACCGGTGCATATAGGTGAAACTTGATTGAATGATGGATTAACAGATTGTGTAATCGTTAGATTTATGGTAACTACAGAATCACATCCATTAACATTTACACCTGTCCATGTTTTCGTACCACTGTTTGTGTAAGTAACCCCATTCCAAGTATAACTACCACAAGTACTCACAGGGGTTGCACTAACTGATGAAGAAGGATTCACCACTACTGTCATTGTTGTATTGGTTGCACATTGACTTACATTTGGTGTGAATGTATAGGTTGTAGTGGTTTGATTATTAATCACTGGCAACCATGAACCGATTACTCCGTTTGTTGAAGTTGTTGGTAAACTAAATTGAGTTCCTACACAAACAGGAGCAACTTGATTAAATGCAGGCGTTACAGAACCACTACCACTACCAGAAGCAGCAACATTTACAGCAGTTGCTCCACCTCCTGAAACAGGTATATTTCCATTATAAGATTGCACGGCTGTAGGATTAAATTTTACATAAACTGTTGTTGCAGACAATGTTCCTCCTGATTGCGAAATAGTCAACGTACTCGTGTATGTTCCGCCTGTTGCAGATGAGAATGTGAACCCGCTTAATGGGCCAACAGAAATATCACCAGCTGTTAAATCAGTACCGCTAACTGTAAATGAATTAGGTCCTCCTGTAGCATTGATACATATATTTCCAAAGGCAGTTAAAGAACTTGCTGTTAATGTTGGTGTTGTTATTACTGTACCGCACAAATAAACTGGACTTGCGCTGTTTCTAGGGCTTGGTGAAGCGATTGTAAAATCAGCCAAGTTATTATTCGTGTCATCGCAACCGTTATTATTACGGAATGCAGCTCTTGAAATACTTAATGTATCTGTAGGAGCTGTTTCAGAACAAACTGTAGCTGGACCATATCCTACTAAATCAATGATATTTGATGTCGAAGGGCATCCACTAAGTAAAGTTGTATCACTTACTAATGCAACTCTACCATTTTTAGCTGACAACAATATGAATGGCGTTACAACAAAATCTGCAACAAGTGCCACTCCAAAAGAACTTGTATCAGCAGTCATTCTAATAAGATAATATCCACCAGCAGGGATAGTAAGTGTTGGAAGCAATGATTTACTGGTCCAATTTCCTGTTTGACTAACAGATGCATATTGAATTGAACAGCCAGATAGTGTTTCTGATGTATTTGATTTATTATGCAATTCAACATAATCTGACTTATATAATGCATTTAGATTTCCACCGGCACCGTATACCTGACTAATCACGATTCCACTTCCTCCCGTTGAAGGGGTTTGAGTAGTAAATGATTGAATTGTTCCATAAGTTGTTCCATTTGCTGTAGTTACATAAACAACATAGTAGTATGTTGTTGAAGTACTTAACCCGCTCAATACAACTGTGAATGAAGAACCTGATAAATTTGTAGACGCTATTGCAGTTCCAGTACCTGGAGTAAAAGTTGAAGATGTACTATATTCAACTCCATAAGCAGTTGTTACTGAACAACCCTGTACTAATGTTCCATTTATAGTTGCTCCGCTTGTGCTGATTGCAGTTGCAGATCCTGTTGTAACACTTGTTGCACTCACTCCGCTTCCGGATGCTGCAACATTTATTGCAGTTGCACCGCCACCAGATATTGAAATATTACCACTATACGACTGAGCTGCGATTGGTGTAAATTTTACAAAAACTGAAGTCGCTGCCAATGTGCCTCCTGCTTGGGATATTGTTACGGTGCTGGTGTAAGTACCGCCTGATGTTAACGAAAATGCATACCCACTTAATGGTCCAACTGTTATAGCGCCTGAAGTTAAATCAGTACCACTAACTGTAAATGAATTGGGTCCAACTGTAGAATTTACGCATACATTTCCAAAACTTGTTAATGTCCCTGCAGAAAGAGTTGGGCTTGACACAACAGCTCCGGTTGGAGTAACATCTGCCCATGTTAAACCTACTCTCATTTCATCTACTTCTAATGAAGCAGGTGTTGTGGTATCTAAATGCTGTCTTAATAAAACCCTTTGAATTGAGGCCAAATCTGTACCTGTATTAGTTACAGAAACATCAGCCGCAGGTTCTGTCCCCCCAAAACTAGTAGGGTTTAACCAAATCTTGCTAATATCGTTTGCTGCTCCTGAAACCGATTCAAGTGCAATTACTACCAAATAACTAGTATTCAAACTTAATGAATTAGAAAGCCAAGACGTATTAGCAATAGTCGTTCTTGGGTTTAATCCAATATTGAAATTCGATGCCCCTGCTGATCTTATCCATAAGGTAGAGCCATAGCCTGTTGTATTATCGGTTAGTGCTATAGTATATCCTCCTCCATTTGCATTAAGAGTTCCTAGTGAAGTTACATTAAGTAAAAAAGAACAATAAACCGTTCCACTAGTTTGACTTGTAAATCCACGGAAATAATCTGTACCACTTCCGCCATAAATAATTTTATTCCCCGCAGAAGCTGCTAAACCAGTATAGGAAAGGTTTCCACTAGATACCAAAATTGAATCTCCAGTATTTACTTTTGACCAAACTCCTAAACTTTGATTAGCTAAACCAAGTGCAGCATCTGGAGTATAATTAAATTGTTCAGTAAATAAAATTTGCGAATAGGTAGAAAAGGAAACAAGAATAAAAAGAAAAGTAAATATTTTTTTCATAAATGAAATTTTTAAAACTAGTATTTGAATAAAGAGCCACCTTTTAAAGATGGCTCTTTATGAGTATGATTATTTTATTAGAGACCAAAAACTTTAATGTTGTCTATTTCCCATGTAGATGATGTGCCAGGATCTGTTCCATCATAAACAAAAGCGATGTAAATAGTACCTGTATAACTACTTAAATTTATGTTGCCTGATGATACATAACCCGGGAAGTTAGATGCACTTGGTGGACACAAAGTAGCCAAAGATGTGATGTCCGTCCATGTTGCACTCCAAGGATTACCAGTTCCGGTGAAATCTGATGATATTAAAACTTTTAAAGAAGATGAACCATTACTTGAGTAATCCTGTTGAGTGGAAAAACTCAACGTTTCAGTAGTTGTATTATCCATATTTATCCCTTTGGTTACTAACCAAGTTTTAACTTGACTACCTGAACCAAACGCAGATAAATAAGCATATTTATTATTGCTGAATATTTTACCAGAATAAGTTCTAGCTCCGATTTCAGAAATGTTTGTCCAACCATTGATAGCAATAGGATTGTATGGCGCTCCTGTTGTTGCATTTTGAGTTTCGAAATCTTCATTTAGCAAAACCACTGTTCCAGCAGGCGGCGCGCCACAACGAGCATTATAAAAATGAACGTCTGAAGTATCTCTAATCACTAACTGTTTTGTTGCAGTTCCTGTCAATGATTTGTATACTGTATAAATCGCATTGATGCTACCATTTCCTTTGGGTAAACCATATCCAGTAAAGTAAGAATATGCACTTGTACGAACGATTACGGTGCTTGAGGATCCACATCCCTGAGAAATAGTACGATTTTGAGTGTTTCTGTAAGCAGAGGTATCAGAGTAAGTTTTTGTAGTATCTCCAGATATGAATTCATAGTCTTGAAGTTGAATTAAAGCATTTAAGTATCTATCATTTAATGCAGTACCCAATTGAGACAAAGTCACTGGAATTGGAACAACTGGATTATTCAATGAACCACCTATCAAATAGTTAGAAACAACTGCACCAGGAATACCCTGTAAAGAAGTTACACCACCAACAGTAGCTTTAACACCTAGTTGCATAGTACCATAATAATCACTCAAAGTCAATCCTTTGCATTTTACATAAACTCTTCTTCCAACAGGATAACTAGCGTACAAACCTGTAGCTTCAACCAATAGTTGAATTGCGGCAGTAGAATCCTGAATAAACAGTTGTTTATAAAAATTACCACTTTGGTCATTTGCAACCACAATACCTGAAATAATCACATCCTGTGTAATATCATCAAGCACTGAAGGTGTAACATGATATGTTTTAAAATTCTGTATTGTAGTGTTAGCTACAATATTTGGATCTGATGGACCAGGAGGGGCATCAAATGATTTGTTACAAGCAGTAAAAATTACAACTGCAACTAGCATTGTAGCGGTGATTAACTTTTGTTGTATTTTGTTCATGTTTTTTATTTTAAAAAGTTAGGATCTGTTTTGAATGTTATTATTAAAATCTTAAAGCAACACTTGCAGAGAAGTTGGTTCCATATGCATAAAACTTCTTAGCAGGAAACTTGTCGATATTTTTTTCTGCATAATCAAATCTCAATTGCTCATATCCACCTGAAACAATATTTGTGTTGTTAAGTAAATTACTCACACCAATATTTATCACAAGGAAAGTTCTTTTTCCAAGCGACTTATATCTCTTGTTCATCAACCATGAATAACCGCCAAAGAAATCAAGAGTGTATTGTGGCTTAAGTTTCTGCTGATCTAAAATATTACCCCATAATTCAGAACCAGGAGTTACGCCATCAACAGCACTTTCAGTTCTTCTAACCGGATTAAAATCCAACCACATATCATCAAAATAATTGAAGTTCAAATTCACATACCAGTATTGAGGTGATCTGTAATTAATTCCGATATTATAGGCTTTCTGAGGTGTAGGCACATTATAATTCAAAGAATAAATTACTTTATCTTTTTCTAAAACATTTGAAGTATTGTCAGCAGTAACAGTAGCCAATTGACGGGTATTGTATTTGAAGTTGCCAATACCAGCTGCAGCATTCAATGTTAAGCCTTTATAAAGAATCACTTCAGAACCCAATTCTAATCCCTGATGAACTTTGCCAATATTACTCAATGCATAATTAACAACAGTCCTCAATTGATCATTATAGAAAGTCAACACATTCATTTGATTCGAAAGAACGGTATAGTAATAGGTTGCTCTGAATTTCACTGTAGGAGCAATCAAAGCATACCCAGCTTCATAAGATGAAATTGTTTCACTTTTTAAATTATCCTGAACTGTATTTCTAGTTCTTGGAGACAGATAAACATTGTCAAAATAAGGTGCTCTTGTTTCATAACGCGCATTGGCAAATACATAATTCATTTTAGCCAATTTTGAGCTAAATCCGCCTTTTAATGCATAATTATTAAAAGAATATTTGGTTGATTTCCCAAAGGAGTTATCTAAAAACAATCCTGATTTTACTAATCCTTCTCTGTAAAAACTAGTTGTTGACCCTTCAGCTCCTACAAAGAAATCAACCCCATGTAATTTTACATTGGTTTGAATCCATCCGGTTGCTTTTTGTATGTTGATTTTGTAATTATAACCATAATAACTACCCTCTTTTAGAATAGCATTTGGATTATCGATATTATTTTGTGCAGCTAATGGATTGGTCGGAAAATCTCTTTCAGCAAACTGGTTTAAATCAACAAAATAATCACCTCCTAATAAATCATTCACTCTTCTGTAATATTGATTGGTTTGATTCTCGTAGCTTAATCCTCCCACTAAACTGATGTGTTTATTAATTTCGGTATTTAATGTCGTATTGAAGTTAAATTTTTTGGTGTTGGTTACAGCTTCCTGTAGAATGTAAAGTGATCTTCTTCCTGAATAGGTATTACCTGCAATCCCATTTACATTTTGAGTGGTTTCGTAATTGCCATAATTAGCATTATATAAGCCATCCCAGTTGATTTGACGTCTATTAATATCGTTTGCCATAGCGTTGTATACCTGTTGTCTGATATTTGGATCTTCCTGATAACTTGGTAAATAACGGTAATAATCTGGTCTTGGGTCAGGTGCATTGTACCAATCTAATCCTGTTAAACTTCTGTCTCCAAACATGTATGAAGCAGCAGTAACAACCGAAGTTTTTGGAGCCACCTTCCACTCATGGGTTAATATAGTAATAGGTTGAGCTGTTTTAGCAATACTGGCATTTCTCTTTCTTCCATTTTGATATCCCCAATAAGGATTATAATAATTGGTTCCAGCCAAATCCTGCATCTCCTGAACTGATGCACCCTGACGTCCGTTCTCAGTAGGAGTTGCAAAAAACACTAATGACAACAAATGTTGTTCATTAACTTTTTTATCTACTCCAAAATATGCCGACCATCCATTATAGAAAGTACCATCAGCAAAGCCTTCGTCTGCCCATCTGCGTGAGCCAGAAAAGCTGAATGCCCAACCATTTTTGGTAAAACCAGTTGACTTAGTGAAATTGAAACGATGAACATAGTTTCTATTAGACAAAGAATATCCAATACTTGTTTGTTTTCTTTGCTTTGAAGCTCTAGTATCAAGAGATGTAGCTCCACCGATCGAACCAAATCCAAATTTATTTGATTGTAGCCCGTATGCATTTTGCCTGTTACGCAAAACATCATTTAATCCCCCCCACAATCCAAATGGTGTAAAACCATTATCCAGATTTTCCATGGGCGCCCCATTCATATAGGTACTATTCATATCTGCATCATAACCTCTTGTACGAAAACGAACAACATTAAAGTTGAAAGCTGCTGCACTATTAAAAGTAATTCTGCCAATGTTGAGCTGTCCTGAAATATTTTGAGCACTTCCATCCAAATCATCATTGCCTTCTAATGATACAATTGGAATATTGTCTAAAAGATTATCTTTCATTTCTTCATGAGCAGTATCCTCTGAAGCAACATTTTGAGTGACAATTTTTTCTTGAGCAAAAGTTGGAATATAAATTCCAAAAGCAAGCAAGAATCCAAGTAAGCCAAGTTTGTATTTAATCATAACCGCTATTGAATTAAGAGGGTGTAATTTAAGGCTTTAATCCTTTATAAACTAAAAAGAATTGGATGTTTTCGCTTTTAACATATTTCATTGATTGTAATGTTGAAATATGGATATAAATATTGTAGTTTCGTGCAAATTTATTCGTATGAAAAAGACTTTTATTTTACCGGTACTTACCATTTTATTTTTTGTTGGAAGTATACAAAAATCAATGGCTTGGGGTAAAACAGGTCACTCTTTGGTTGCTGAAGTAGCCTTCAAACTATTAGACGACTCCACACAAAAGATTGTAAAACAATATTTAGGTAATTTAACTATCGAAGAAGCTGCCAATTGGATGGACAATGAGAGAAGTAACAGCTATTACAACTTCATGAGACCCTGGCACTATATCAATATTGATAAAGGAGCCAAATATACTCCAGGGCCAGAAAAAAATATCTTGTCAGTTTTACATTCTGCAATTGTTGAATTGAGAAATCGTAAAGCTACAGACATGTCAAAAAAAGAAATAAAAAACAGGTTGCTCTTAATATTTCATTTGGTAGGAGATATTCATCAACCCTTACATAATGGCTATTCTATCGACAAGGGAGGAAACACAATTGAAATTACTTCTCCATATGTCTCAGGAAATTTACATAGTATTTGGGATACGCAAATTCTTGAATACAAAAGAATTGATTTAGATACATGCATGAACTATTATAAAAATATGCCCGATGATGAAATTGCTGAAATCAGGAAAGTAAATGAATTAAAATGGATGTATGAGTCACGCTCTTACCTTGACAGAGTTTATTCTCTTGAAAATAACTATATGGACTTAAAATACATCGACAATAATATTTCTGTGATTAAAAGGCAACTTGTTATTGGAGGTATCAGATTGGCAAGTGTTTTAAACGAACTATTCAATCCTGCCAACAAAGGATAATTTTAATACCCTCCTATTTAATATTAAATCAGAATGCAAAAGTTAATTGGTTTCTTTTTTTTGCTATTGGTATCGTCCATAAATTTATTGGCTCACAATAACAACGATTCTGCATACAACCAGAATCCTGCCATTTTAGAAACCTCAACCGGCAAAATTTTTGGCACCATAACTTTACCCAACTCCTATAAAAAAGGAAAAATTGTTTTGGTCATTTCTGGTTCAGGACCAACAGACAGAGATGGAAACAATTCGATGATGAAGAATAACAGCTTAAAGCAATTTGCATTTGCTTTAGCAGACTCTGGCATCGCTTCACTTCGATTTGATAAAAGAGGAATTGCAGAGAGCTCTAAAGCCATGACTAAAGAATCGGATATCAGATTTGATGATTTTGTCGATGATGTAAAAAGCTGGATACTCTACTTAAAGAAAGATAATAGATTTACTGAAATCATTGTTGCAGGTCATAGTGAGGGTTCCTTAATTGGAATGATAGCTTCTTTAAACAATGTAAACAAATATATCTCAATCAGTGGACCCGGAAACCCTGCTAATGAAACACTCAAGACTCAGCTAAACAGTCAGCCCGATGCAATTAAAAATGTAGCATTTCCTATGTTAGATAGTTTAAGTAAGGGAATGCTTGTACATAACAACAACTTGTTGTTAGCATCATTATTCAGGCCTAGTGTTCAACCTTATTTGATAAGCTGGTTCAAATACAATCCTCAAACTGAAATAAAAAAACTTAACATTCCAATTTTGGTAATTCAAGGAGATAAAGACATTCAGGTTTCTGTTGATGACGCAAAATTATTGTCACTTGCAAAAAAATCCTCTCAACTGGAAATTATCCAAAATATGAATCATGTTTTGAAAATAATTGGTGATGAAAAAGATGAAAACATAAAAAGTTACAGCAATCCTTCATTACCCATTTCTTCTGAGTTTGTTTCTAAAGTGATTTCATTTATCAAAAAATAATATTTGCCTCTGATCATGTTTGACACTAACAGAAAAGTCAACCCATAATTCAAAAAAATCTTACCTACACAAAAGCGCCCCATTCTTTCGAACAGGGCGCTTGTTATTTTTGGAAGTGAAAACGATTATTCTTCTACTTTCATTTTACCTTTTGACTTAGCAATTACTTCTTCAGCAACGTTGGTTGGAGCTGGAGCGTAATGACTGAATTCCATTGTTGAAGTTGCACGTCCGCTTGACAATGAACGCAATTGTGTTACATAACCAAACATTTCACTCAAAGGCACTTTTGCTTTGATTACCTGAACACCATGCTTGCTGTCCATTCCTTCCAACATACCGCGACGACGGTTTAAATCACCGGTAACATCACCCATGTATTGGTCTGGAGTCAATACTTCTACTTTCATGATTGGCTCAAGTAATACTGGCTTAGCTTTACGTCCTGCTTCACGGAAACCTTGCTTAGCACACAATTCAAAAGAGATCGCATCAGAATCCACATCATGGTAACTACCATCAAAAACTCTCACTTTCATATCTACTATAGGATAACCTGCTAATACACCATTGGTCATACTTGTAGTAAATCCTTTGATGATTGGAGCGATAAATTCTTTTGGAATACTACCTCCAAAGATTTCATTCACAAATTGCATTCCACCTAATGGATTTTCTTTCAACCAATCTTCATCAGCTGGCCCGATCTCGAAAGCGATATCACCGAACTTACCTCTACCACCCGTTTGTTTTTTGTATGTTTCTCTGTGTTCAATTGAAACTCTGAATGCTTCTTTATAAGCAACCATTGGAGCTCCCTGATTGATTTCTACTTTAAACTCACGCTTCATTCTATCTACGATGATTTCCAAGTGCAACTCTCCCATTCCACTCAAAATGGTTTGTCCTGTTTCTTCGTCTGTGCGTACACGTAATGTAGGATCTTCTTCTACCAATTTAGCAATCGCCATACCCATTTTATCTACGTCTGCCTGAGTTTTTGGTTCAACAGCGATTGAGATTACCGGCTCAGGGAAAGTCATCGCTTCTAATACAATGGGATGATTTTCATCACACAAAGTATCTCCAGTTTTGATATCTTTAAAACCAACACCAGCACCGATATCACCAGCTTCGATGAAATCAATTGGGTTTTGTTTGTTAGCATGCATCTGCATGATACGACTGATACGCTCTTTCTTACCAGTTCTTGTATTTAATACATAAGAACCAGCATCTAAGTGACCGCTATAAGCTCTAAAGAATGCCAAACGACCTACGAAAGGATCAGTCATAATTTTAAATGCTAAAGCAGCAAATGGCTCTTTTGCATCAGCCTTACGAGTCAATTCTTGTCCGTTATCAGGATTTGTACCTGTAACCGCCTCAATATCCAAAGGACCAGGCAAGTAACGGCAAATTGCATCCAAAGCTGTTTGTACTCCTTTGTTTTTGAAAGAAGAACCACACATCATCGGAATGATAGAAATATCAATCACAGCTTTACGAATAGCTTCATGCATTTCGTTTTCAGTAATGCTATTAGGATCGTCGAAGAATTTTTCCAATAATTTGTCATCGTATTCTGCAACAGCTTCAACAAGGTGTTGTCTCCATTCGTTAACCTCATCAATCATATCTGCAGGAATAGGCACTTCCTGGAAGGTCATACCTTGAGTTGAATCATCCCAAACCATCCCTTTCATGGTAATCAAATCTACCACACCTTTGAAATTATCTTCAGCACCAATTGGCAATTGAAGTGGAACTGCTTTAGCTCCCAACATTTCTTTTACTTGTTTAACCACATTCAAGAAATCAGCACCACTACGATCCATTTTATTAACGAATCCGATACGTGGAACTTTATAACGATTAGCCTGACGCCAAACAGTTTCAGATTGAGGTTCAACACCTGATACAGCACAGAACAATGCTAATAAACCATCCAATACACGAAGTGAACGTTCTACCTCTACGGTAAAATCCACGTGACCTGGAGTATCAATGATATTAAATTTGAATTGTTTTGTCTCTGGTATTTTAGCACCTTGTACTGTTGGAAAATTCCAAAAGCAAGTTGTTGCAGCTGAAGTAATTGTAATACCTCTTTCTTGCTCTTGCGCCATCCAGTCCATCGTAGCAGCGCCTTCATGCACTTCTCCGATTTTATGATTCACACCTGTATAATATAATATACGCTCGGTGGTAGTGGTCTTTCCAGCATCGATATGTGCTGCAATACCAAAGTTTCGTTGATAACGTAAATCTGACATCTTTTTTTATTTTAAATTTTAAGTTTTTTTAGTAAAATGAAGACTATTATTTAAAGTCTCACTTGGAGTTAAATCAGAGCGAACTGATTCCTTATTTGATATGATAAATTACTATCTCATGTGATGCTAAATAATTTTACCACAATCCAATGTAAAGTATTTAGCGCCGCAAAGGTAACAAATTAAACTATCTACACAAAACGAATATCCATTTTTTTATACCTTCTTCAACTAATAAATAATTTCTATTTATTAACTTACAAACTCAAATCGTTTATATGAAGATCAAAATAATCCTTTTTTTTGGCCTATTTCTCTTAGGTTCAAGGTCTTACGAGCAAACATCAGAGGGTACAACTCCACCACCTTTCATTTATCATAGAGACTTTAAGCAGATATTTGACAGTACACAAGAAAGTTCAAGTCCTGTTTATTACCAAAAATTAATAAAGCGGTTTTTAGATAACGATTCCAGCTTAACCAACCCTGAAGTGCTGGCCTTGATGATAGGATACACAAAAAATCCACATTTCAAACCAATGGACGACATGGAAAAAGAGATTGAAATTTTTGATTTCAATAAAAATGGAGAATGCAGGGAAGCTATTCATAAAGCAAGGCCTTATCTTCAAACACATCCGCTGAGTTTATTGGTACTCAGAGAGATTTCTTTCGCCTATCAACAGGTTAGCAAAAAAGAATTTCAAAAAAATTTGATAATGGATTCCGCGGTATTATACCAAGACAGTGGTATTTATTATATGGCCCTAAACGACAAAATAATGGAAGCCATGATTTATAGTGGTAAAGGCAAAACGCCTGAAAGCGCAATATTTTCATTGGGTTTGGCAGATGGCGAATACTTTATTCCTAATGTAGGTTTCAAAATAGAAAAAAAAGATACAGACTGGAATAAGAATGGCGACTTCATGGAAATCATTAAAACTATCATTGCTGACCAATCCACCGTTAACTATTACTTTGTTATTCAGCATGCGAAACAAAAAATAGATGATGACGAAGCCGAAGTGATTGCTGAAAAAGAACAGAAAAAAACTGATTCTAAAAAGAAAGACAAAGCGACAAAGGAAAAAGAAGCGAAAGAAAAAAAAGAAAAGGAGAAGCAAGAAAAAGACAAAAAAGCAAATGAAAAGAAAGAAAAAGAATTAAAAGGAAAGCAAGAAAAAGAAGATAAGAAAGTAAATGCGGCCAAGGAAAAAGCCGAACAGGAAAAAGCTGCAAAAGAGAGAAAAGAAGCTGCCGCAAAAGAAAAGAAAGAAAGAGAGTTTAAAGAGAAACAGGAACGAGAAGAAAAAAAGGCTGCTCAGAAGCGCAACAAAAATTCAAAAAACAACGAGCCGGAAGCACCCAAGGCAGATGAAACACTAATACCCAATAATTCAGAATCCTCAGGTGGTAATCCTATAATAACAACACCCGAAACTCCTGTTTCCGACAGTAGCAACTTACAAAATCCTCATAAATAAATCTAATTTCAAATTAAGAGATCATTCATCTGTAGCTGTGTAATGTCACAACAATAGATGAATGATTCCAAAGTACACACAAAAAAATAGGCCGTCTTTTCAGACAGCCTAAATGTTAATTTATTTTTTGGAGATTATACTTTGAAATGCGCAAAAGCTTTGTTCGCCTCAGCCATACGGTGTGTGTCTTCTTTCTTTTTGAAAGCAGCACCTTCACCTTTGCTTGCAGCAACAATTTCATTAGCTAATTTATCTGCCATGCTACGACCGTTTCTTTCACGGCTGTAACGAATCATCCATTTGATACTCAAAGAGATTTTTCTGTCTGGTCTAACCTCAGAAGGAATTTGGAAGGTTGCACCACCTATACGGCGACTACGAACTTCTACACCTGGAGTAATGTTGTTTAAAGCTTTTTTCCAAACTTCATATCCATCTTCTCCTGTGATTTTAGCTACTTTATCTAAAGAATCATAGAAGATAATAAATGCACCGCTCTTCTTTCCTTCCCACATTAAATTGTTTACAAATCTTGTAACCAATTTATCGTTGAATTTTGGATCTGGAGCTAAGGGAATCTTTTTCGGTTGTGACTTACGCATTGTTTTTATTTTTCGTCAAAAAATTGACTTGGTATTTAAATTATTTTTTTGCTTTTTTAGTTCCGTATTTACTACGACTTTGTTTACGGTCTTTAACACCTGCAGTATCCAAGCTACCACGTACAATATGATAACGTACTCCTGGTAAATCTTTCACCCTTCCACCACGTATCAATACAATCGAGTGCTCTTGCAAATTGTGTCCTTCACCTGGAATGTAGGCGATAACCTCAATTTTATTTGTCAAACGCACTTTTGCAACTTTACGTAAAGCTGAATTTGGTTTTTTAGGAGTAGTTGTATACACTCTCGTACACACACCTCTACGCTGAGGACAACTATCCAAAGCCCTAGATTTACTCTTAGTTTTAATGATTTCTCTTCCTTTTCTTACTAACTGTTGAATTGTTGGCATTTATTGACCATTTATTTTTTGGACGGCAAAGGTAACCATATTCATTCAAAAATGAAAAAAATATGTTTAAAAAATTGAAAATTTATTCACATTAATCAGAAAACCGCCTTTAGGGGCGGTTTTACAGTAGATTTTATCAGTCGTATTAGAGAATTTTATACATCCAATCGTATTTATCCTCAGCAACTCCATATCTGATAGCATTAAGTCTGGTCTTTATTTCAGGTGTCACATCCCATTTGTCTATATCAAACTCCATGATATATTCTTTGTATCTTAATTCTTTAATTACTGAAATGGTGGCAGCTGTTCCAGTTCCAAACACTTCTCTTAAAGTACCTTCTTTGTGAGCCTGAATCACCTCATGGATACTTAAAGCTCGTTCCTGAACATCAAATCCCTTTTCTTTGAGTAAGGTAATTACACTGTCTCTCGTGACACCTGCAAGGATAGTGCCAGATGATAAATCGGGTGTAATTACAGTATTACCTATGATAAAAAACACATTCATTGTTCCACATTCCTGAACATGATGATGATCGAATGCATCAGTCCATAAAACCTGATCGTATCCATTTTTCTTTGCTTCAGCTGTTGCGTGCATGGCTGCACCATAATTTCCTGCAGCTTTAGCAAAACCAATACCTCCGGGCACTGCACGAACATACTTTTCTTCCACGTAGATTCTCATAGGATTATTGTAATAAGGACCAGTTGGACTTAAGATAATCATGAATTTATATTTTTCGCTGGGCTTCACTCCTATTGCATCATCGCAACTAAACATGAATGGACGAATATATAAGGAATGATCTGCCTGACTAGGAATCCAGTTCTTATCCATTTCAATCAGCTTTTTCATCCCTTCCATGAAAATAAATTCAGGAATTTCAGGCATTTGCATACGCTTTGCTGAAATATTGAACCTTTTGAAATTTGCATGTGGTCTAAATATTGAAGCTTCGCCATTACTATTCTTGTAAGCTTTAATCCCTTCAAAAATAGACTGCCCATAATGAATTGCAGCCAATGAAGGCGCCATCAATAAAGGTTGGTAAGGTTTGATTTCCGGAGTTTTCCATTCACCATCTTCGAAATCAACCTCGAGCATGTGGTCAGTAAAATATTTTCCGAAAGGGATATTCTCAAGATTGATATCAACAAGTTTACTTCTTTCAACTTTTGTAATATTAAAATCGGCAGCTGCAATCATATTCATTAATTTTACTGCAAAGAAACAAAAAAATATACGCGTAAAGCCTGATTTTATGAGTTTAGACAATTTTCAACTGCCCCCACATTTGTTGTCAGAATTATACAAAAATTCTCTCGTAGTGTTAGACGAGAAGCAATCAAACACCGATTCTTTAAAAGAAGAAAACTTCAATTTTTTAGGAGATAATTTAAAAAATATCCTCATTCTATTAAAAGACAGTGAATCTGTTCATTTAAATGACCCTGATCTTAATTTTCTATCAGGTATATTATCTGCATGTAAACTGAATATAGCCGATGTTGCGATACTTAATATGCATAGAAACACAAACACATCTTTGGAAAAAATACTTAGCTATTTTAATCCGAAAGCAATAATTAGTTTTGACTTTAATTTGGCAGAAATCACAGAATTAAAGATTAATAATACCAAATACGAAATTCTTAAAATAAATGGAACTCCATTGCTGAATTCAGCAACTTTGAATTATGTGTCAAACAACATTGATGATAAGAAAAAATTATGGGGATGTTTAAAAACAATGTTCTCCATTTAATCGTACACTCATGTTAATATTCGCTACCAATAATCAAAATAAAGTAAATGAAATGAATTCCATTTTGAATGGACTGATTGAAGTAAAAAGCTTGAAAGAAGCTGGAATTGAAATAGAAATTCCTGAACCACACAACACCCTTGAAGAAAATGCAAGAGAGAAGTCTGCAACAATTTTCAATATCACAAACAAAAATTGTTTTAGTGAGGATACTGGTTTAGAAATCGATGCATTAAACGGAGAACCAGGAGTAAAAAGCGCAAGATATGCAGAGGATGAATCGGCCTATAAAAACAACATCGAAAAAGTATTAAATAAAATGGATGGCTTTCAAAACAGATCTGCGCAATTCAAGACTATCATTTCATTAATTTTGGAAGAAAAAGAATACCAATTTGAGGGAATCTGCAAAGGCCAAATTACAGCATCAGAGATTGGCACTAACGGTTTCGGATATGATGCCATTTTTATTCCTGAAGGAAGCGATAAAACTTTTGCAGAAATGTCATTGGATGAAAAAAACAAATTCAGTCATAGAAAAAAAGCAGTTACTCAATTGATCACTTTTTTAATGAATATTTAATGGGAAGAATAAAAATTGAAATACCTGAAAATTGGGTTGGAGTTGTTGAAATGCCTGTAAGAATTACAGATATCAACTACGGAAATCATCTGGGCAACGATGCCGTTGTGAGTATCATTCATGAGGCAAGGGTGAGCTGGCTAAAGTCAATGGGGTATTCAGAATTAAACATTGAAGGAACAAGCATTATTATGAGTGATTTGGCTGTAAGTTATTCGAACGAATCTTTTTATGGAGATATTTTAAAAATCAAACTTGCAGTAGGCGATTTTTCTTCTGCAGGATTTGAATTGTATTACAGTATTACAACAAACAGAAACGATAAGGAAATTCAAATTGCAAAAGCAAAAACAGGAATTGTTTTCTATAATTATGAAATCAAAAAAATTGCAGGGGTTCCCCAAAAATTCAAATCAAAAATGAATCAATCCTAATTTTGATTCCATAGCTTCCAGTTTTCTTCGGCTTGAATTTCAAGCATCTCTCTTCCATTTTTTATTATTGCACCTTTCAACTCAGCCATCTCTAAAAAATTTGATTTAACTGGATTATAAATCAAATCAAAAAATAAATGCTTGGGAGTTACAAATTGATACGGAATATCAGGCTGTTTGTCAACATCAGGAAATTGGCCAACAGGAGAACAATTGATCACCAGATTGTACTGCATCATTAAATATTCATCGATATCACTGTAAGTAATGTGATTTGATAAATTGCTTTTGTTTCGTGATACAATTAAAAAATCTATTCCTGATTTTTTCAGAAAAAATGCCACAGCTTTTGATGAACCGCCTGAACCTAAGATTAATGCTTTTTTATGATGTGGCTTTATTAAAGGTGCAATTGATTTTTCAAATCCAATGACATCGGTATTAAATCCCTTCAATCCAAATCTAGTGATAGTTATACAATTAACCGCTTGTATTTCTCTCGCATTAGAATCGAGCTCTGAGAGATAGGGCATAATATCTTCTTTGTATGGGATGGTTACTGCTATTCCTTTTATTCCAGCAATATCTCTAAGCAAGACAGGAAATTGTTCAATTTGTTCAATGGGCAACAAATCGAATCTGCAATCTGAAATACTTTCTTTTTGGAATTTTTGGTTGAAATAACGTTGAGAAAATGAATGAGATAAAGGATACCCAATCAGCCCATATATTTTCATACAATTATTTTTTTTCAAGATACATTTCAAAGGTATCTCCTCTCAAGCCAATTCTCATGGCTTCTAAAGCAATGATTTCTGAAGGAGCTATATTTCCTAAGTTAACATTACAACCAATAAGCTGAAGAAAATAGAGTTGTTGCGCTTTTTGTGGTGCTTCCCATAATATTTTTTCTGCAGGAATCTGAGTTAATATTTCCTGAACCAATCCTTCCCTTACCTCACCCGAACCTCTGTAAATACCTACATTTCCAGCTTCACGTGCTTCTGCTATTACATAAAGAGAACCGGCGTTCAATTCAGAACGCATAAGCTCTATCCATTTATAAGGAGGAATGATATGCGCTGCATCTTTACTACCCACTTCACTTAAAACAACACCATGTTTAGAAAGCTTTTCGATATATCCACATTTTTCAGCATGAGGGATTGAAATAGACCCATCACTTACTTCCATGTAACTAACACCAAAATCCTTACAAACATTAATGTAATCTTCAAATTGATTTCTAATTAAGAAAGCCTCAAACAAAGTACCCCCAAAATATACTGGCATATTGTATGATTTATATACCTCAAGTTTGTCTTTGAGATTAGGTGTAACAAAAGAAGTTCCAAATCCAAGTTTGACCATATCAATATGAGGATGTCCAACACTCATTAAATTTCTAGCTTCTTCTATACTTAATCCTTTGTCCATAATCATTGTAATTCCATGATTACGGGGTTTTAATGTTCTTTCCGGAATTTGTGAAAGATTAAAATTCATAATGAATAGCTTTTTTGCAAAGATATTTAAATGCTATGAAAATATGTCGCCTTAAATGATTGACTTACTTTCTCCTTGACGATTTTTTTTTGTAACGAGCAATCAAATCAACTATTTGTTGATTTTGTAAAACTGAAGGATTAATTTCTATTAAAATTTTTAATTGACTGGGGTTATTAGATAAAGCTTGTTCAAGATACAACAAGGCTTGTTTCGATTTACCCAATTCCAATAAAAATGCTACTTTATAAAATAGAAATACTGGTTTTGATCCTGTAATCTCATAAGCATGAGATGCATATTCGTAGCCATCTTCTGATTGTTTTGAGAAATACATACAGTTTAGCAATTCAATCCAACCATTGGTATTTTTAGGTCGCACTCTAACTACATTACTCAGATGAACAATAGCTTCATCATAATCACCCGTTTGGAAATAACATTTTCCTATGGCTAAATTATATTCAGGTTGCATAATATGAAATTTCAAGGCATTGAGTAGGGATTTAATTGCATTTTCCCATTTTTCCTCACCCATATATGTACAAGCAATTTTATAATGAAGCTGACTATCTTCCTGATTAAGATGACTTGCTTTTTTATAATTAAATCTGGCTTGAGGGAATTTATTTAATTTATATAAACAATGACCAATAGCCTCATATATAACAGATTCCGGAATAGACAACTCTAACACTCGCTCCAAAACCTCTATAGCTTCCTTATATTTTTTCAATTTGATAAATGCATCGCCCATATTTCTAAATGCATAATCAAATTTCTCATTGATTGCAACAGCATACTGATATGCGTCAATCGCTTTTTCATAAAGTTTTAATCCCTGATAGGCTGCCCCCAAGTTAAACCAGGCAAGCTCATTGTATGGATTTTTTTCAATGAGAAATTGATGGAGTTTTATTCCTTCTTCATTCCTGCCAGTATAATCGGTCCAAAAACAAATTTTATATAAAGCCTCTTCGTTTTCAGAATCTAACTTCAAAATCATCTTCAAGCAGTCAAAAACCTTATCAAAAATTTCATAATCATCATAAACATCCGCTAATTCAAAAAGCAGATTCACTTTTTCATCTGTGTCAAATTTTTTCATTGCCTCAGCAAAAACTTCATCAGCTTCTTCAAATCTGCTTAATGCTAAAAGTGCGTCGGTTTTTATTATATAAATAACAGGATCTTGACTATCAAACAAAATTGCTTTATCTAAAATAAACAATGCTTCTTCAAATCTTCTTAGAGATACTAAAGTATCCGCTTTTAATATCAACAGCGTTGAGGAATAGGTGAATTGAGCTACAGCAAATTCAGCTGCTTCTAAAGCTTCAGTATAACGCTCATTCTCATTAAAGTATTCTATAATATCTTCAAACCCTTCTTCATCAATATATATGGAAATGTTGCCTAATTTAAAGGCTTGATAACTTTCTAAAAGCTCACTAAATCCGTCTTTGTCTTCTTTGAAAGAATTTTTACTCATGATATGAATGTATGATATTGTAATTTAACTATATCAAGCGATAAAAAAAAATGAGATATTGTATATTAAATCCTAATAAATTAATTGTTTTCTGAAAAAGTTATCATTATATTTGTTTAGATATTAAGACTATTATAAGTGAGAAATATAAAGACCATATTATTATTAATTCTTTTGTTAAGCAATATTTTAGATTGTTTCGCTGATAGGGGTATAAGAAAAAAAAGCCGCAATAATGTTATGCTTAATATTTCATCTACAAAAACATTCAAAAGTGGACTTACTTATAACTTAAAAAATGGAATGAAATACAATGGAGTAAGTCATATCAACATCACTCCTGAAAAAACCAATAGCCTTCAATTCATTTCAATAGATTCTTATCAAAAAGGGAACACTTTATATTTAGTACCTCACAAACATAAAATATTAGTGCCTGAGGTTAAACAAGGATATACTGGCTTGAAATTGGTTATCAGACCAAAAAAATAATTGGTTTCCACTCTCTTAGTTTTCAATTTTATTTGCTTCTTCGTAATTTATTATTCTGTAACCAGATTTTGGCAATTCAAATTTGTTTGAAGAAATAATTTCGTAATCTATATTGACTAAAGAATAGATATATTTTGTACCATTAGTTAATTGTTGTTCATATCTAATTGGTATTCCTTTAATACTTGAAAAACAATTATTGTATGCACTATTAAACAAGATTAATGCCGGATTAAAATAAACCACTATTGTAGACCCTTTGGTATCAAGAGCTATTGCCTTCTTACATGAAATGCCATTAATGATTTCAATTTTATCTTTTACTTCATTAAATTGAAGTTGGTGCGAAGATTTGTTTTTTTTATTCCAACTATCTTGATCCATATTAATCATTAACTTTTGATTACTGTACTCTTTCAATATCGCACCTCTATTTTCTTTTCCATCATAAATTGAAGTTTCAGAACCTAGAGATGTTTTTAACTCTGTTTTACTCAGCAATCCTTTCAAATATATTTTATATGATGCTCCCTCAAACATTTTAGAAATATTTTTATCATTATCTGAATTCACAGACACTTTGTAATTCAATGTTGCATCATAAATAATTTCCTGTGCATTTATTTTTATAGTGAGAAAAGCAAGAAATACAAGTATGGTTTGTTTTTTACTAAACATATAAATAGAATTATTGGATTAAAGATAACACAAACAAAAACTAAAAAACCATTAATTATCATGCATAAAAAAACTGCAAATAAATTGCAGCTTTTTTACCAATTGGTTAACAGGATTTACCCTTTATTTTTATTCTTTAATTCTTGGATTTTTTTTTGACTTTCCTGCATCGCTTCAATTCTCTCCTGCATTTTTGATTTTTTTACCGGTTTCTTTCTGTTTTCATTTATTTCTGTCATAATTTTATCATGATCAATAATATATTTTTGAATCACGATTTGCAAAATCAAAGTAATGGTATTTGATACCGTATAATACCATGTTAAGGCTGATGGTAGTTTATTAAAAACGCCCAAAAGTAAAACAGGAAAGATATAGGGCATATACTTCATCATAGGATTACTATTATCCTGCATATTATTCATACTATATATTGAAATCAATAAACTAGTGATAACTGCCGTTAAAGTAAATAAACTAACATGATCTCCATAAAATGGAATTTCAAATGGAATCTTAGCAATTGAATCATAGGCAGACAAATCGTTTGCCCATAAAAAGCTTTTACCTCTCAAATCTATATTGGATTGAAAGAAATAGTAAAGTGACATGAAAATTGGAATCTGCAATAATGCAGGCAAGCAACCACCTAAAGGGCTTACTCCTGCACTTTTCCATAGTTTCATTTGCTCCATACCAAAGGCTTGTTGATCGTCTTTATATTTTTCTCTTAAAGCATCAACCTCAGGCTTTAAAACTTTCATTTTAGCGCCGCTTAAATAACTTTTATATAAAATAGGTGAGGTAATTAATCTGATTAATAGTGTGAGAAGCAAAATCACAATTCCCATGCTTGCTATATTCCTTTGTAGAAAATCAAAAACAGGTAAAAGGAAATGCCTATTGATATATTTCACAAATGCAAAAATTCCACTTCCATAAGGGACAATAAATTCTAAGCCATTGTTGTACTTTTTCAGGATATTATAATCGCTGGGTCCATAATACAACTCCAATGGCACTTCAACATTGTAGCCTGATGGTAAATTATATTGAGCTGTAGATGTAACCCTTGCTAAATAATGACTATTTGTGTCAGCAGCAATATTCCATGATGCAGATGCTGAAGAAAATTTGTTTTTAGCAACCAACGCACTTGCAAAAAACTGCTGTTTTACCCCAAGCCAGTTGACATTTTTTGTAAAACTTTTACTATCCTGCTTACCTAAATATTCAAAATCAAAGTTATCTCCTTCCATGTAACAAACATGACTTTGGGTTAATTCGTATTCATGGTCTTTTTCAATTTGCGAAGCTTCTGATTGCCAAATAAAATGAATTGTATTTTGAGTAAACAAATCATTAGCTCCCGAAATTTTAATATTGAAATCAATCATGTAATCATTTGGTTTAATGATGTATTGATGAATGATTTTTCTACCCAATGTATCCCCCGCTTCGAACGAAATCTCCTTACTTTTGTCTGCATTGGTTATTATAGGTAATGTTTTGAAATAAATATTATCAATATCATCAGCCTTTGTTGGAGTGGAATTAACCCTGTATGAAATTTTATTGAACTCGCTTTCATTAAGAACAACTGGAGATTGATTGAATTTTTTGTATTCTTTTAACTCAACTGATTTAGGTTGTCCTCCCCTATTAGAAAAAGTGACTTTGATAACCTCATTTTCTATTGTTATGTTTTTTTCTGTTAAATCATTTGATTGAATTCCTCCTGATGACAACGCCCTTTGGATTGAATCAATTTTAGTTGTCTCTTTTTTTACAACTGTTGAATCTATTTTTGATTTCTGCACTTTCGCTATTGAATCGGCAATTCGCTTTTGCTCACCTTCATAAGCCAATCTATCTTTACTATTAATTACAAACATTGTAATCAGCAAAGCTCCAATTAATACAAACCCAATCAATGTATTTCTATCCATTCCCATTTTTTAAAAATTTTGAATTGCAAAGGTAAATAAACACAATCAGAGTTCTATTGATAAGTTTATCACATTATTTAAATGTGGAAGAACGTAAAAGCGATGCCGAATAGCATTAAAAAAGGCCCTTTTTCAAGGGCCTTTTTTAAAATAAAAATCAATGATTTATTTTTTAGCTGCAGCAGGAGCAGCAGGAGCCTTGGCAGCACCTGCAGCAGCTTTAGGGGCTGCAGCTTCTTCTTGTTTTAATTGACGAGTCATTGCAATTGATGCAATGGGAATTCTTGGTGAATTCATAACTTCCATGTTTTGAGTAATAATATTTTCAACTCTTAAATTTTCATTGAGTTGAAGATTAGACAAATCAACTTCTATAAACTCTTTAAGGTATTTAGGATATGTTTTTACTTTAATGGCTTTCATTTTAGTAATTAACTTACCACCGGCCTTAACACCTGCAGGAGTTCCTACATATTTTAGAGGCAAAGAAGCAATAACTTTCTTATCGTCTACAAGTTCTAAAAAATCAACGTGAATAAGCGCATCTGATACTTTGTCGAACTGTAAATCTTTTAAAATACATGAATAACTTTTACCATCCACAACCACGTTTGCAATCATAAATTCTGAGGTGTAAACAATAGGTTTGAATGCTGATGCCATAGCAGAAAAATTGATTTCAGATTTTCCACCATAAATTACACCTGGCACGAGTTTCTGAGAGCGAAGTTGGCGGGTGGCTTTTTTTCCGCTTTCGGTCCTCAGTTGTCCTTCGATTGTAATTGATTTCATTTTTAATTATTTTTTTGTGAGGCGCGAAGTTAAGTAAATTCTATAGATTATTTATAATAAAATCAAAAAATGGCACTTATATATACTAAGAAACCTCGTAAAACGAGGTTTCTTAGTATATAATATTAGAATTATTAATTAACTCTTTACTCTTGGTGCTCTTGATTTTATAAAAAGACTGTTTATACTTTTGTTCTCAAATGCATTTCTGAGTGCAACTGCAAATAATTCATCAACTGAAAGAACTTTTATTTTTGAAGTAGATTTTTTCAAGGGGATGGTGTCGCAAACAACCAATTCATCCAAAACACTATTTTCAATATTTTCGTAAGCCTTCCCACTGAGGACTGGATGCGTGCACAAGGCTCTTACACTTCGTGCTCCCTTTTCCATCATCAAAGCCGCACTTTTTGCCAATGTACCTCCCGTATCGCATATATCATCAATCAACACTATATCCCTATCTGTAACATCACCAATTACAACCATACTGGCAATCTCGTTTGCTCTTTTTCTGTGTTTATCACAAATAACCATTTCACACTCAAAAAACGAAGCGATTTCTCTGATTCTGTTTGCTGAACCCACATCAGGTGCGGCAAAAGTGAGATTCTTTAAATTAAGGCTTTCAATGTAAGGTATGAAAATTGCAGAAGAATCAAGATGATCTACTGGTATGTCAAAATAACCCTGAATTTGTGGTGCATGTAAATCCATTGTAACAACTCTGTCTGCTCCGGCAGCAACAAGCATATTTGCAACCAATTTAGAACCAATTGCTACCCTTGGTTTGTCTTTTCTATCCTGACGAGCGTAACCATAGTAAGGAAGAACTGCAATTACTTTATATGCTGATGCTCTTTTTGCTGCATCAATCATCAATAGCAACTCCATTATATTGTGAGTAGGAGCAAATGTACTCTGAACCAAAAAAACGAATTTGCCCCTGATACTTTCCTTAAATTCCACCCCTATCTCACCATCACTGAATTCTTGCACATTAACAATTCCCAGAGGCTCACCAAATTTCGCAGCAATTTTCTCTGCTAAATATTTTGAACCCCTACCCGAAAAGATTTTTGCATTTGAATCCATAAGTTTTTTTTTTGTGAAATTTATTAAGCAAAAATACATTTAGTTTAGATTATTAATTCTGAAACTTTATGAAAAATGTTAACAAGACTTCCACATCTATGAAAAACTGGGCAACAGATGATCAGCCCAGAGAAAAAATAAAATCTCAAGGGGCTACTTATCTTAGCAATGCAGAACTAATGGCTATCTTATTAAGAACAGGGTGTAATAATAAATCAGCGCTGGAATTAAGTCAGGAAATATTAAAAGTCTGTGAAAACAATCTTAATGAGTTGGGAAAATTATCAATAAGAGATTTACAAAAAGTAAATGGGGTTGGTATTACAAAAGCCGCATCTATTGCAGCAGCACTTGAAATTGGAAGACGAAGGAACAGTTCCGACATCCTTAAAAGGACATCAATAAAAAACAGTAACGAAGTCGCAAATTTTTTGAGTGAAAAAATGAAAGACCTCAGTTATGAGGTCTTTGCTGTGGTTTTATTAAATCGTGCGAATAAAATTATACACTTTGAAGTGATCAGTCGAGGGGGTATTACTGGTACAGTTGCGGATCCCAGAATCATACTAAAACTTGCTTTAAGCCATGGAGCCACAAGTTTAATTCTTAGTCATAATCATCCTTCCGGAAATTTGAACCCTAGTAAGGCAGACGAAGATGTTACTCAAAAAATAAAACAGGCAGCCGCTTTAATTGATATTCAAGTTCTAGATCACATCATCGTTAGCGAGGAAGGATACTACAGTTTTTTAGATGAGGGCAAACTTTAATACTTATGCCTGACCAACTGGTCCGCTGAAATTAAATGGAATTTCAACCGCTTCCATATCCTGAATGACACCATTTGCAGATTCGAATTTCTTTACATTGTCAATCATAGCTTTCATAAACCGCTTTGCATGGAATGGAGTAAGAATGATTCTGTTTTTCACTTTACTCTTAGGCGTTCCTGGCATTACATTTACAAAGTCAATTACAAATTCTGCATGACTATGGGTGATAATGGCAAGGTTTGCATAAGTACCTTCGGCAACCTCTTCGGAAATTTCGATATTTATTTGATTTTGAGCATTTTGCTGATCAGACATAATGTTGTTTTAAGGTTGAAAAATAAAATTGGAAGACGAAGTTAATATAAAGATTGTTGCAGAAAAAAGTTTTGAATTAGAATGTAATAAAGGTCTGTAATTTCAATTCGGAAATTTTGTTATTTGATACTTGATTGTAAGAACTTCCAATACTAGCTTTATCAAAATGTCTGGTGTTTGACCATTTTGCCAAAAAACTGAGATTTTTACTTTGTTTGTATTTTAATATCAAAAAATATCTCATTCCTTTCCCATAATAATTATTGACTGCAAAGCTCTGCAATAAATCATTTTCAAATGCATACAATCTACTGTTGTAAGACTCAGTATCAAATAGCATAAGCCTGAATTCAGTGTTTACTTTTTTTAAGATATTTTTAATTTTAAAATTGACATAAATCAGAAACCCTTCTGAATATTTTTGATTTTCGATCTTATATTTCATTAAATCAATTCGATTTGAAAAGGAAAAGATATCTTTTAAATCAACATCATACTGAAGTCTGAAATGATATCTTTCCTGTTGAGATATATTTTTCATGACTTGATTTTCTTCGCTGATATTTTTAAAGTCATACTTATGATTACATGACACTAAAAGATTGTTTTTTTTATTGATGGCATAACTGATCTTTATATACCATTCACTTCCATTGGCTGGCTTATCAACCGAATACTTTAACCAGGGGAATTTATACAAATCAATAAAGGCATTTAATTGAAAACCATTCAACCCTTTGGCATTTATTCCAGTATAAAATCCATTTTCATTATTGACAAGATGACTTTCAGAAAATGCATTTGAATATAATGATTGATAATGTGGAGATATTTTTCTTAGCAAAAATGAAAAATCTAGATGTTTATTGACTGCAATCAACATCCCATTAATCATAGCAGCAGATTTATTATTGCTCATTGCCAACTCCCCAAAAACATGGATATTTTTTTGAGTAATCGCATAATCAACACTGTAATTGCTCAAATTATTGCCTTTAAAATAGAATAAATTATAGGGTTTAATTTCGATTGTTTTAGTCAAGCTGAAATTTGAATTAACATAATTTAATCCAATAGAATGCTTGTTCCTTTTTTGAGAAAATCTCATTCCAAGAATAGTTTCATGCTGTATTTTTTCATCAACTATTTCTGTAATTGTTCTGTGTAATCCTGAGGCAAGGGCTGACGATACCATGTTTATAAATCCCGTTGACGTATCTACAATTCCGTTAGCATCTTTTTTGCATGAAGAAGCGAAAAAAGTAGACTCGATGCTTCTAAGCTTCATTGAAAAACCAACCCCTCTCATGAAATTATATTCATTGGATGACTTATAGGATTTCAATACTTCCCCCTGTTTTTTGATTTGAAGAACATCAGCTCCTTTTTTAAATGCAAACGACTGCCAAAGCAATAACCCTTGTCCTAAATTAATAGTATAATCTCCAATAGCAATTGATTTTAAAATTCCTCTATTTTTTAAAAACAAATGTGCTGAATAAAAATCAAAGCCTTTTCTATTACTGCCTCTGAAGAAGGACTCTCCTGGATCTTTTTCAGCAGTAAAACCATAAGAAATCTCATTTCTGTATTTATAATTGTATTTGACTAAAATAGCTTGAGGTGAGCCTTCATACTTTCCTGACTCCGAAATCAGTGACTTATTGTATCCAGAAGCCAATTGCATGGATTGATTGACACTAAAAAGTAAATAATGATTACCCTTTTTAATTTTATTTTTTAAATCATCTAATATTCTCTGTTGACCAATTTTAAAATAGAGATTAAGCATTTTTGCTTTTTCAATATCCAGATTAGGTACTGATTGCAATTCATATATATCCAAAAAGAGACCCAATGATTTTCTGTAATTGATAATAGATTCTATATCAAGTGCATTCAAAAAGAAATATTCCTGAAAAACACCAGCATCGGCCTGATTTAAATCTAATTTTGAATACTGATTTGGCATTGTTTTATCCGTTGCATCATAACTATCTGATTGATACCCTTCATTTTGTTCCAGATTATTACTAATCAATGATTGATTTGTATTTTCTTCCTCCTGAGAAAAAACTAGCATTGGAATCATCATGAATAATATCATTAAATGGCTCTTCATTTTTCATTGTTATGTATAAATAGTAACGCAGGCGAATACCCTAAATCTGTATGAAAAAAATTGAAGACTTCAAGATTCATTTTATCAAATGAAAAACCAACACCTAAATACATTTGATTTATACCGCCAATAAATCCGTAATCAATAAACATTCTTTTTTTGTAATGGTACTTTAAGGATACAATGACATTAGGCGCATGATTAAATTGTTTATAGATTGCTGTTGATATCAAAAAGTCTTTTGTTACATCATATTTCAATTCTGATAACACATCTATTTTATTTTCCAAAGAAGCATCTGCAGATTTATTAATACCAAACTGATTTTTGATACAAATACCTGTTGATATTTTATCATTTAATTCTATATTCATACCTACTGCACCAGCGAATGCAAATTGATATAAGCTGTTTCTTGTTTTATGTATTTGTGATTGAAACAATACTCCTACGGCAGATCTATTATTCAAATTATGCGCATAATCAAACATCACACTAGACTCATTATAATCAGCATTTCCTAAATAATTCAGTCCAATTCCAATAAAACCTAATGAGGTTGGAGATATAAATGAAAACGAAAAATGAGACAATTCTCTCAATAAATATTTATTCCCGCCCAAAAAACCATATGATTTTTGTTTAGCATTTGTCATGTTTGATGGGTTTTCAAAAATCACAAATGGATTGTCAGAATTTTGATATTTTGAAGAGATGCAAATGCCACGATTATTTAATGGGAATTTCAGCGACTGGCTTTTTCCGATAAACCCTATCAGCAGAAAAAATAGAAAATAAGTTTTCAAATGAGTACGTTTATGCATGCAAATTAAAAATGGAAACAAATTCCTACTAAGGATAATCAACCTATACTTAAAGTGCTTTTCTTGTTAAAACATGCAGAATAAATCAATTTCTAAAAAGTAAAATCTTTTGAATTAGATGACTATTTTTGCAGACAAATCAAATTCAATTGCAAAAGAACCATTCGACTAACCAAGCTTTGCCCGTAATGGAACATTTTTACACCATTCAGGGGGAAGGTTACCATCAGGGAAAGGCTGCCTATTTTATCAGATTAGGTGGCTGCGATGTAGGTTGTGTATGGTGTGATGTGAAAGAAAGCTGGGACGCGGAGAGCCATCCGAAATTAGACGTCAATAACATCGTAGAAATTGTAAACCAAAATCCCAAAGGATTAGTAGTCATTACAGGTGGAGAACCTTTAATGCATAATTTAGAAGCTTTGACCTCCGCAATAAAACAAGAAGGTTTTCAAACCAACATCGAAACATCTGGATCACATCCTTTAACTGGTAACTGGGATTGGATTTGTTTATCTCCCAAAAAATTTAAAGGGCCACTTCCGGAAATTTTTGCTGTTGCCCATGAATTGAAAATAATCGTGTATAATAAATCTGATTTTGAATGGGCCGAAAAACATGCAGCTTTGGTGAATAAAACCTGCAAATTGTATTTACAACCTGAGTGGAGCAAAGCTTCAGAAATCACTCCACGGATTGTTGAATACATTAAAAACAATCCACAATGGGAGCTTTCATTACAAATACATAAATTTATCAACGTACCTTAAATCAGTTCCCCAATTAACAATCATTGTGTTTTTGTGAGATAAATAATTACTACATTTAAGCCTTAATATGAATCGGAATATAATAAAACAACTTAGGGCTATTTTCATACTATATTTTTTATGCGCTAGCTTACCTCATTCTTATGCACAATGGTATGATCCGGGAAAAGTAAATAAAAAAGCAACAGCAATTTATGAATCAGCATACGATTTCGCTACTCATGGCGACTATTTAAAGTCAATCGAGGCAATTGGTGAAGCTTTAAAAATAGAACCGAAATATGTTGAAGCTTATTTATCAAGAGCAGGAATTTTTGCTGATTTAAAAAACTATCAGGCATCTGTAGACGATTTCAAAAAAGCGTTTGAATTAGATAGTTTTTTTTCTGCCACTTATGCAATCTCCTATTCCATATCTCTCGCCGGACTTGGAAACTTTGAGGAAGCAATGAATAAGATTAATGTTTTTCTGAATAATCCCAATCTAAATGAACAGGCAAAAAGATCGGGTACTTACAGAAAAAAGGCTTTCCAATTTGCTCTTGACTACAAAAAAAATCATCCTACTGAAAATTATGATTTCAAACTACAAAAATTAGGCCCTGAAATCAATACTGATGAGCTTGAATATTTTCCTACATTGACCATTGATGGAAAAACGATGATTTTCAGTAGAACGATTAACAATGATGAAGATTTTTTTGAAAGCAATTTAATTGATGGGAAATGGAGCATTGCAAAAATTGCTGAAGGAAAATTAAATACCAATTTGAATGAGGGTGCCGAAACGATATCACAAGATGGAGAATGGTTGATTTTTACTGGATGTAATTATCCTGAAGGAATGGGCAGCTGCGATTTATACATATCCTATAAATCAAAATCAGGCAGTTGGACGGAACCGGAAAATCTCGGAGCGCTTATCAACACTGACTTATGGGAATCTACTCCTACACTTTCGCCCGATAAAAAAGATCTGTATTTTTCGAGCAATCGTACCGGAGGATTTGGAGGTAAAGACATTTGGGTTTCTCACAAAAATTCAAATGGAAAATGGGGAACACCTGAAAACCTTGGACCAAAAATCAATACTTCTGCCGATGAAACCTGCCCTTTTATTCATGCAGACAATCAAACCCTTTATTTTAATAGCAATGGACTGATGGGATATGGAATGGCTGATATATTTATTACCAAAAAAGATACCGCCAATAAATGGGTAGTACCTGAAAACCTCGGCTATCCAATAAATACAATTGACGACGAAGGGTCTTTATTTGTTACCGCTGATGGAATCACCGCTTATTATGCAAGCGACAGAGGTAGTTTAAAAAGTGGATTGGATATTTACACATTCAATTTAAGAAATGATATTGCCGCTTCAAAAACCACCTGGATCAAAGGAAAGGTTTATGATAAAAAAACAAATGCAGGCCTGCCTTGCGCTGTCGAGCTTGAAGACATTAGTAAAATCAACATCGTAAATAAAATCCAAACCGATGAAGACGGCAATTTTCTAATTACACTCCCCACTGGTAAGGATTATAATTTCAGTGTAAGAAGAAAAGATTATTTGTTTTATTCTGATCGTTTTCTCTTGAAAAATGACAACAGTGATACTTCATTTCAATTGAACATTCCATTGGAACCAATAGCAAAAGGTGCGACACTTGTTTTAAAAAATATCTTTTTCGACAACAACAAATCAAACTTAAAATCAGGGTCAGAAATCGAACTTGACAAACTTGTTCAGTTGATGAATGACAACATCAATCTAAAAGTAGAGATTGAAGGCCATACTGATAATGTGGGAAAGAAAGAAGACAATATAGCTTTGAGTTCAAACAGAGCTAATGCAGTAGTTAGCTATATCACATCAAAAGGAATCAATAAATCTCGATTAACAGCAAAAGGATATGGTGATACTCGCCCTATAGCATCCAACGATACTGAAGAGGGGAAAAGCCACAACAGAAGAACAGAAATTAACGTCATCTCCAATTAGTTTTTCCGCTATCATTGTTCTATGATTATGAACAATGATTTGCTATACAGAATTGCATTAACCAAAGTGCCTCATATAGGAGATATTCATGCCAAAATTTTAATCAATCAATTTCATACTGCACAAAACGTTTTTAAAACCCCAAGAAAACTTCTTGAAAAAATTGAAGGAATAGGTACTATCAGAGCGAATGCAATCAAACAATTCAAAGATTTTGAGCACTGTGAAAGAGAACTAATTTTTCTGGAAAAGCATCAAATCAAAGTTTTTACCTATCAAGATGAGGCTTATCCAAAGAATTTAATCAGGTGTGATGACTGTCCTTCATTGCTTTATTTTAAAGGGAATGCAATATTGAATGAAAAGAAAATCATTTCTATTGTGGGCACCAGAGTAAATACTGATTATGGCAAGCAATGCTGTGAAAAATTAATTGAAGAATTAAGTACCCAAGAAATCATTATCGTAAGCGGACTAGCTTATGGTATTGACACCATTGCTCACAGAGCTGCGCTGAGAAATGGATTGCAAACTGTTGGTGTACTTGCTCATGGATTAGATCGAATTTATCCTCATCAAAATAGATCACTTGCACATCAAATGATCAATCAGGGAGGATTGCTTACCGATTTTTGCAATGGCGAATTACCCAACAAACAAAACTTTCCTAAAAGAAATAGAATAACAGCAGGTATATGCGATGCATTGATTGTAATCGAAACGGGCGTTAAAGGTGGCTCTTTGATTACTGCAGAAATTGCCAATAGTTATAATAAAGATGTGTTTGCATTTCCAGGAAGAGTTAATGATACTAAAAGTATGGGGTGTAATGAACTCATCAAAACAAATAAAGCTTGTTTGATTTATGACTCAAATGATTTACTCAACTTATTAAACTGGACTTCATCACCAAAGCATGGTGTATCAGTTCAGTCGACACTTTTTTATGATTGCGATGAAAATGAAAAGAAAATCATCAATTGTTTTAAAAGTGATGAGGAGCTTCATTACGATTATTTATTCAATTACACACAAATATCAAATACAATATTAGCTAATTCCCTGCTAACACTAGAAATGAATAATGTTATCAAAAGCTTACCAGGCAAAAGATACAGATTAAGTAATTATTAATTTATTTCTGAAAAATTCTTCTTGGATTTTTAATTTTTAAATAATTGAATTATCTTTGCCTATGGCAACCAAAAATACAACTCCCCACAAAGCATCGTCATCAAAAATCATAACAGAGGGTTTAACCTTCGACGATGTACTTTTAGTTCCTGCATATTCTCAAATTTTACCCAAGGATGTCAATATCAGTTCGATGCTGACCAAAAATATTCAACTGAATGTTCCGATGCTTAGTGCTGCTATGGATACAGTAACTGAAGCTTCGTTAGCCATTGCAATGGCAAGAGAAGGTGGACTTGGTGTTTTACATAAAAACATGAGTATTGAGAAACAAGCAGATCAGGTAAGAAAAGTAAAAAGAAGTGAGAGTGGGTTAATACTTGATCCTGTTACACTCGGGCCAGATTCAACCATCGGTGAAGCCATGTATTTGATGTATGAAAATAAAATCGGAGGAATTCCTATTGTTGACAAAAATCAAAAACTCGTTGGCATTTTAACTAATAGAGATCTACGCTTCGAAAGCAATTCCAAAAACAAAGTGAGCACCGTAATGACAAAGGAAAATCTCATCACTGCTCCGGAGGGAACTGATCTTAAAAAAGCTGAACTCATATTCAAACAAAATAAAATCGAAAAGTTACCCGTAGTCAATAAATCAGGTAAACTAGTAGGATTAATCACATTTGGCGATATACTGAAATTGAAAAATCACCCTAATGCTGTAAAAGACAGTTATGGTCGACTACTTGTAGGCGCTGGTGTTGGCATTACTAAAGATTTGATGGACAGAGTTGATGCTCTTTATCAGGTAGGCGTTGACGTGATTTGCTTAGATAGTGCACATGGCCACACGAAGGGCGTAATTGATTCCGTTAAATCAATTAGAAAAAAATACAAAACCATGTCACTCATTGCAGGAAACGTTGCAACAGGCGAAGGCGCATTAGCTTTGGCAAATGCAGGTGCAGATGCGATTAAAGTAGGTATAGGGCCTGGCTCAATTTGCACTACAAGAATTGTTGCAGGAACAGGTATGCCTCAAATAACGGCTGTAATGGAAGTTGCTGCAGCATTGAAAAATAAAAAAATTGGCATCATCAGTGATGGTGGTATTAGATATACAGGTGATATGGTTAAAGCCCTGGCAGCAGGTGCAACTTGTGTGATGATGGGCAATATGTTTGCAGGCACAGAAGAGAGTCCGGGTGAAACAATCATTTATGAAGGTAGAAAATTCAAACAGTACAGAGGCATGGGTTCTTTAGGTGCAATGGAACAAGGCAGCAGCGATAGGTATTTTCAAGACAATCAAAATGACGCCAAGAAATTTGTACCCGAAGGCATTGAAGGCCGTGTAGCCTTTAAAGGGCATTTGAGAGAAGTGGTTCATCAATTCACTGGAGGCTTGCGTGCAGGGATGGGTTATTGTGGAGCATCCAACATCAAACTTTTACAAGAATCCAAATTTGTAAAAATCACTCATGCAGGGATCAGAGAAAGTCATGCACATGATATTTTCATCACTAAGGAAGCGCCAAACTATAGCAGATAAGAGCAATCACCAAATGAACATTTCGTTGTAATTTAGTTGCTCATTCGCTTATTCCAATAATGATGAGAAAAACACTTAAAGCAATTTTACTTTTATTAGTAGTCTATTTCTTTAACCTATCTTCTTCATTTGCTCAGGATAGTTCGAGGTTAAGAATTTCACTTTTAACTTGCTCTCCAGGAGAAGAATTGTATTCCATCTTTGGCCATAGTGCTGTAAGAATCATCGACAGCAACAGCGTTACCGATTATATTTACAATTTTGGGACTTTTGATTTTGATCAGGATGGATTCTACTTAAAATTCATGCGCGGCAAACTACTTTACTTTGTAAGCGCAGAAAGAACTGATGATTTTATCAATGCATATGCTTATGAGAAAAGAGGAATAACAGAACAGGTGTTGAATTTATCTGCAACAGAAAAGAAAAAAATGCAACAGGCATTGAATGAAAATCTCAAAGAAGAAAACAGATTTTACAAATACGATTTCTTTTTAGACAATTGTACCACCCGGCTCCGAGATCTGATTTCAAATAATAAAACAACAACCCCCATCCTACCGGCTGTAATGCCTCAACAAACAACCTACCGACAAGCTATTCATCGCTATCTTGAAAAAGGTGATCAACGATGGAGTGAATTAGGAATTGATATTTTGCTTGGTGCCAGAACTGATAAGATTATGAGTGCAAGTGAGCAGCAATTCCTTCCTGATAATTTAATGTATACTATAGACAGTTGTAAAAATATTGCAATGGTTAAAGAAAAATCAGTTTTATATTCCCCATTAAATGAAACTGAAAAAGTTGCTCTCTTTTCTCCATTAAACTGCTTTCTAATTTTATTAATTTTTATTTTCGGTATAGGGTTTATCAAGCATCCATTAGCTCAAAAGTTTATTAATGCATTTGATATACTATTTTTTATTGCAACAGGATTGATAGGAGTACTGTTGATACTCATGTGGGTTGCAACCGACCATAGTATGACAAAAAACAACCTGAATCTTTTTTGGGCATTACCGACTAACTTATGGGTTGCTTTTCAACTTAATAACAATCGTAGATGGATCTTAAGTTATTTAAGAGTGGTAGTCGTTATTTCTTCATTACTATTAGTTTTCTGGAGATTCTTGCCTCAGGAATTTAATACTTCACTGATTCCAATTGTGATACTAATCCTATGGAGATGTAGCAATAGAGTAAAAAATTCTCAAACCCCATTTAATGCACAGTAAAGAAATCATTTATCAAAACAAAAGACTGCATTATAAAATTGGAGGATCAGGTAACCTTGTTGTATTATTACATGGATTTGCTGAAGACCATCAGGTTTGGATACATCAGTTTGAAGCACTTGAAAAAGATTTTAAAATAATTGCGCCCGATTTACCTGGTTCAGGCTTATCAGAAGCATTGGAAACAGAACACCTTTCTATTGAAGATCTTGCCAAAGCAATAGATGCGGTAATCGATGAAGAAAATATTAAGCAATTCATTTTGATTGGTCATAGTATGGGCGGTTATATCTCATTGGCTTATGAACAACTTTTTTCTGAAAAAATAAAAGCCATTGGCCTATTTCACTCTACTTGTTATGATGATTCTCAAGTCAAAATTCAAAACAGAAAGAAATCAATTGAGTTTATCAAAAACAATGGAAGTGAAGCTTTTCTGAAAACGATTATTCCTGATTTATATTTCAACACTTCAAATGAGCTATTACATATTGAAAACCATTTATCAATTGCAAAAAACATCAGCTCTTCAACGCTTATACAATACTATCAGTCAATGATATGCAGGCCCAATAATGAGCAAGTGGTCAAAAAAATCAACAAGCCCGTGTTGTTTATTGGTGGAAGTCATGATAAGCTCATCCCTATTGAACAAACCATAAATGAAAGTTGTTTAGCTGATTGTTCTTTCATTAAAATTCTAAAAAACAGCGGCCATATGGGAATGATTGAGGAACATCAAAAAACAAATGAAACATTGAACCAATTCATCCATTTTGTAAATAAATAATAACACAATTGTCATGAGTAAAATCGTTTTTATCACAGGCGCAACATCAGGATTTGGAAAAGAATGTGCAAGAATTTTTGCATCAAATCAGTATAAAATTATTATTACTGGAAGAAGAAAAGAAAGACTTGAAGAACTCAAAAAAGAACTTGAATCAAATTATAAAGTTGATGTTTTGTCTCTTTGTTTTGATGTTCAAAACAAATTTGAAGTATTCGAAACTATAAATCAGATGGCCGATAATTGGAAAGCAATTGATATCCTCATTAATAATGCAGGATTGAGTTTGGGTAGAGATAGTTTTGATACTGCAGAAATTGAGGATTGGGAAACCATGATGCAAACCAATGTAAACGGTTTGCTTTATGTAAGTCGTGCTTTGCTTCCACATTTTATTGCAACAAATAAAGGACATATCATTAATGTAGGCTCTATTGCAGGAAAGGAAGTTTATGAAAATGGGAACATCTACTGTGCTTCTAAATTTGCAGTTGATGCGATAAGTAAATCGATGAGGATTGATTTACTGAAATACGGAATTAAAGTAACTGCCATTCATCCGGGCGCAGCTGAAACTGAATTTTCTATGGTCAGATTTAAAGGTGATGAAGAAAAAGCTAATTCCATTTATCAAGGATTGAAAGCTCTTTCAGCTAAAGACATTGCAGATACTATTTACTATACTGCAACTTTACCTGATCATGTTTGTATAAACGAATTAGTAATAACCTGCAAGCAACAAGCGAGTACTTTTCATTACCATAGAATTTAACTGTACTTTTTTTAGAGTCTTAACAAGAAGTGTACACACAAAAAGTGAGTTAATAGTATATACTTAAAAAAGAAACTGTTTATACTAATCTTTTGAGAATTATTCTGGCATTAATGCCATTATTGAGAAAGCGATATCCTGATTTGAACACCTGCCCTTGTATTGGTTGAAGGAGCACTTGATGAAATGTATGGCTTGATTTTTCTTTGATCAAAAAATAATTTAATGTTCACTTTATTGCTCAGGAAATAGTCAATTGTTGGGCTGATTGAAATCTCTTTACTCCCACCAGTTGCAAAATTATTATCTTGGTCTAACCTGCTATTTGATGTGATATTATCTCTGATTCTGAAATCTATTCTGAAATTGATTTCATTATCCAGTTTGGATGAATTGTTCTTACTTAAAAATGATGGCAGCTTTAAACCTCCCAGCAATTTTAAACCTTTCTTCCTGTAACCCGCGCCTATTACATATTCTGTAGATCTCACTTCACTTAATTGGTAATCATTCAAACTCAAGCTCAATTGTCTGGTTTTAGTATACTCAAATTTTGCTTGCAGTTGATTTACGAAAGTCATATCAACCCCAATGATTGGAGAAAACTGTTCCTGTATGGAAATATTAGGAATTAAGAAATAAGGAATGAAATTTTTAGAGCTGGTGTCGTAGAATGACGGATATCCATACTTGGATACATCCTGATACAATAATGCAGAAGTAAACCCATTCATACTTAAGTTTCCGGTATAACCATGGCTCAACGTAAATGAAGTAAAAATTTTGTCCAATGGTTTTATTTTGGTTAACCCATTGTAATCCAATTTCCAATTTGGTCGTGGTATAATTGCCCTAAATGGATTAGATTTTAAATTGGGATTGGATTGCTTTATTAATGCAACTTTTTTGGGATCCTGACCTGTGTAGGCAGCGATAAATGAAGGAATCAAAACATCTACGGCATACTTACCATATCCATAATAAAAGCCATCAGCGCCTACAGGTCTTATTGAACTATACGGATTCTGCTGACCTAACCTCTGAGACAAAATTACTCGGTTATTTTGAAAGGCCTTAAAAGTTTCAGAAACCTGATTAGGGTTCACTTTGTTGAACAATGTTTTAAATGCAACATAAGACACATCAAAACCACCTCCAGCAAGTGGGTTCAGGTGTTTAAAACTAGGGTTTGAACCGGATATCGAAGTATCTATGAATCTAAAAGTTTCACTGTAGTTTTTGGTGAAGCTTTTGCTGAAATTGATTGTGATGGTCAAATCTCTGAATGGCTCCAGCTGTGCAGATAATGTAATCCTCTGATCATAATTTTGTTGTATCAATGCATTAAATGTGCTGTCTTTAGTAAATAAACCTGATGCTGCTTTATTATTCAGCCAATTAGTATCAGGTTGTCTTCCTAATAAAAAATCAAAACCAGGTGCCATACTTCTAAAATTCTGACCAAAGTATTCAGTACTGTCTGTGTAGCCTGGCAATCTAGTATTTGCATTTTCAGAAGCAGAAAAATTGACTTGCTTTATGCTTGTCATCAATTTACCTAAAATACGAAGACCTGTTCCAATATAAGGAACCGCAGATCTGTCAATTATCTTTTTTGTCCTCAATACTTTCTTTCCTGATTTGGTGAGAACAGAATCCTGAACTTTGGTTATACGCTTTCTCCATTTTTCTTTGTCTTCAATTTTTGAAGGCTGGTCCAACTGGCGGAGCCATTTTGATTTTTGATAAATTCGGGTAAAATCAAGCTGAACAGTTGCTTCTTTTTGTTGACCATTTTCTAAAAAATTACCCAGGTTAACTGCAAGTCTTGAAGCTGCAAGCCATTTATAAGTAGCTTGATATCTCAAATTCATTGTTGTGAAATCCAACAATGGAATTTTAGAAGTAGGAACTGTATAAGAGAAGTTTCCAGTATGAGTATAGTTTGTGTTCCTTCCTCCTTGAAATAAATTATTCCACAATGTGTCTTTCTTTGCTTTGGAATCTAGTCTTCCTGCCGGTTCGTCAATTCTCGAATTATTAGATGCAGTAAAATCAAAATTAATAGATCTTGTAAAGTTCCATCTTAAAATATAATCACGCTGCATGGTAAAATACTTATCATAAGTTTCAGGAGTAGCGTATTTATTTTCTCCTACACTTCTTGGTTTAATTGCTCCAAATTGTCTGGTCATATCAATTCTGCAACTCAATTGTGAAGGCATGTATCCTATATTGAAATCTTTAATCAAATCAAACCATTTACTTTTCGATTTTTTGAATAAAGCTTTGAATGGTTCAAAATATTTGGGTTGAGGTGAAAAGTTATACCCTATAGCAGCGCGATGTTTGGTAACCTCATTGTTTTCAATTAGAGGGCTGTGACTTTTTGTTTTAATGTAAGAGTAACTGATATCAATATTCTCAATGTCATAAATTTTTGGCGACTTGCCATTGGTTTTATTTTTCTTTACATTGGTAAAGTTGATTGTTTTTACTGAGTTAAATTCAATAGCGTTGTCTCTTATTGAATCTCTCTGAGAACTTGGTGCCCCATTCAGTTTGTCTTTAAACTTGATATCCTTGTCATATGGATCATATTCAGGTGTGCTCACTGATTGCGTGTAGCTTGCATAAAAAGGAATAGATATCCCAGTTTTAGCAGGAAGAAGTTTACCTAATTCAAGATTAGTTGTAACATCATACTGTACAAAGTCATCAAGGTATCTTTCTGTAATTTTTTGTTCTAAAGTTCCAAATCCTTTTGTGTGCATATTTGCGGATATGGATAATGTTCCAAGATCAGCCAAATTAACATCCACTCTTCCTAAAGCAGCAAATCCTCCTTTTTCATCAATAGAAGCCAATCTTAATTCGTTAAACCAAATTTGTCCGCATGCACTTGCAGTCGAATTAGTATTTTCGACAGACAACAAAACGCCCCTTACCTCTGCAAGATTTGGATTACCGATAATAGAATATACATGACCGTTAGACTGTAATTTGCTAAAAATTTGGCTGGTTGGTGTTGAAGAAAAGTTTCGTTCAGTTTTAATTTTTGTCAATTCAACTAAATCAACATCTAAAGAATTTGAAGGGTTCCAAAGAGAATCGTTAAAGGCTTCGGAATCAGGATTTAATCCCAAATTCAACTTGGTAAGATTTAAAGGGATTTTGACTTCATAATAATTACCTACAAAGTCAGTACCAAATCTCACAACAGCTGATAACGCTTTATTTTCAAGTGGTGTATTTGGTGAAGCTTCTGCATGGATATACATTTTCATTCGCCCAAATTTCCTTATATCTCTGTTGGCAAAAGTTTGAAACACACCTCTTGCATCTTTTTTTGAAAGATTGCAAAAGCTCAAACTTAGTGATTGTTCGTTTTGTAATAAGTTTACTCCATTATTACTGAGTATTTGTGCTCTTTCAATTTCTTTTGGCGTTCTGTATGGAAGTGGATATCGACTATCATTTTCTTCGATATTAACAGACTCTACATTGAATACTGGCGATGGAGTAATTGGAGTAGAATAATTTCCAGTTGAATCAATTCTATATTGAAATTTACGCCACGTATTTCTTGTTAATTGCAAAGAACCAAATCTTAAAACAGTAACATCATCATCAAAACCTGTCATAAACATTCTTATAAATCTGATTGATTTAAAATCTGTAATATTTCCCACCTTTTTGTTAAAATCTCTCAAAGGAATTCTATACTGATACCAAGTTTCAGATCTTCTGGTCCCATTTGGCAAATCAACATCTACAATTTTTTTATCAAAAATAAAGTTACTTCCAATAGACATTGTTGGAGAATTGCTTGGTTTAATGTCTACAGAATATTGATAATATTCTTCTGTTTGATTGAGGGTATTATCTCTGTTTAAATCTTCTGCGTCAGGATAAAGAGTAGCTGCAGAAGAGAATTGACCTCCGCTTGAAACTGGCGAATTGCCCTGAGGATTATTAAAGTTTTTATAGCGTTTTAAAATTCCATCACTTCCTGAAAAAGAGCCATCTCTGTAATTTTTATAATCATCAGAAGACGGATCTGCAATTGCATTTTGATATGCCGCAGATGTTGTTCCAAATGCAGTTGATATCTGAGTGATATAATCTTGTTGAGTTATTGCTTCATCTGCATCATTTAAACCATCAAAACCTAAATCCTGATAGGTTCTGTCATCAGGATTATTACTAAACGCATTGGTAACCTGAATTGGATTTCTAGGAATCTTTCCCCAAACGGAAGTATCTACAGGTGATGGAATCGTTGGAGTTGGTAATCCGTTTTCATAAAAACGTTTTCCATCTTTCAATACATCTTCAGACACATTACCTAAATGGAAATACAATTTACCTCCTGTTGAATTATTATATCTGGATAGTATGTAAGGGTCCTGTACCCAAAATTCTATGTATTCAATATTTGCAGTTTCGAAATCTGGCTGATCTATGCTTCTCATAACGCCACCAAAATTTGATCTACCTGAACTAAAATTACCATCTGCTCCAATTTTAGTATTGTCTGTCTCGTAATTATATGGCCCTTTTTCACGAGGATAATAAGCTAAATCAAAAGTGGTTAACTGACTTTCACCAAAACCAGTTGTTCTCTGAGGAAAAATTTCTTTTTGATAAACTATTCTAACTCTTGGATCACTCAATTCATTTCTGTCGCCAATTGGATTATTAGGAGCATCGATTTGTTGTAATGTTTGTTCAATCTGATACCAGGCAAGTTTAGCCCTTTTTTTACCATAATCTAGATTATTATTCAAACCAGCTTCTGGAAACATATTCACACTTGGATTATCACTTTGAGTTGCATTAACCGGAACTGATGCAAGAGTCCAGCTTACAGCGGGAAATCTCAAATCAATCGAGGATTTACTTCCTTCAAAATCATCTATATATATCACTCCGTTAGAACCTCTTCCAATTTGTGGCGCATGTCCAGGCTTCAAAAAAGCACCCTCCAAATAAGCATTTACATTTGAAGGTGCAGTTGTAGAATAGAAAGGTAATTTATCTAAAATTTTTGTCAGTCTTGGTGTCTCTTTTCTGTAATTTACATCAAGACCATACATCGTGTTTCTAATAGGATCTTCGTTAAAATTAACTTTTGTAAAGAACGGTCTTTCTCCTAATCTTACCATAGTTGCACCAAAACTAAGTTGTTCCTTTGCTGTATTTTTAGCAAGATAGTCTAATCTAAACCCTAAGAAGTTTCTTTGCTGCAACCCAAAATTTGCATTGTTTTCAAAATTCACCTGCACTGGCAATCCTGCATTTAAAATTGCCTGATTCATCATTTTGATTGTTCCTAAATCATAATTGATATCATAGTCTATTCCTTCAATCAAATTTCTACCACCAGCCGTAACCGTTACAGATCCTTTAGGTATATTATACCCAATACTAATTTCATTAGTTCCTGATGTTTTAGCAGTTCCTTTTAAAATGTATCTGTCCAAATTAGGAAACTGTTGTGCAGAAGACTTAATTGAATCATAAAGTGGATAAAATAAATAAAGTGTATCCGCACCGGTTTTCGGCAAATTATTAAAAGTCTTTTTTGCCAGATCTGCCCCAAAAGGCTCCAACACTGGGAATATGACTCTACTGTAATTTGAAACAACAGTATAATTCTCCACAAAATCGAATACACCATCCGGTTGAGGATCCAACTGACTATTAAGTCTGTCAAGATTGATTAAAGAGATGATAGGTTGTCCCTCATTAATATTACCAAATGGAACATATCTTTTTGCACCTAATCCTGGCTCAGAATACAAAACATCCAATTTGAAATCAGTAGGCGATAAAGTTCCATATCCAACTGAGTAAACATTCTTCATCATCAAACCCCATATCGGCAATAAAGGCCGCTGAGATGTAGCTTTTAATAACTTTAGAAATAAAACCTTCTGATTTTTTGTTGCACTATCTGGCGGCAAATCCTGAGAAAATTCTCCCACCTGATAAATTCTTCCATTGTACGAATACTGATAGGCTACCCCCAATACTTCATCAGTTTGCAAGGGCTGACTTAAGGAGAGCATCCCTAATTGTCTGTTGAATGTATATTGAGTCGAATCTAATTTTCTAGCGAAAGTTTTTTCAAAATCCTGAACCGGACTCAAGTTAAGGCCAATCAAATTGCTGTATACCAAAGATGAATTTCGTGAATCAGGACGACTTAAAATTTTAGACAACAAATCATTCGTGTTGTTTGCAGGAATTTCTAAACCAGTCAATACAGACACGTTAGATGAATAAGGATTAAATTCTGCTAGATCCGCTAAGCCTACAACATCTCTAGTTTCAGTAGTTGTTCCATTTCTATTTGTAACCCAAACTTCCATTCTCAAAATTTGAACAGGGGAATTGATAGCTGGTAAACTAGACATCAATTTATTGTAGTTCTTTTTAAAATATTGTGCAACCAGAAAATGTCTGTTTTCTTCATATTCATCTGCTTTAATTTCAAATGGAGTTGCAGAAGTTCCTCCTTGTAGATTTACACTTTGGCGTTGTGATTTTTGATTTGCAATAGCAGCAGTAATAAACAATTTTCCAAATTGTAACTGAGTTTTCAGTCCAAATAATTGCTGAGCTCCTGGAATCAAGGTTCCTTTTGAAGAAAAATTTATTGTTCCTGCTTCAAATCTTTTTATGATTTCATCGTCCTTACCCGAATAATCAAGCTTTAATTGGTTATCTAAATCAAAGTTTGCAAGCGTGTTATAACTGATGGGGAATTTTAATTTATCTCCAATATTTGCATTAACATTTAATTGGGCATTCATTTGAAAATCAAGTCCGCCATTTTTTCTGGCACTTTCAGGAAGAGTAGGATTGTCTATTTTTTGCCCCTGATATCCTGCAGTAATATCTACGTTCCCCTGAGGTGAAATTTCAATTTTGCCTGTTCCGAAAAGCCGATTAAAGAGATTGTCTGTCAAATTCAATTTTGGCTTCACAAATTTGCCTCTGTTCAAAACACTTGTAACATTTGACCTCTTTTGAAAATAATCGATTTCAGCCTTTTTATATCTCAAACTCCAATATTCATCAAAAGAATAGCTGGTGGGGGTTCTGTAATATTTGGTTCCAATCTTTTCATAAAGTATATATCTGCGAGTAACATGATCATATACAACTGAATCCGATTGATCTGATGGCTTGAAATTATCAAAAATGTTATGGGTAGATACAGATAAATTGTCCCCCCTTCTGTCTGTCAAGGGATAAGGAAGATTAACTGGGTTTACTGTAGTATCTTGATTGTAGGATAATAAAGTGCTGGTTGGGCCTGACCATGCAACACTACCACATAGCAGTGCTAAAACAAGGAAAAAACATGCCCTGATGAAATTATTAAATGAATTTCGATTAAGCAACATTCAGCGAATCAATTAGCGTAGAGTTTTTGTCAAATGGCTTTTAATGCTTTTTTAATTAATTCTTCTAAGATAGTTATGTTTGGTTCGGTACGAATAATTTTATGTATAGATTGCTCGGCTTGTGCCTTTGATATTCCTAATCCTGTAAGCGCTATCAATGCATCATTTTCGAGACTAGATGCAAAGTTAACAATAGAATTGGTATTTGAAAAATGTTTGCCCACTTTATCTTTCAGCTCCAATACCAGCCTCTCTGCAGTTTTTTTACCAATTCCCTTTACATTTTCAAGTACTTTGGCATTGCCTTGAGTAATAGCTTTAGCAACATCATCGGGTTTCATAGAGGATAGCATCATCCTTGCTGTAGAAGCACCAACCCCGGAAACACTTATCAATAAAAGAAAAATATCTTTTTCCTCTTTCTCAAAAAAACCAAATAGGGTGTGGGCATCCTCTTTAATTTGAAGGTGTGTGTATAGCTTTCCATCATTCAAATTTTGTATGGATTCATACGTATGAAGACTGATATTAACTTCATATCCCAATCCATTAACATCTAAATAAACCTGGGTAGGACTTTTAAATGCAAACTTTCCACTTAAATACGCATACATAACTTTTAATTATAAGTGGACAAAAATAAGGATAATTTATCATCTATAACCAATCCAAAATGAACAGAATCATAATTTTTTAGTAAATTTACAAATACACAAAAAGCTCAAAACTAGATAATTATGCAAAAAAACAATGCTGCAATTACTGCAGTCGGTGCTTATCTCCCTGAATTCAGACTAACGAATAAGATTCTTGAAACCATGGTAGACACCAATGATGAATGGATTAAAACAAGAACAGGCATAGATGAAAGAAGAATTCAAAAGGGCGAAGGGTTGGCGAGCAGTGATATGGGTGCTGAAGCAGTAAAAGACTTATTAAACAAAAGAGGCATAAGCCCTGAGGAAATTGATTGTATTATTTGCGCAACCGTTACTCCTGATATGTTATTCCCAGCTACAGCAAACATCATTGGTGATAAAGCAGGGCTAAAAAATGCTTTCGGATATGATATCAGTGCGGCATGCTCAGGTTTTCTTTTTGCTTTGACTACCGGCACTTCTTTGATTGAAAGCGGCAGATACAAAAAAGTAATTGTGGTTGGTGTTGACAAAATGAGTGCTATTGTGGATTACAGCGACAGAACTACATGTGTAATTTTTGGAGATGGTGCTGGTGCGGTTTTGTTGGAAGCAAATGAAGATGGATTGGGGGTTTTAGATAGTATTTTAAAAAGTGACGGCAGCGGAAGAAACTTCTTACATATGAAAGCTGGCGGATCTTTAAAACCTTCCACTGTAGAAACTGTTATGGCAAAAGAGCATTACATTCATCAAGAAGGACAAACGGTTTTCAAATTTGCAGTAAAAGGAATGGCTGATGTTAGCTATGAACTCATGCAAAAAAATAATTTAACCGCTGAAGATATCGCATGGTTGGTTCCCCATCAGGCAAACCTCAGAATCATCGATGCTACAGCAAACAGAATGAGTCTTCCTAAGGAAAAAGTAATGATCAATATTCAAAAATACGGAAACACAACCGCAGCAACCATTCCTTTATGTTTATGGGAGTGGGAAAAAAAATTAAATAAAGGCGACAATATTATCCTTGCAGCTTTTGGCGGCGGGTTCACGTGGGGAGCAACATGGGTTAAATGGGCATACGATTCAAAGTAGGTCGTATGTCTTTTCAATAGAAAATAGTTAATTATGAAGAATGGTGTTATTTTAATATTGACTTTGATTACATGCTTTTCAAGCAAAGCACAGTTCAACAAGTACATTATTAAATTTAAAAACAAAGGTTCTAATAATTACAGCATAAATAATCCTGGTCAGTTTCTTACACAAAGAGCAATAGACAGAAGGATTAGGTATAATATTACCCTAGACTCTACAGACTTGCCTGTAAGTAGTAATTATATTGATAGTGTTCGTTTAAGCGGAAACGTTACCATACTCAATAAATCAAAATGGCTCAATCAAATTTCAATACGAACTACTGATCAAAACGCTTTAAGAAGAATAAACAATTTTAGTTTTGTAGAAAGCGCAAGGCCTATCGCCTCTAAAAACAAAACAAACAGCAACAATAAATTCAGCAATCAAGAATCAACAACAAATAACACACAAATTACTTTAAACACTAGAAGACTAACTTCAATTAATGTTTATAACTACGGCCGATCCGACTGGCAAGTAAAAATGGTTCAAGGAGATTTTCTTCATGACCATGGATTTAGAGGCAATGGTATGCAAATGGCAATTTTAGATGCAGGATTTTTTCGCTACAACACTCTTACCACATTTGACAGCATTCGATTAAACAATCAAATATTAGGAACCTGGGATTTTGTGAATAATGAAGTTAATGTTGCTAATGATGATAACCATGGTATGAAATGTTTAAGTGTGATTGGCGCAAATTTACCTGGTGTATTTGTTGGTTCGGCTCCAAAAACGTCCTTTTATTTATACCGAACAGAAGATGCAAATTCCGAATATCCTATTGAAGAACATAATTTGGCAGCAGGTGCCGAAAGGGCCGACAGTTTAGGTGTTGATATTTGTTCGATTTCTTTGGGCTACAACACATTCGACTCTTCTCTTTTTGATTACACTTATAGTAATATGACTGGCAATTATACCATGAGCGCTCGAGCTGTAAACTTAGCTACAAAAAAAGGTTTACTCATGGTTGTGTCTGCTGGAAATGAAGGAAATAACTCTTGGCAGTATTTAACTACACCAGGAGATGCCGATAGTGCATTCACAATTGGTGCTGTTGATAGCTTGTTAAACCCCAGCAATTTTAGCAGTTATGGGCCTAATTACAATCAAGTTATAAAACCAAATGTTGCTGCATTAGGTTCAAGTGCTATTGTTGCCAGCTCACAAACAGGACTACCGGTAACCTCTTCAGGCACTTCCTTTTCATGTCCAAATATAGCAGGCATTACCTCTTGTTTATGGCAAGCATTTCCCGAAGCTAAAAACAGAGACATCATGAATGCTTTACAGGAAAGTGCTTCATCTTTCAGCAATCCAAACAACAGAATTGGTTATGGAATTCCCAATTCAAAAAAAGCATTTGTTATTCTTCAGAAAAAATATTTTACAAAACAAATCAGTTTAAATCAATGTATTGCAATCTTTGATCTGTTCATAAAAACAGACTCATCAATGAATATCGAAATAGAAAGAAAGTTATCAAATGAAATCAATTATTCTTTGATCGCCCTATTAGATTCTAACCAAAACTATGGACTTCATCACTTCAATTTTTCAGATGATTTGGCTGGTCTTAATATCACCTATGCATCATACAGATTTAAAGTTATTATAGGCACTGACACAACATACTATATTGACAGTTCTACCATAAATTATAATCCTGTATGCGCTTCGGCTAGTTGCAACTTCACTTACTCCAATTGGTCGAATTGTACAAATGGATTTCAGATAAGAACTTATACTGCTAGTCCATCAGGTTGTATTGGCGTTCCGCCGGCAGACAGTTTACAAAGAACTTGCACAAATCCTGTTAATTGTAATTTCACTTATTCCAACTGGTCGAATTGTGAGAATGGAATTCAAGTGAGAACCTATTCCGCTGATCCATCTGGTTGTATTGGTGTTCCGCCGGCAGATAGTTTACAAAGAACTTGCACAAATCCTGTTAATTGTAATTTCACTTATTCCAATTGGTCGAATTGTGAGAATGGAATTCAAGTGAGAACCTATTCTGCTGATCCATCTGGTTGTATTGGTGTTCCGCCGGCAGATAGTTTACAAAGAACTTGCACAAATCCTGTTAATTGTAATTTCACTTATTCCAACTGGTCGAATTGTGTGAATGGAATTCAAGTGAGAACCTTTTCTGCTGACCCATCTGGTTGTATTGGTGTTCCGCCGGCAGATAGCTTACTGAGAAATTGTTCAATACAAACCAATTGCACTTTTTTGTACTCAGATTGGACAGATTGCAACAATGGAATACAACAAAGGAGTTACACATCTAATCCTGCAGGATGTATCGGAATGCCCCCAACAGACAGCTTGCTTCGTGTCTGCTTTGATAGTATTATGATCAAGCCTAATCCTGTCATCAATAACATCACCATATTCATAACCAGAAAAAAAGATGCAATACTTGACTTTGTTTTTGAAAATAGCTTAGGGCAAAAAATAAAAACTAATACTCTTAATCATTTAGCCGGATCTAAGGAATATATGATTACATTAAATAAATTCAGTAAAGGAGTTTACTACTTAAAAATCTATGCCGATAAAGAAAAGATTGCTACAAGAAAATTTATCAAGCTATAATTGAAACACTGCTACAAACATCGTATCAGCATTATCGTTATACCCTTTAAAATAATTCTGCTCAAGGCAATTCAAGTTGAATTTAGACATGATGAACTTTGCCACATCTTCATTCTCTGATTTAAAAACTGAGCAGGTAATATAAAACAAAAGTCCATTTTCTTTGAGATGTGGTATTACATTCGTCACAATAGATTGCTGTTTTCCCACAAAATCAGAGATCATATGTTTTTCAAAACTGAAATATTGCTCTGGTGTTCTGGCCCAAGTCCCACTTCCACTACAAGGTGCATCACATATAATCAAATCAAATTTATCGTTCTTACTCAGCCCCGAAACAACAGAAAGGTCCTGTTTAAATTTTCTATTGATATTGATTCCAGCTTCTTCCAATCGAGAACTGTAATTGGATAAGATATTTTCTCTTACATCCGATGCTGTTAGTTTTGCCTTACCTTTTAAAATATCATGTATAAGAATCGACTTCCCTCCACTTGCGGCACAGGTATCCCAAACATCAAATAGACCTAACCCTTTATTGATCTTATTTTTCTTCAAAAAATCAAAAACCCTTTGTGAATTTAAATCCTGGATGACTACCTCTTTGTTAACTTTGAGAATCTCGTTAATTTTTACACTGCTATTACACTTAATCGTATCCTCTCCAATTTGTTCAAAATAAACACCACCCTCTCTCAACTTCTCAATTACCTTATTCAAATAACCTGTCCTCACTCTCAAAAACAAAGCAGATTGATTGAAAATCGAATGTGCAAAAAGCCTGTGATCTAATTCATCAGATAGCTCCTCATTAAATTTGAAAACAGTGTTTGAATTGACATTTAAGTAGGAGAATTTATCCTCTAATGGCAATTCTATTTTTTCATTCAAATCAGGTGCAAGTTGATTCAGTATCTCATGTTGAGATTGATTGCACAAAAAAATGGAGTTCAATATTTTTGTTTCAGTTTTACTTGACGAACCAAACAAATGAGCACATCTGAAATAATGATAACATAGTGAGGCAATCTGTTTCCTGTCTCGCGAACCATATTTTTTATTCGACGCAAAAAATTGTTTCAGATGGTGGTTTAAGGGTTCTCCTTTTTTATAAGAACCGATAATTTTTTCAGCGTTGGATAAATAGGAATGAAATCTGCTCATAAAAAAATCCCGCCAAAGCGGGATTGCTATTATATAATTTTTAATTAAACTTCAAGTAAAGCGCTTACAGGATCTTTCCCAAACAACATCAATGCTGGGTTTTCGAGCAATTGTTTAACTCTAACCAAGAAACCAACCGACTCTCTTCCGTCAATGATTCTATGGTCATAACTTAAAGCTAAATACATCATGGGTCTGATTACCACCTGACCATTTACTGCCATTGGCCTTTCAACAATATTGTGCATTCCTAAAATTGCGCTTTGAGGAATATTAATAATTGGCGTACTCATCATGGATCCAAAAATTCCACCATTGGTGATAGTGAAAGTTCCTCCTGTCATTTCTTCAACAGTCAACTTGTTATTTTTTGCTTTTGTTGCCAAATCAACTACAGCCTGTTCAATTTCAGCCATGCTCAAACTTTCAGCATTTCTGATAACAGGAACCACTAGTCCTTTAGGTGCACTAACGGCAATGGATACGTCACAATAATCATGATAAATGATACTCTCTCCGTCGATGTATGCGTTCACTGCTGGAAATTCCTGAAGTGCATAGCAGCAGGCTTTGGTGAAGAAACTCATGAATCCCAAATTCACCTGATGTTGTTCCTTGAATTTATCCTTGAATTTTTTTCTGATGTCCATTATAGCACCCATATCCACTTCATTGAAAGTGGTAAGCATTGCAGTGGTATTCTTTGCTTCTACTAATCTTCTGCTCACAGTTTTACGTAGATTACTCATCTTTTCAGGACGGTCACTTCTACTGAACATCTCAGCGCCAGGTTTTCTTCCTGGATTTGAAAGCGCTTCTAAAACATCTTGCTTTACAATTTTACCATTAGACCCTGAAGGAGTGATTTTTTTACTATCGATTTTTTTATCTGCAATGATGGCTGCAGCAACAGGGGTTGCTTTTACATCTGCAGCTGAGTGAGTTTGTTCTTTTGGAGCTATTGCTTTTTCTGCAACGGGCTCAGCTTTCGGAGCTTCTGCAAGTTCGGCAGGCCTTTCAACTGATGTATCAATGTTACAAACTAAATCTCCTATAGCTAAGGTATCGCCTTCTTTTGCGATATGTTTTACAGCTCCAGCCTGTTCAGCATTAATTTCAAAAGTCGCCTTTTCACTCTCCAATTCTGCAATTACCTCATCCCTATCAGCCCACGCGCCATCGGCTTTTAGCCATTTTACTAGGGTTACTTCACTGATACTTTCTCCAACTGTAGGAACTTTTATTTCAATTGCCATTGATGATTTGTTTAGATAGTTGTGCGAATTTCGGATAAAATTGAGGATTTTTAAAATGAAATATTCAGAAAATGCGTAAAATCAGCAAATTATATCAATTGAATTGATTCAACAAGTCGAATCCCTCTAAATTCTTTTATTTTATAGCTGTACTTTACAAAATTATTTAGGCAAAAAAGCCTCATTTTACTCGTTTTTCTTACGAAAATGTGTACCTTTGCAACCCCGTTAAAAAACCACGGGATTTATTTTATGTCAATTTATATTTTCAAACAACTAAACGCAGAAGAACAGGAGCCGATGTCTTCAATGGAAGCTGAAGCTACTGCGACACCAAATGTACCTGTTGCTGAAAAGCATGTTGAAACCGCTCACGATGACTTCGACTGGAGTCGTGACAAACGTAACGTAGTTAGCTACACTAAAGAGGAAAAAGCTAAATACGATAACGTGTATGACAACACATTCAAGCAAATCAATGATGGCGAAATGATCCAAGCTTCAATTGTATCATTAACCAAAACTGATGCTGTTGTGAACATCGGGTTTAAAAGTGATGGTTTGATTTCTTTGAACGAATTCAGAGACCTTCCAGGCGGTATCAAAGTTGGCGATATCGTTGAGGTAATGGTAGTTGAAAAAGAAGACAGAGAAGGTAATCTTCATTTAAGTCGTAAATCTGCTAGAATTACAAGAGCTTGGGAAAGAATCGTTGAGGTTAACAAAACCGGCGAAATTGTTACGGGCTTAGTAACAAGCAAAACTAAAGGTGGTTTAATTGTTGACGTATTCGGAATGGAAACATTCTTACCAGGATCACAAATCGATGTGAAGCCAGTTACAGATTACGATCAGTTCGTAGGAAAAACAATGGAATTCAAAGTGGTTAAGATTAACGAAACTATCAAGAATGCAGTTGTTTCTCACAAAGCTCTTATCGAAAGCGATATCGAAGCTCAAAGAGCTGAAATCATCGGCAAATTGGAAAAAGGGCAGGTATTGGAAGGAACTATCAAAAATATCACTGATTTCGGAGCATTCCTTGATTTGGGTGGATTGGATGGTTTACTTTATATCACAGATATTTCATGGGGACGTATCAACCATCCTTCTGAAGTATTGAAGATGGATCAGAAAATCAATGTCGTAGTACTTGATTTTGATGATGATAAAAAACGTATCAGCTTAGGTTTAAAACAATTAACTCCACATCCTTGGGATACATTGGCTGAAAACCTTAAAGAAGGTGAGATCATCAAAGGTAAAGTAGTTAACATCGAAGACTACGGTGCTTTCCTTGAAATCACTCCAGGTGTTGAAGGTTTGGTTCACGTGAGTGAAATTACTTGGGCTAACACACCAATCAATGCAAAAGAATTCTTCAAATTAGGAGATGAGCATGAAGCAAAAGTGGTAACTCTTGATAAAGAAACTCGCAAGATGAGTCTTTCAATCAAACAAATGACTGAAGATCCTTGGAGCATTATCGAAGAAAAATTCCCTGAGCAATCTCGTCACATGGGTGTTGTTAAAAACATCACTCCTTATGGTGTGTTTGTAGAATTATCTACAGGTATTGGCGGAATGATTCACATCAGCGACTTGAGCTGGTTGAAGCGTTTCAATAACCCTAACGAATACACTAAAGTTGGTAAAGAAATCGAAGTAATCATTTTAAGCATCGATAAAGAAGGACGTAAACTTCAGTTAGGACACAAACAAATTGAAGAAGATCCATGGAATTCATTGGAAACTGTATTTACCATCGGTTCTACTCACGAAGGAACAGTAGTGAAGAAAGATGAAAAAGGTGCAGTAATTCAATTGCCTTACGGATTGGAAGGATACGCTCCTGCTCGTCATTTAATGAAAGAAGACGAAAAAATGATTGGCGCTGATGAAGTAGCTAAATTCATGGTTATCGAATTCGATCGTAACGACAAGCGTATATTACTTAGTCACACTCGTTTGTGGGAACAAGTAAAAGAAGAAGAAAAACAAATCGAGGTTAAAGAAAAGAAAGCCGAGTTTGAAGAAACTAAAAAAGCAGTGAAGAATATTCAAAGTAAAGTTGAAAAATCTACATTGGGTGATTTAGGAGTATTGGCTGGCTTAAAAGCTAAAATGGACAACGCTGCTGGCGAAGAACCAAAAGCAGAATAACTCGAATTTTATATTCTAAAAAAAATCCTCCGAAAACATCGGAGGATTTTTTTTTATTCCCCTAAATATAAAAATCAGTAGCAAATTAACCAATCAACTATACAACCAAAAACTACTCCGCCCAACTCATCACATATCCTTCATTTTCTATTTCCAAAGCTGTTTTCGTTAATTGTAATGGTCTGAAAGTATCCACCATCACAGCCAACTCCTTGGTTTCTTTAGCTCCAATACTTTTTTCTACAGCTCCAGGGTGTGGACCATGAGGTATACCTGCAGGATGCAAAGTAATCATGCCTCTGGTAACATGCTTTCTGCTCATGAAATCTCCATCAACATAATACAATAATTCATCACTGTCGATGTTACTATGGTTATATGGCGCAGGAATTGATTGTGGATGATAATCATACAAACGAGGTACAAAAGAGCAAACCACAAATGCGTCTGTCTCAAAAGTCTGGTGCACTGGAGGTGGTTGATGCACTCTACCTGTAATGGGTTCGAAATCATGAATACTAAAAATGAAAGGATAACAGCAGCCATCCCAGCCGATTACATCAAAAGGATGAGTACCATAATGAATTCCATACAACAACCCTTTCTTTTTTGTTTTGATAATAAAATCACCTTTTTCGTCGTGTGTTTTTAAATTTTGAGGACCTCTGATATCTCTTTCGCAATAAGGTGAATGTTCCATCAATTGCCCAAGCTTACTCATATAGCGTTTAGGATATCTGATGGGATGAAAAGATTCAACGATAAACAATCTGTTCTTTTCATCATTGAAATGGATTTGATAAATAGTCCCTCTGGGCAAAACTATATAATCGCCATAACTGAACTCCAACTCTCCATAACAAGTCTTTACCACACCACTGCCCTCATGAACAAAAATCATTTCATCGGCATCTGCATTTTTGTAAAAGTAATCGGTCATACTTTTTTGAGGTGAAGCAAGCACGATATGACAATCGCTGTTAACCAAAACTGCTTTCCTGCTGGATAAATAATCAATCTCAGGTTTTATATTGAATCCTTCAAAGCTTCTGTGCTTAAGCATTTTTTCCTCAGCAACAATAGGATTTACATCAATTGGATCATCACATTTTACGATTAGTGTTGGAGCGTATGTATGATACAAAATAGAGTAATCATTTGAAAAGCCTTCAGTTGAAAACAACTGCTCTGAATATAAGGCGCCATCAGGCTTCCTGAATTGTGTATGTCTTTTATGAGGGATGTTCCCTAATGATCTGTAATGTGCCATGATAATAATTTAAAAAGTCAAAAATAAAAATTGAAAATAGCTACCTATTCCTGGAATAATAGCATCAATATCCCTTGCATAAAGAGAGCATCAGAAAATAATATTTCCAATTACGCTTATCGATGTAGTAAGTGAAATTTCTGTGAAATGGCAATTTTTAATTTTTTAAGATTCAAACAACTTCATCAGTTATCAAATTTAAGGAATTGGAATTAACTAAAATCTCTTTATTTTTAAAAATAACTTCAAACATTTGACAAAAATTGGATTGATATCAGATACTCATGGCTATTTAGATGAAGCTGTTTTTGAACATTTTAAAGATTGTGATGAAATATGGCATGCCGGCGACTTTGGAACGATTAATCTTGTTGAAGATTTACAGAATGGATTACTTAATAAAGGCAATAAAGTAATAATCAGAGGGATATTTGGAAATATCGATGGAAAAGATATCCGAAGTGTTTATCCTGAAAATCTGGTTTTTAATTGTGAAGATGTAAAAATCATGATGCAACATATTGGTGGATATCCAGGAAGATATGCGCCTGGTATCAAAAAAGAAATTACTCAACAAAAAATAAAACTATTCATCAGTGGACATTCCCATATTTTAAAAATCATGTATGATGAAAGCTTGGGTTGTTTGCATATCAATCCAGGAGCTGCAGGAAAGCAAGGATGGCATCAGGTAAGAACGATTGTAAAATTTGTAATTGATAAAGATAATATCAAAGATTGTGCAATTATTGAATTGGGAAAGAGATAAAATTACATTTGTTTTCTTCGTTTCAATTCCTTTTTTATTAGTCCCAACTCTCTTCCTGTTTGTCCTGCAACTGAACTATTTTCCTGAGCTCTTCTCATCAAATAAGGTATCACATCTTTAATAGGACCAAAAGGAAGATATTTACTTACACTACATCCAGAATGTGCAAGATTGAAAGTAATGTTATCACTCATTCCATATAACTGCGAAAAATGTATGTGGGGATGATTTGCATTTATATTTTTCTGGACCATAATTTGACTTGCTAGTAAATTACTATACTCGTTATGCGAAGCAACAACTAATGCAATATGGTTATAGTTTGACAAGCAAAATTCCAATGCTTCATTATAATCTTTATCTGTATTTTCTTTGGTAATTTGAATTGGAGATACGTAACCCATATCCATTGCTCGTTTTCTTTCCTTTTCCATATAAGCACCCCTTACAATTTTTGCACCGAGAATGAAATTATTTTTTTGAGAGAGCTCAAAGTTCTCCTTCAAAAAAGCAAGTCTATCATGACGATACAATTGATAAGTGTTGTAAATGATTGCACTCTTTTGATTACAGATTTGCATCATCATCAAAGTAATCGCATCAACTGGCTCTTGTATCCATGATTCTTCAGCATCTACTAAAACTGAAACCTCTTTGTCATATGCGGTTTTGCCAATTAACATCAATCGATCTAATACACTTTTCCATTCGTTTTGTTCTTCTGTTGATAAACTACCAATTGCTTTTTTATACCTATCAAATATTAATTCATTAGAATGAGCAATCATCAGCGAATCAATCTTTTCGAGTAACGTAAACCGTGATAGTCCGGTAACTTTAATACTAATGAAAGGAATATTTTTTTGTTTCGATGCATATTCTATAACACTTAAAAACTCTTGAGTGGAAAGATCAAATGCTCGCTCACCTTCGCCACCTTCTACACCATAATCCAAAATTACATTTACACCATACTCTTCAAGCTTATCTACAACAGGTTTAGTGTCTTCTAAAGTCTCTCCTCCCACAAATTGGCTGAAGATGGTATTTCTGATAATTGATTTTACAAATGGAAGCTTCCATTTTATAGCAATGGGCATAAATGAAAGTCCCAATTTCACTAGCAGTGGTTTACCCATAGTTGAAAAAAGAAAATGAGCTTTTTTCAATTCTTTGGTTGACTTGTATGCGAAAGCATATTCAGTATTGTCGAAAGATATGTTATGTGGCAGTTTTTGATTCATTAAAAATCAGTGAAAAAGCAATCGTTTTAAAGAGGGCAAATGTACAATAAATCCAATAATATTGAGTTTATTAGCATCTACCTATTTTACGAACAAAGCTTTCAATTCAGGCGCATCTTCTGGCTTTAATTTACCACCCAATATCAATCTTAATTGTCTTCTGCGAAGAGCGCCATCAAACAATCTTATTTCTTCTTCTGTTTCAGGAATTAATTTATTAACAGCTCTGGGCTTCCCATTAGGATCCAAAGCAACAAATGTATAATAAGCTTCATTGCTTTTGTATTTGTATTGCTGAATAGCATCCTCTCCCCATACTTTCATGTGCACTTCCATGCTGCTATTGAAAGAGCGGGTAACTTTTGCTTCAATATGAACAACATTTCCAATTTTAATTGGATTCTCAAAAGAAATATTATCTACAGAAGCAGTTACTACCGGTGCAGCACAATGCTTCATTGCAGCCAATGCAGCTGCAATGTCCATCCAGTACATCAAACGCCCTCCCATTAAGTTTCCGAAATTATTGGTATCATTAGGTAATACTAATTCTGTCATTACTACTAACGATTCTGATGCTTTTTTATCCATACAAATTTTATTTTAATGATTATACCCCAAATCTTTTTTCCACATATTCCCAGTTTACTAACGACCACCACTTTTCTATATAATCTGCTCTTTTATTCTGATACTTTAAATAATAAGCATGCTCCCATACATCCAAGCATAACAGTGGCTGACCTTTTATTTCAATACTATTGATATCCATCAAAGGATTATCCTGATTAGCAGTGCTTCCAATTTGCAGTTTTCCTGTTACATCTTTACATAACCAAACCCAACCACTACCAAATCTGTTTTTTCCTGCATCGGCAAACTGCTTTTTGAAATTTTCAAAGCTATTGAATTGACTTTCAATTTCGGTAAATAATTTTCCTGTTGGTTTATTCCCCTCTACTTTTGGACGCATACATTTCCAGAACATTTCATGATTATAATGCCCGCCTCCGTTATTACGCATCTTGGTTGAATATTTAGAAATATTTTTGAGCAAAGTTTCAACAGTAGAATTTATATCTACTTTTTCTGCCAACACTGCTTCCTTCAAATTCTTTGAATATGCTGCAGCATGTTTGGTATAATGAATTTCCATTGTCATTGCATCAATAATATCTTCCAATGCATCGTATTTATAGGGTAACGGTTGCTGATCAAATTCAGTGTCATCAGAGATTAACGAAGAATGGCTATTCTGATTAGAAGCCAATAAAGATGTTACACCTTCTAAACCAACTGCAACCATTGCAGTTGTTACCAAACCGTATTTTATAAATCTTCTTCTACTATTATTTTTCATCATGGCTATTTTTTAAAAGTGCTGAATTTTAAACCCTTTTTTAATCTGCCGAAGAATCTAAGATAAATATCCTTATTGAACAACTGAGAATCATGCATGGCTTTATAAGTAATAAAAGCCCCAACAGGAGACAATCCAATGATCGCAAGCCACATTCCAATTGATGGCTCTAAAATCATTTGTTTTGAAAATTTTTCTCCAAACATATTCAACAAATGAAACATCAAAAAGAAAATAATTGCAGCCACTAACGGCATTCCTAAACCACCTTTTTTTATGATTGCTCCAAGTGGCGCACCAATGAAAAACAAAATCAAACATGCTAATGATAATGAATACTTTCTGTGCCACTCAATCAAATGAAATTTTATATCCTCATTTTTCAACTTAATTTCATTCATACTCTGCTGAAGATTTGCCTTTGCTTCATTAATGATATTCATCGACAAATTATCAATAAATGGCATCATCGAATCAGGCACAATGTTTGTAACATTTGAAGAGACTTTTTGATGCTCATATTTTTTCCATTCTTGTTCCGGAATTTTGGTATACTTGAAATTGTAAGTCAACTGATTTGAAAATCTTTTTGAGATTTCCTTTTTTTGAAGATTTAGCGAATCTATATTTTTACTCAATTGTCGGGCGCTTAGCATTTTGTAGTTGTTCCTAAAAACACTATCATTGGTTTGTTGTTTTTGCAACACACTCAAGTCGAATAATTTTTTAAAAGTTTTAAAACTCAATCTGGTGAATTCTGTGGCTGTATCCATGAAATTACCCTTCTCCTGATACCTGCATCCATTTTCAAGATTAAATTCCAGATATTTTTGATCATCAGAAATTTTCATTACACCCTTTTCTGCAATAATGCAGTTGTCTTGCAAAACATTGTTTTGTTCGTAAATAATTACATTTCTGATGGTTTTACCATCGCTATCTTTTTTACCAACTTTTATAGCATAATTCGGTATATAAGTAAAAAAAACACCTTCCTTTAAATCAAATGCTGGCTTTTTCACATAGATGTCACTATACAAAGTCGCAAATTTTAAATTTGCATAAGGAATAACATAGTTCGCAAACGTAAAGGTAACTACACACAAAAATATCGCTACCCACATTATAGGCCTCATAAATCGAAGTAATGACACGCCGGATGATTTAATTGCAACCAATTCAAATGATTCCCCCAAGTTACCAAAAGTCATGATGGAAGAAATTAAAATGGCAATAGGCATGGCAAGCATTAATAAAGATGCACTGGCGTACCATAAAAATTGTAGAATAGTCAAAAAATCAAGTCCTTTACCTACTAGGTCATCAAGATATTTCCAAAGACTTTGCATCATCAAAACAAAAAATGCAATGAAAAAAGTAATGATGAAGGGACCTACGAAAGATTTAAGAATAAGTTTGTCTAGCTTTTTTATCATAAATCAATAATCAAAAGACAAAATACTGAATAATACTTTTATTCAAAATGTCCCGACAAGCAAAAATAACCCTTTCTTATGAGTGTAAAATTGGAGAGGATGATAATTATTTAAGAAAGAACTTTTAAAAAATGAATACTTACAACTGTTAAGACCCTAATCTGTAGAATAGATCTTTAACCTGATATTCCCATAACTGACTTTGGTCTTTAATGTCTTTTTTGTCGGCAAAATCTTTTATAATGAGGATGGTTTGATTAGTGACTTCTGATCTGTCAATACGAAATTCGAAATATTCATCTTTAGCCATATGACTCCATTTGAATTTGATAAATTTATCCTGTTCTTTTTCTACCATGGTGGCGGTTTCTTCAGATTCATTCCATTTGAAGGTATAAACACCATCCTTCTCATCTACTTTTTCAGCAAACCATTCCTGCATAGCTGCCGGGCTTGTTAAAAATTCATACAAAATTGCAGGAGAGCATCTTACAGGGTATTCTAGGGTATATAAAACTTTTTTACTCATTTTTCATTTTATTAGATTCTTAATAGTTGCAATAATAGAAAATTAATCAACGTAACAAAATAATTGATCTACTTTTTTTGATTTTTTTCTGTTTTTGTTTGATTCACTCGTTAAATATGAAAAACAAAAATATATTAAAATAGTTGCCTCATTGCACAATAAAAAATCAGATTAACGTTATATAGGTCATAATTATATCTTAATTCATCAACCCTACACAACATGCGTCAACTTAAAATTTCAAAGTCAATAACGAATCGCGAGAGCGAAAGTTTGGAAAAATACCTTCAGGAAATAGGAAAAGTTGAACTGATAAGGGCTGACGAAGAAGCCGAATTAGCTGAACTTATACGAAAAGGAGATCAAAATGCACTGGATAAGCTAACTAAAGCCAATCTGAGATTTGTAGTATCTGTAGCTAAACAATACCAAAATCAAGGTTTATCTCTTTCTGATTTAATTAACGAGGGAAATCTGGGTTTAATAAAAGCCGCTCAGCGCTTCGATGAAACAAAAGGTTTTAAATTCATTTCTTATGCTGTTTGGTGGATCAGACAGTCAATTTTACAAGCACTGGCTGAACAATCAAGAATTGTAAGATTACCCCTCAATAAAGTAGGATTAAACAGTAAAATCAATAAAGCTTTTTCCCTCTTAGAACAAGAATTTGAACGACCTCCCACACCTGAAGAAATTGCTCAATATTTGGATATTGAAGTTGATGAAGTAGTATCAACATTAAATATGGGTGGCAAGCATTTAAGTATGGACCAACCTATAACCGAAGGTGAAGATGGTTCTTTGATTGATATGCTTGAAAATGTAAATGCTGTGAAAACAGACAGTAAACTTATAAATGACGACTCGTTAAATATTGAACTGAAAAGATCTTTAAACACACTTACACCCCGACAAAAGGAAGTGGTTACCTACTTTTTTGGAATTGGAGTGGATCATCCTTTAAGTCTGGAAGATTTAGGTGAAAAATACAATCTTACCAGAGAAAGGGTTCGACAAATAAAAGATAAAGCCATTCTCAAATTAAGGGAAACATCTCAAAGTAATATGTTAAGAGGTTTTTTAGGAGCTTAATGAACAGAAAATCGCTTACATCTGAAACGACAAATTTTTATACTCATGTTGTTTTAAGGTTTTAAACCGTCTCGATTTAATTTTCGAGACGGTTTTTCGTTTATTACATGATTAAATATTGATTTAAAAGAAGGATTTTTATCCTTGTAAGAGCAGATATCAATTCCAAAAACTCTACATTTGTAGCCATTATTTTAAAAGTAAAATTATACGTCATGCAAGTTTGGAAAGATTACCAAGAAAAAAATAAAGACAGATTTTTAAATGAGTTATTTGAGTTGTTACGCATTCCCAGTGTAAGTGCAAAAACTGAACATAAAGATGACATGGTAAAATGTGCGGAAACGATTAAAAAAAGATTGCTTGAGGCTGGAGCTGATAAAGTTGATATCTACCCTACTGTTGGACATCCAATTGTATATGGAGAAAAAATGATTGATGCATCGAAGCCAACTGTATTGGTTTATGGACATTATGATGTTCAGCCTGCTGAGCCTTTGGAATTATGGAAACACGATCCATTTGATCCAACTATTGTTGACGGTAAAATATTTGCTAGAGGAAGTTGCGACGATAAAGGACAAGTATACATGCATGTAAAAGCTTTTGAAACCATGGTACAAACGGGAACGCTTAGCTGCAATGTAAAATTTTGCATCGAAGGTGAAGAAGAAGTTGGCTCTCCTAACCTTGGCAAGTTTGTTGCTGAAAATAAAGAACTATTGAAAGCTGATTGTGTATTGATTAGTGACAGTGCAATGATCAGTCTTGAAAATCCAAGCATTGATATCGGCGTTAGAGGATTAAGTTACATTGAAGTAGAAGTTACAGGACCTAATCGTGATTTACACAGCGGTGTTTATGGTGGAGCAGTAGCTAATCCAATAACAATATTAGCAAAGATGATTGCTTCATTACATGATGAAAACAATCACATTACGATACCAGGTTTTTATGATGATGTTTTAGAAGCAACCCCAGCAGAAAGAGAATTAATGGCTAAAGCACCTTTCAATGAAAAAGAATATGCTGATGATTTAGGCGTAAAAGAATTGTGGGGAGAAAAGGGGTACTCTACCAATGAAAGAACAGGCATCAGACCCACATTGGAATTGAATGGCATTTGGGGTGGATACATAGGCGAAGGTGCGAAAACAGTTTTACCTTCAAAAGCTTATGCTAAAATTTCAGCAAGACTGGTTCCTAATCAGATTTCACAAAAGATGACGGATTTACTAATCAATCATTTAACAAAAATTGCGCCCCCATACGTTACCGTTAAGGCGTCATTGCATCATGGTGGCGAGCCCTACATCACTCCTATTGACAGTAATGCTTATAAAGCTGCGTCCAAAGCCATGGAAGCTACTTTTGGCAAAGCACCCATTCCGGTTAGAGGCGGAGGAAGTATTCCTATTTGTGCTTTATTTGAAAAAGAATTAGGAATCAAAATAGTATTCATGGGATTTGGATTAGATAGTGATAATTTACATAGCCCTAATGAAAAGTATGATGTAGCTAACTTTTATAAAGGGATAGAGACCATTCCTTACTTCCATAAGTTTTTTGCAGAGATGTAATTTTTAAGTCCTCTTAGGGTGTTCGAACACCCTAAGAGGACTTAATTTAAAAGTGCTGAAATAGCATAAAAATTACTGCCGATAAAAAATGAAAAGAAAAATATTATTTCAATACAAAGTAGCGTCAATATGTTGCTTAACAATATTATTGATTTTCATTAACAGATCTTACTCTCAAATCATATATACAGATATTACTGACGCTACTCCCAATGCTACCTATCCTTTAGATTTGAATAATGACAATATTATTGATTTCTTAATTCAATTCGATTTGATTGATAAGGTGATGTGTAAACCTCAAAATAACAATGCCTATTCTGGGAGTTTTGTTGGTGGTGTTCATTTACCATGGGCATTATCTGCATCTATTAATATTTGTGATACCTCAGCAACATGGTATGATGCCAATAACCCCGGTATTATGTCATGGGGAACAAGCATAGGATACTGGGCAGGAGAATCAAATAAATATTTAGCACTAAAACTAATTGTAGGAACAAACACTTACTATGGCTGGGCACGCTTAGATTTAATCCCAACATCCACCTCATTCACCATAAAAGATTACGCCTACGAGAGTACCCCAAATGCTTGCATTCAGTCAGGACAAAACAGATTAAGTGTGAATGATACCGTTAAGAATATTATTTCAATCTTTCCAAATCCTTTCATTTCTTCTACAACAATACAGGCAGGTAGCAACCTTAAAAATGCGACCCTGACAATTTACAACTCATACGGACAGACTTTAAAGCAAATAAAAAACAATTCGGGAAAGACAATTTCTTTATCACGTGGCAATCTTCCAAGCGGAGTGTATTTCATTCGACTGACTGAAGAAGACAATATCATCGCAGTAGATAAATTCATAACTACAGACTGACATAATGGATAATAGAAATAGTCATAACATCATTTTGGTAAAAATGGTTGTAAACTAAGCCGATGAAGGGACAACGAGTGATGAGGACATAAAAAAAGAGGATTCCCAAAAAATGCTTGAAAAATCCTCTTTTGTACCGGGGAGCAGACTTGAACTGCCGACCTCAGGGTTATGAATCCTGTGCTCTAACCAGCTGAGCTACCCCGGCAACATCCCCATCAAAGGGGTTGCAAAAGTATTAAATATTGTGTACTTGAAAAAAGAAATTGGAAACTTTATTAGGAAATAAGCAATTATTCGTTGATTCTGGGTTTCCAAGGGATTTCAGCAACCTGTAAAACATGACCAATATATCTGGAAAGAACGAATAGATAGTCGCTGAGCCTATTGAGATACTTGATCACCAATGGGTCTACAAAAATATTTTCCTGGTCCAACAATACACAAATCCTCTCCGATCTCCTGCAAACGCATCTGCAAATATGCAATGACGATACCGCCATATGCCCACCAGGCAAGATGAATGATTTCATTGGTGGCAACTCTTCATTCATTTTATCAATTTCCGTTTCAAGTAATAAAATGTCAGATTCTTTCAAATCCGGAATCTTCATTAATGGTTCTTTCTCCGGATCGCAAGCTAATGATGAGCCTATTGTAAACAGACGATCCTGTATTTCTTTCAACATGAAATTTGATCTTTCATGCTGGATCAAATCATTTGCAAATCCAATGTTTGAATTCAACTCATCCACAGTACCATAACTTTCTATTCTCAAATGGCTTTTGGGAACTTTTGTTCCACCAATTAAACTCGTAGTTCCGGTATCTCCGGTTTTTGTATAGATTTTTATCGCCATTATATTGGGTTGATTTTGAAGTACAACAAAAGATGTTGCAAATAGTTTACGCTTTTTGTAAAATAACTGTGGGATTGGAATTTATTTTATCCGTTTCAATCAATCCATCTTTCAATCTAATAACACGATGTGCAAAAAGTGATATGTCTTCTTCATGTGTCACCAAAATCACAGTATTCCCATCGTCATGAATTTTACATAAGATCTCCATGATTTCGTGAGAGGTTTTTGAATCCAAATTACCTGTAGGCTCATCGGCAAGTATGATTGCTGGATTATTGATTAAAGCTCTTGCTATCGCCACACGTTGGCACTGACCCCCACTCAATTCATTGGGTTTGTGATGCATCCTGTCGGTTAACCTTACTTTTTCCAATACAGCCGTGGCTCTCTCTGCTCTTTCTTTTTTGGAAACACCACTGTAAACAAGAGGCAATGCCACATTCTCAGCTGCAGTCAATCTTGGTAGCAAATTAAATTGCTGAAACACAAATCCAATTTCTTTATTTCTAACAGTAGCCAATTCGTCGTCAAGCATCCTACTCACATCTTTTCCATTCAATACATATTTACCTCCTGTTGGCGAATCCAAACATCCCAAAATGTTCATTAAAGTCGATTTTCCCGATCCACTTGGACCCATCAATGCTACATACTCATTTTTATGGATATCCATTGTAATACCCTTTAACACAGGCAGTTCCTGTTTACCGAGGTAATAACTTTTTAAAATATGTTCTAAGTGTAAGATAGATTCCATTGTTATTTTTTAATCACTTTTGGAACTTTAAAGAAAGATGCATCTTTTACTGCGGCATTTTTCAGGGCCTCTTCTTTGGTAAAATCTTGCTTAACAATATCTTCTCTCAGCACATTTGTATTGGAAGTGATATGAAGCAAGGGCTCAACCCCAGTAGTATCCAATTCGTTTAGTTTATTCACAAACTGAAGCATATTTTGCAAATCAACCTGAAGCTCTTTTTTTTCATCGAAGGAAAATTCGAGCTTAGAGAGCTTTGCCAATTTATCAATTATAGCTTCATTAATTTCCATGGAGACAAAAGTAGTACAAAATAAAAGAGTGAAAACAGATTATTGTCAGTCATTTTGAAATTAGAATGATTATTTTAAAGGGTCGTCACCAAATGAATCGAACGACTTTTATTATCTTCGCTGGTGTAATTTTATACAAATGAGTGATAAATCAGTAAAAATGCAAAACCCCAATTTACCATCAAATATTGTGATGAGTGGCATCCGACCCACAGGCATGGTACATCTGGGTAATTATTTTGGCGCTATCAGAAATTATGTGAAAATGCAAAATGATTTTGAATGCTATTTCATGGTAGCTGATTTGCATTCTTTAACCACTCACCCCGATACCAACGAATTAAAGCAGAATGTAAGAAGGGTTTTGGCAGAGAATATAGCTTGCGGTTTGGATCCCGACAAAGCCACTTTTTATTGTCAGAGTCATGTTTATGAAACCGGAGAACTATATCTTTATCTAAACATGCTTGCTTACAAGGGCGAATTGGAAAAGACTGTAACCTTTAAAGATAAAGCCCGTCAACATCCAGAAAATGTAAATGCTGGTTTGCTCACTTATCCTGTGCTTCAAACAGCGGATATCATCATGCATCGCGCCAGCCATGTGCCGGTTGGAAAGGACCAGGAACAACACTTGGAAATGGCAAGAAATTTTGTGGTTAGATTCAATCACAGATATGGCGAAATTTTTCCTGAACCACACGCATTCAACTATAATCAGGAGTTAATTAAGGTTCCTGGATTGGATGGATCTGGAAAAATGAGCAAGAGTGAGAATAATATGGCAACCCTTTATTTTGGTGATGACGACGAAACTATCAGAAAAAAAGTGATGAAAGCCCTTACAGATGGAGGCCCTACAGAAATGAATTCCCAAATGCCCGACTATATTGAAAATATCTTTATGCTGATGAAGTTGGTTAGCACTGATGAAGTGATAAAAAAATACGAATCCGACTTTAATAACTGTACGATTCGCTACGGAGACCTCAAGAAACAACTAGCTGAAGACATGATTAATTTCATGTCGCCCATTCGTCAAAAAACTCAAGACATACTTGCCAACGACGCCTACTTAGTGGAAGTGATGGAAAAAGGAGCACAAAAAGCAAGTGAAAGTGCTCAAAAAACAATGAAAATGGTGAGAGAGGCTATGGGACTTAATTATTTTTAAGAAATTTCAAAAAACAGTTCTTAACTGTATATTTATTCAATACTTTCGTGCCCCCAATATAAAATATTGAAGCGTTATGGCAAAAATTAAAAAACCTAAGCATATTGCAGTTGCTGGAAATATCGGTGCAGGAAAGACAACTCTTACTGAATTATTAAGCAAGCATTACAAATGGATTCCTCAATTTGAGGATGTTGACCATAACCCCTACCTCAATGATTTTTATGAGGATATGCCTCGATGGAGCTTTAATTTACAGATCTATTTTTTGAATAGCAGATTAAATCAGCTGTTGGAAATTCAGCGTGGTACCGAAACCGTCATACAAGACAGAACCATATTTGAAGATGCAAATATTTTTGCTCCCAATTTGCACGACATGGGATTGATGGGCAAACGTGATTTTGAAAACTATTATAATTTCTTCGAAACCTTAAAGTCTATGGTGCAACCTCCAGACTTATTGATTTATTTAAAGGCTTCTGTTCCTACTTTGGTTGGACAAATTCAAAAAAGAGGAAGAGATTATGAAGAAAATATCAGACTCGATTATTTGAAAAAATTGAACGACCTCTACAACAATTGGATTGAGAATTATAAAGATGGTGCGCTCTTAGTTATTGATGCAGACACTAATAAATTTGGTGAAAACGAGGAACATTTTGGAGAAATCATTTCAAAAATCGACTCTACTCTTTTTGGATTGTTTTAGAAGGTTTGATGGGCTAAGTTTTTTTTCGTTTGACTTGCAACAACAATCACATAATCAACTAAGCCGTTTCACGCAAAGCTCGCAAAGGAGCAAAGATTAAAGCAATCGCCCAATTAACTTTCAAACAAATCCAACCAATCAACCAATCAACTAATCAACTAATTAACTAATCAACTAATCAACTAATTAACCCTACTCAATCAGGTTATTCTTCATCGCATAGAACACCAAGCCAACAGAATTCTTTACGCCAAAGCGTTCCATGAGCCTGTCTTTAATTGCCTCTACAGTTCTAGGACTGATATCCATTTTTGCAGAGATTTCTGCTGCAGTAAATTCCATACAAACTAAAGTCAACACTTCTTTTTCTCTATCGCTGAGCACCACTTCTGAAGTTAAATTGGGATTGAATTTTTGCTTGGAATAATTTTTTTTGATTAAAACCTTATTCACAAAAGGATTCAAATAAAAGCCAGTACGCATGACATCTGTGATTGCTTTTTTAATTTCGGCGGGATCTGTACTTTTTAATAAATATCCTGCAGCTCCACAGTCCATCAAATGGCCTACAAATCTTTCATCCTCATACATGGTTAATATAATCACCCTAATACCAGGAAAGTTTTTTGTAATAAGCTTTGTAGTATCTATACCATCTTTAATAGGCATTTTCAAATCACATAAAATCACATCTGGTAAAAACTCAGGTATTTTAGAAAGCAACTCCTCTCCATTATCTGCCTCCATCACAAACTTAATATTGGTATATTGTCGCATAGATAAAATTACACCCTTCCTGAAGATTTTATGGTCATCAGCAATCGCAACTTTTATCTGATTATTTTCAGTCATACTAAGGATGTAAAAATAACAAGATCTTTATAAAGCACAAGTAAAATTGTAGGAGAGAACATTTCTTATACAAACTTCTTTTCTTTGGGTACTTCCAATGTGATTTTATAATAAGTCTGACTGGGATCTATTTCAAAATAAATTCTACCATTCAACACTTTTATTCTGCTAGCAATATTTTTTAATCCTAAGCCTTGTGCACTTTCATTTAACTTGTCAAATTCTGTTTGAACAATTCCTTTGCCATCATGATGAATTCTGATATACAAATTGTCGTTATTACTGTTTTGAGTTAAATGAATAAAGCCAGCACTGCTGTGCTTAAGTATGTTGTTTACCAATTCTTGAATAATTCTGAATAACAATAACTCCTGATCTACTTTTAATCTTTCTCTGTAATCATGAAATCTGGCACTGGCGTTAATTACACCGCTTCCACTGATCTTTTGAAATAAATCGGTTGTAGCACTTTCCAATCCGAAGTTTTTTAATGTTGGAGGCATTAAGCTATGACTGATATTCCTGATAAGTAAGATGGCGTCGTCAATGATTTGTTTGGCACTGATGATACTTTGTAACTGTTGAGCCTTTTCCTGATTTACTAAATTTTCATTCAGATACAAACGTGCTGTTGCCAATAATGGACCCGCGTCATCGTGTAAATCAGCTGCTATTCTCTGACGCTCTTCTTCCTGAAAGCGTATGGATGCATTTAAAAGAGTTTGTTGCTTCTCAGATTCAAGCTTCTTCATTTGCATTTGATATCTGATAATTTTTCTTTGATGAAAAATTACAAATGCAATGATACCTGTTGCCAATGTAAGCATGCCCAACGTTCCAATCAACATTAATCTTGAAATTCCAGTAGAGTCCGCTTGCAATAAGTACATAAATTAATAAAATGGTTATTGGTTAAAAAGTATCAAAGTTTAAATCTTTCGGATACTGAAATTTATTTTTGTTATTGATTGAATCTTCTATGTCGTTCTTCACAAACGCAAAAGATAGAATAAGATTCTTAATGATGGTTATGGTGCAATAAATGATGATAAGTTGATTTTTAACAGCAACTGAAGCATTTGCAGAATTTTCGACCAATAATATGTAAAAGAAATTACCAGAAAAATAAACAAACAAACCTACATTCAGCCAAAAGTTAATACTTGAATAGGCAGGGGTTTCTTGATTTAATTTCATTTTCTCAAACAAATAGAATATGATGAGCACAATAAAAATGAGAAACTCAATCAACGTTGGATTATTGCTGAAGCTCATGCTTTCATTACTGAAAAAGTCGTAGATGTTGTATATCAGAAAAATAGGCAATGAAATCAACAATCCAGTTTTGGCTTTGCCCGATTCCAATATGTTATACAAAAAAATTGCAATTAGTAGATATTCCAGCACCAGATGCACCCTTAATGCCATAATATAATTGCTATAGGAATTATTGATGTAGATAAAATAATAGCACAAAAAACTAAATACAGCTTGAATAATGCTGTACAAAAAAAATACCCTTAATGCTTTTGTATTTATTTTTCTAATAAAAAAAATACAAAATATCAAAGGTATGATCTCTGAGATAATAGTAATATTAGATAATGTTTCCAGAATGAGTTTAATTTATCCAAAAATAACCATCTGTAATCCAAAATCAAAATAATTACTTAATTAATAATCTGATTAAATGAAGAATAAATACGTGCATACTAAAAAATTTTTGTGGTTTAAGATTAATTGCTTGATAAACCTCAAATTTTATTCAACTTTAAACAAGAGGTTTGCTGTTGAACGTATTTGTACGATTTCTTCAAAATAATTACCTGTATTGATTTTGAATAGAAAAAAAGCCATTTTAGGGGTTAATAATTTGGGTAAATATACGAAATAAAAATAGTAATTTTACTATCAAAGCATGTATCTTTACTTCGTACTTTTACGAATAGCTGAAAAAATGTGGATAATCCTGTGGGAAACTATTCCTGTCATAACCCAGCTAAATCAATGAATTGAGAAGATAAAGAATCAATTTTGTGTATTGAAAATGTTTCCTTTCAATACACAAAATCTGAATTGTACATGCAGCTCTTTTTTTGTAACTTATTGATTTTAAATTAGTTTTATTAACCATAACCCAGAAAATCATGTCAACTACTGAAAATTACATCAAAATTGCCATTGCTGATGACCACAAAATATTCCGTGATGGAATAAAGATGGCTTTATCGGGTAAAAGCAACCTTAAAATGATATGGGAGGCCGAAGACGGAAAGGATATGATGCATAAAATAGCCATCAAAAAACCCGAAGTTCTGCTTATGGATATCAGAATGCCTGAAATTGATGGTATTAATGCAATACAAATTTTGAGAAAAGAATACGAAGATATAAAGATTATAGTGCTTACCATGTACGACGACCAGCAGATGATTAGCAAGATGATGGAAATGGGTGCTAATGCCTATCTGACCAAAACTACCGATCCGGAAGAAATATATGAAGCTATTTTAACCTGCATGAACGATGATTTTTACTTTAATGAATTAGTTAATTCCGCTGTGATGGGAAGGCTCATGCAAAAGAAAAATGTAAGGCAACATTACGGTACCAATACGCCAGTAAATTTCAGTGAAAAAGAAATTAAAATACTTCAATTATTGGCAGAAGACAAAACCACTGAGGAAATTTCAAAAATCATATTTCTAAGCCCCAGAACTATCGAAACTATACGACAGAATATGAAGGCCAAAGTTAATGCCAAAACCATTGGTGGTTTGATTATGTATGGAATGAGAAACAAATTAATAGAGTGAATCCTCTTTAATGAAAATTTACAATTCCGTTTCTTACAGCATAAATCGCCAGGCCAACTCTGCTTTTTACATCAAGCTTTTCAAACAAAGCATCACGATATCCGTCTATGGCTCTTGGGGTAATTTTTAGTTTATCCGCTATTTCCTTGTATGTCATATCAGTACTTGCCATTCTTAAAAACTCCAACTCTTTTTCTGATAGCATTGCCTTTTCAATCATGGCATTGTTTTGAGCATCTTTTTGAAATAAACTGGCTAATTTCCCTGTGGTATCGTGTGAATAATAAAATCCGTTTTGCGAAACTGAATTTAAGGCTGATCTCAACTCATTAGGATGAATATCCTTTTTTAAAAATCCTTTTACTCCTACCTGTAACAATCTGATGAGTGCGATTTCAGAATCATACATTGTTAAGATAAGTACTTTGATTTCGGGATGCGTTTCATATAAAAATTTAGCTGTTGTAAATCCATCTATTACAGGCATATTCAAATCAAGTAAAATAATATCAGGCACATAACCATCGGTAAGCGCCTTCATCAATTCATGTCCATTGTTAACAGTATGAATCACCCTAAATTCATCAAAATTATTGATTACTGTAGCAAGTGCATCTCGCAATAAAGCATGATCATCGCAAAGCACAATTTTTGTAGCATTTTGTTTAGTCATATAACGGCATTTTAATGGTAATTATAGTTCCCTGTGAGGGTATTGATTCTACATTGAAGTTCCCTTTCATATTTTCAGTTCTTTTTTTGAGATTAATCAATCCCTGTCCATCTTTTTTTTGTTGCATATCAAACCCTGTTCCATTATCGGAAATCTTGAGAACCAAATCAGCCACACAATAATGAAGATTGATTGTAATTTCACTAGCATCTGCATGCTTTACAATATTACTTAGTGATTCTTGTATCATTCTAAAAAGAACCAATTCTTTATCGGCTTTCAAAAATTGAGATTCACCGGTTACTTTCATTTTAATCTGATACTTTCCAGATTTACCCAATTGATAGATTTGATTTTCTATTGACAGAATTAAACCATTGTTTTGAATATAATCTGCATTTAAGCTTTTGCTTAAATCTCTCAAATCATCTAAAGAATCGGTAATAATACTAATGCTTTCAGAAAGCAACTCAGCATCATGCTTGTTTTCAGAAATTGTCATTGAGTTCAATTGCAGTTTAGCAAAAGATAATTTTTGTCCAATGTTGTCATGAATTTCTCTTGAAATATTCAGAAAAGTTTGTTCTTGAATCAATAGTTTGGTTTGAAGTAATTCATTTTCATGAGTTGTTTT
>JAIXWH010000049.1 GCA_027484165.1 Chitinophagaceae bacterium | reverse complement strand
GGCAAATAGCTCCACAAAATATTTTTAATCCAGTAGCTTGGGCAGAATTTATTCAAGCATGGAAAAGAGGAGACTTCAAAAAGAAAAAGTATTAACCAAACAACCCAGAAGGGGTAACATTACTCTAAAAGAAAAACAACAACCAACAAACCCCATAGGGGTGACATTATTCTAAAATAAAAAAGTAACAAAACCAACCAACCCCGTAGGGGTGAAATTATTCTAAAACAAAAAAGTAACAAAACCAACCAACCCCGTAGGGGTGAAATTATTCTAAAACAAAAAAGTAACAACAACCAACAAACCCCATAGGGGTGACATTATTCTATGAGAGTTTTTTTAATTGGATTTATGGGTGCAGGAAAATCTCACTGGGGAAAAATATGGGCAGAAAAGTCGGGAATGACTTTTTTTGACCTTGATGAAATCATAGTTGCGAAAGAGCAAATGACCATTGATGAAATTTTCGATAAAAAAGGGGAAGACTATTTTCGTCAAATTGAATCTGCATCTTTGCAAAGTACTTTAGACTATGACAATTGCATAGTTGCTTGTGGAGGAGGTACACCATGTTTTTTCGACAATATGAAATGGATGAACGAAAACGGGTTGACCGTTTTCATAAAAGCAAAGCCTCACACATTGCTCCAGAATATGACCCATGAAATGAAAAAAAGGCCACTGTTCAATAAAATAAATCAGGCAGAAATACTGACTTTCATCGAACAAAAATTGAAAGAAAGAAATGAGTTTTATACTGTATCAAAAATCACTTTGTCAATAGAAGAATTGAACGATTCAACAATTACAGATTTACTAACTAAAGTTTAGAAGTTTTATGAATAAATTATTTTTGAAGATATCAATCATCATGGCTGCGTTAAGTGTTATTTTGGGCGCATTCGGCGCTCATGCTTTAAAAGATTTTTTAGATGAAAGGCATTTGCAAATTTTTGAAACAGGCGTTAAATATCAATTTTATCATTCATTGGGAATGATCATTGCAACTATTCTTTATAAAGAGTTTTCAAATTCATCAATATTATGGTGTTGCAGACTTTTTTTGATTGGTGTTATTTTGTTCAGCGGTTCGCTTTTTACGCTTGCATGTTTTAATGGTTTGTATTCATGGATAGGAATAGTTACACCTTTTGGAGGATTATCATTTATCCTTGGTTGGATGATGCTTCTAAAAGGGGTTTCCCGCTGATTTTTTATTTACTTTACTTGTAGATTTCGTGTTTTTGGTTATATGGATTTAATATCTTTGTAAACATGGCAAAAAAATCAAAATCTAAATCAAACCCTACTGAAGATTTTAAAGAAGATCAGTTAGAAAAAGTTACGCTAAAACAAATATTAAAAGACGAGCGTACCCATAAAATTTTAGGGAGTGTTTTTTTATTATTCACAATACTTTTATTTGTATCCTTTACTTCATATCTTTTTACCTGGGATGAGGATCAAGACAAAGTATTGCAAGCAGGTAGCCAATTATTTTGGGGAACAGAGACAGAAGTTTCGAATTTAATGGGAACACTTGGAGCATTCATTTCCCACTTTTTTATTTATAGAGGATTTGGCATAGCTTCTTATTTATGTTGTACTTTCTTTTTTGTTTTAGGTGTCAATCTTTTTTTCAATAAAAAAGTATTTTCAATTGCAAGAAATTTGAGATATCTAATTGTGGGTTTACCATTGGTTAGTATCACATCTTCAATAATTTTTAATAACAACTCATTTCCTTGGGGAGGGGCTGTTGGAGATATGTGCAAGCAACATATGCAATATGCTATTGGAGCTTTAGGTACAGCAGCAATCGTTTTTACAGCATTTTTAGCTTACATCATCTGGAGATTTAATCCTGCGTTTGATAAACTATTTAAACAAAAGCAAGCTGCTCCTGTTCTGACTGATGAAGTGCTAGATAACGAAGGGACTTTATTTGTAGAAGAGCAAGAAGAAAAACCATCTACTGGAAATAAGTTGAAGAAAAAGATACCAGAACCAGAAATAGTAGAAGATGATATTGAAGAAGATATTGAAAAGCCCCAGGAACTTGAAGTTGAAGAATCACCTGCTTTGGTATCTAAAGAAATTGTATTGCCTATAACTGATACAAGTGCATTGCAATTAGAAATAAAAACTGCAGAGCCAACTGTTGAAGAAGAAAAGCCAAATGCTGAAAAGGTTAAAGAAATGAAACCTTACGATCCTGTTTTGGATCTAAGAGATTATAAGTTTCCTTCTCTTGATTTGTTGGAAAATCATGGCAGTGAAAAAATTGTTCAGGATCCTACAGAATTAGAGAATAACAAAAACCAAATTATAAATACACTCAAGAATTACGATATTAGTATTCAGAAAATTTCTGCTACTGTTGGTCCAACCGTTACGCTTTATGAAATTATTCCGGCTGCCGGAGTTCGTATTTCTCGTATTAAAAATCTGGAAGATGATATTGCTTTAAGTCTTGCTGCTCTGGGCATTCGTATTATCGCACCTATACCTGGTAAAGGAACTATCGGTATTGAAGTGCCAAATGCTAAGAAGACAATAGTAAGCATGAAAACTTTATTGTCGGCAGAAAAATTTACCAAAAATTCATTCTCCCTTCCTATAGCTATTGGTAAAAAAATCGATAATGAAAATTTCATTGTCGATTTGGCTAATATGCCTCACTTATTGATGGCGGGTGCTACAGGTCAGGGTAAGTCTGTTGGATTGAATGCAATACTCGTTTCACTTTTATACAGCAAGCACCCTTCGCAATTAAAATTTGTTTTGGTTGATCCGAAGAAAGTGGAGTTGAGTATTTATAAAACAATTGAAAAACATTTTCTGGCAAAGTTGCCAGGTGAGGAAGATGCAATCATTACTGACACTAAAAAGGTTGTTCATACTTTAAATGCGCTTTGTATTGAGATGGATAATCGTTACGATTTGCTCAAAGAAGCAGGTTGCAGAAATATTAGAGAGTATAATGAAAAATTTGCCAAGCGTCAACTCAATCCTGAAAAAGGACATCAGTTTTTACCTTTCATTGTATTAGTAGTGGATGAGTTTGCCGATTTAATTATGACTGCAGGTAAGGAAGTGGAGATGCCGATTGCAAGATTGGCTCAGTTAGCAAGAGCTGTTGGAATTCACTTGATTATTGCAACTCAACGCCCTTCTGTAAATATTATCACAGGTACAATTAAAGCCAACTTCCCTGCGCGTATAGCCTTTAAGGTGAGTAGTAAGATTGATAGTCGAACTATACTGGATGCAGGAGGTGCTGAGCAATTAATTGGTAAAGGAGATATGCTGATTAGTTACAATGGCGAGATTGTTCGTTTGCAATGCGCTTTTGTTGATACACCAGAAGTAGACAAGATTGTGGATTTTATCGGAGATCAAAGAGGATATCCTCAAGCGTTTTTGTTGCCTGAATACATTGATGAGAAAGATGCAGAGGGAAGAGATTTTGATGTGAATGATAAAGATGCTTTGTTTGAAGATGCCGCAAGATTGATTGTGAGCAGTCAAAGTGGAAGTACTTCATTGTTGCAGAGAAGAATGAAGTTAGGGTATAACAGAGCCGGCAGATTGATGGATCAATTGGAAGCTGCGGGCATTGTTGGTGCAAGTCAGGGTAGTAAGGTGAGGGATGTGCTGGTTAAAACAGAAGCAGAGCTCGTTCAGTTATTGGAGAGTTTGGGGTAAATGAATTTTTTGTTTGTCGTTTTTTGTTTGTGGTTTGTTGTTTTGAGTTTTTACTTTTTACTTTTCAATTTTGAATTGATTAGCATCAAATTTTTTAAAATTAATGTCAAAATACTTAATCATAGGTTTGGGTAATATCGGTGATGAATATGCGAATACTCGTCATAATATTGGATTTGATGTTGTGCATGCTTTTGCTACAAAACATGGGGGAGTATTTAAATCTGATAGGTTAGCATTTGTTGCAGAAGTAAAATGGAAAGGAAAAGTATTTGTTTGTGTTTGTCCAACAACTTATATGAACTTAAGTGGCAGAGCCTTCAAATATTGGCAGGAAAAAGAAAAAGTACCTCTTGAAAATACACTTACTATTGTAGATGATCTTGCTCTTCCTTTAGATAAAATCAGACTGAGAAAAAGTGGTTCGGATGCCGGTCATAATGGCTTAAAAGACATTCAAAATATATTAGGAACAGATGCATATCCTAAATTGAGATTTGGAATCGGGAATGTATTTCCTAAGGGTATGCAAGTAGATTTTGTATTGGGCAAATGGAAAAATGATGAAATCCCTGTTATACGCTATAAAATCGACAAATCTGTTGAAATCATTGAAAGTTATGCATCTATTGGTATCGACAGGACGATGACATTATATAATAATTTGAGTTTCAACGAGAAAAAGGCTTAAATGCTATTCTTTTTTTTACTTAGTTTTCATTAATTTCGTCTTCTTAATAATCTTTAACCCAACACAAAGCGATTAATGAAGATAATTTGCATCGGAAGAAACTATGTTGACCATGCCAAGGAATTGGGGAATGAAGTACCAACAGAACCTGTGATTTTCATGAAGCCCAAAAGTGCTTTGTTACAATCTCACACTCCTTTCTATTATCCTGAATTTACCAATGAGCTTCACTATGAATGCGAATTGGTGCTTCGTATTTGCAAAAACGGAAAATATATTCCAGAACGTTTAGCTGGATCATATTATAATGGTATTACTGTAGGAATTGATTTTACAGCAAGGGATATTCAACAAGAAGCAAAAAAAAATGGATTGCCTTGGGAAAAAGCAAAAGCTTTTGATAATTCAGCAGCGGTTGGAAAGTTTGTGGATATTACACCAGCATTCAATCCTAAAAACGTAGGATTTAGTTTTACAAAAAATGAAGAGACAGTTCAAAAGGGAAACTCCGGTGAAATGATCTTCAGTTTCAATAAGTTGATTTCAAATATTTCCAATTACTTTTCTTTAAATATTGGCGACCTGATTTTTACAGGAACTCCCGCCGGCGTTGGCGAATGCTTGGTAGGCGATCAACTAGAAGCTTTCATGGATGGAGTGAGTTTACTTAAGGTGGAGGTGAAATAGTTTTTCATATGTTGTTTCATAGGTTTGAAAG